>JAKQIZ010000056.1 GCA_029561465.1 Deltaproteobacteria bacterium | reverse complement strand
ATTTGCCTTCCAATGTCAAGGGGTTGAGCAGGGTCGGCTCCATCAAGATCGATCAGGTCTTCATCGGTTCCTGCACCAACGGCCGCCTCGAAGATCTGCGCATTGCCGCCAATCTGCTGCAAGGCCGGGAGGTTGCACCGTATGTGCGCCTCATCGTCATCCCCACGACTCCGGACATCTATCGCACCGCCATGTCCGAGGGGCTCTTCGACATCTTCCTGGCCGCCGGGGCCGTCATCAGCCCGCCGACCTGCGGGGCCTGCCTGGGGGGACACATGGGCATCCTCGCCGACGGCGAGCGGGCCGTGGCCACCACCAACCGGAACTTTATCGGCCGCATGGGACACCCGGGCAGCGAGGTTTACCTGACCAACCCGGCCGTGGCGGCGGCCTCCGCCATCCTGGGGAGAATCGCCGGTCCCGATGAACTCAAGGGGACGCACAAGATATGAGATTTAAAGGAAAAGTCTGGAAATTCGGCGATCATGTCAATACCGACCTGATCATCCCAGCCCGTTACATCAACAGTTCCGACCCGGATTTTCTGGCCGCCCACTGCATGGAGGACGTCGACCCGGATTTCGTGAAGAAGCTGCGCCCCGGCGACATCATCGTGGCGGGGGAAAACTTCGGCTGCGGCTCCTCCCGGGAACATGCTTCCATCGCCATCAAGGCGGCGGGCGTCGCCGGCGTCGTCGCCCGGAATTTCGCCCGGATCTTCTACCGCAGCGCCTTCAACACGGGTCTGCCTATCTTCGAGTCGGCGACGCTCTACGATGCCGTCCAGGAGGGCGATGAGATCGAGGTGGACGGCGACGCGGGCGTGATCACCGTGACGGGAAAAGATCCGCGGCAGCTCAAAATCGAACCCATCCCCCCCTTCATGCAGGAGCTGATCGCCGCCGGAGGGTTGATGGCGTACCTGAAAAAGCGCCCGTGACCATCCTGATTGAGGAGTTTTTGATTGGAAAAAAAGAATAAAATAGCGGTCTTTCCCGGTGACGGCATCGGGGTGGAGGTGGTCCGGGAGGCCGTGAAGGTCCTGGATGCCCTGGCGGAAAAGACCGGGGCCGGCTTCGCCCTGGCCTACGGCCTGGTGGGCGGTGCGGCCTACGACGCCTGCGGCGACCCCTTCCCGGCGGAAAGTCTGGAGCTGGCCCTGACGAGTGACGTCGTTCTTCTCGGCGCCGTGGGGGGACCAAAATGGGAAGGACTGGACTATAGTGTCCGGCCGGAGCGGGCACTCCTGGGATTGCGGGAAAAACTCAATCTATTCGCCAATTTGCGGCCGGTGAATGTCTATGATGAACTTATCGAGGCATCACCTCTGAAGGCGGAGATCGTCCGAGGCATCGACATCCTCATCATCCGGGAACTCACCGGGGACCTCTACTTCGGCCAGCCCCGGGGCGTCCGGGTGGAAAACGGCCGGCGCGTCGGGATCAATACGCTTGTCTATACCGAGGAGGAGATCCGGCGCATCGCCCGGGTGGCCTTCGCGGCAGCGCAGCAGCGGCGGAAGCGTCTCCTCTCCGTGGACAAGGCCAACGTCCTGGAAAGCACCCAGCTCTGGCGGGACGTGGTGACGGAAGAAGGGCGCGCCTATCCCGACGTGGAGCTGCGCCACATGTACGTGGACAACTGCGCCATGCAACTGGTCTCCCATCCCGCCCAGTTTGACGTCATCGTGACGACCAACATGTTCGGCGACATCCTCAGCGACGAGGCGGCCATGATAACCGGTTCCATCGGCATGCTTCCCTCGGCCAGCCTGGGGGAGCGGGGGGGCATGTACGAACCGATCCACGGCTCCGCCCCGGACATCGCCGGCCGGGACCTCGCCAACCCTCTGGCCACGATTCTTTCCGTGGCCATGATGCTCCACCACTCCCTGGGCATGCCCGGAGAGGCGGAGATGGTCGAGACGGCGGTCCGCCAGGTACTACGGGACGGCTACCGGACGAAAGACATCCATCATGAAGGGGCAATCCTGGTGGGCACCGCCGCCATGGGCGACGCCGTGGCGGCCCGGCTCCTCCCCTGAACGGCGGCCGGCGGAGGCGGGGCAATCAACCCTTTTACGATTTCGTCAGAAGCGATTCACGCTCCCTGGGGGCGCTTTATCAGTGCAGTTGCTCAGAAGCGAAATTACTTGGAAGAGACTCTGTCACTGATTATTGTAGTGCGCAGCTTTAGCTGCGCTGTTGGCGGACCTGAAGGTCCGCACTACATTCTCGGGTGAAGTTGCACAGAAGCGACCCACGTCCCCCCGCCGGGGCCGCTTTATCAGAGAGTAACTCGGGTGCAGTTATTGAAAAGATGTCTTGATCGTCGCCGGTTTTAGGAGTAAACTTACCCTCCATGGAAAAGATCGCCGCCAACTTCTACATGCTCACCCTGCCCATGCCCTTCCGCCTCGGTCACGTCCATGCCTTCCTCCTTGTCCACGACGGCCGGATCACCCTGTTCGATACAGGGCTCAACACCCCGGAGACCTTTCTGCATCTCAGCGATTCCCTGCGCCTTATCGGAAAAGACATCCGGGACATAGAACGGATCCTGATCACACACTATCATATCGATCACTGCGGTATGGCCGGCCGTCTCCAGGATCTCTCCGGGGCAACCATCCACATGTCTATGCGGAGTCGGCCCTTCATCATGACCCAGAATGGCGAGGAAAGGGCTTTCCTGGACCGTATCGAGTTCTTCTGCCGCCGTCATGGCCTACCGGAAAAGGCCATCGCCTTCATTGGCGGCCTGCTGGGAACCTTCAAAAAGGCTGGCAGCTCTTTCATCGTCACCCATTTCTACGAAGGGGGAACTAAGGAAATCATAGGGAAAAGGGAGATGCTGGTCCTGCCGACACCAGGGCACACCCACGATCATCTCTCTTTTTACTTCCCCCGAGAGGGCATCCTCCTGTCGGGGGATCACGTCCTGCCGGAGATCACCCCCAATCTCAGCCCCAATCTCTTCGCCCCGGATTTCCGACCCTTGCAGAGTTTTCTGGCGTCCCTGTCCCGGATGGAAGCCCTGTCCGTCGCTACGGTCTATCCCGCCCACGGCCGGCCCTTCGCCGACCTCAAAGGAAGAATCGCAGCGATCCGGAGCCACCACGACGCGCGAAAAAACCTGACCCTGACGTCGGTAAAGGAGGGGCCCAAGACCGCCTTCGCGGTGTCCCGGGACATCTTCGGGTCCGAGCTGAACGAATTCGACCAGTTCCTGGCCCTCAATGAAACCTATGTCCATCTTGTCGAACTGGTTTACGAAGGGTTGATCAGGGAAGATAGATCAGGAGATTCTATCGTTTACGCATGATGAATATGCCAATGGGCTTCGGAGTCCCGATGATGAATGATCGCGTCGCTCGCTTGGTACGCCGCTGGGGATGTGTTCCATGACGCCGCTTTTTTTCCAGTCCATAAACGTCGATCTGCCCCGAACGGCCATCTATCGGCGCCTCGGCTACCGCCGGAACGCCACTCGCCTCGATACCGCCCGGCATAGGGAGATAGAAAAGTATTTGGGCGAGGCCGGGGAACTGATCACCCTCCGGGGGACGGCCCGGCGGCTGCCTTGCTGGATCGAACCGCCGGGGCGGGTCGTTCTGGACGAAACGACGGTCTTTGCCAGCCGGAATCTTGCCCGCTTTCTCAAGGACGCGGGGGAAACGCTCCTCATGGGGGCCACGGCCGGGGCCGACGTCGTGGCGGCGATCCAGGCCGACATGGCAGGAGGCAACGCGACCCGGGGCGTGGTGCTCGACGCCGCGGCGAGCGAGATCACTGATGCCGCTCTGGACTGGATCATGTCCTATTTCCGCCAGACCCTCAGGCGGGAGGGGAAAGCTCTCCTCACCAACCGCTTCTCGCCGGGTTACGGAGATTTTGTCTTGGAAAATCAATTGATTATCCATCGGCTACTCCCGATGGAACGGCTTGGGGTGACCCTCACCAAGACCTGCCTGATGGTCCCGGAAAAATCGGTGACGGCCGTAACGGGCATCGTCGCCCCGTGAACCATGACGGCTGCTTCCGTCCTCCCCCGGTGCGGCGGAGCGGAAAAGCTTTCCAAAACACAGGCACCCGTGGATTTTTATTGCCTTTTTCAAGCGGCGTGCTATAAGGACGGACTACCCAGCCGAGGCAGGCGCGGCGGAGCGACAAAAAGCGGGGAGGAAAGAATTGGACAAAAAGCAAATCAAGGCGATGCTGAAAAAAAGGATCCTGATCCTCGACGGCGCTACGGGCACGGAGCTGCAGAAACGCGGGATGCCCGGCGGCGTTTGCCCCGAGGCCTGGTGCGCCCAGCACCACCAGGTCCTCCAGGAGGTCCAGCGGGCCTACCGAGAAGCGGGAGCGGATATCATCTACACCTGCACCTTCGGGGCCAACCGCCTCAAACTGGGGGAATACGGGCTCACCGACGTCCGGGACGTCAATGAGCGTATGGCCCGCTTGGCCCGCCGGGCTGCGGGTCCCGGGGCCCTCATCGCCGGCGATATCGGCCCCACCGGCCGGTTCATCGAACCTTTCGGGGACCTTCCCTTCGAGGAGGCAGTGGCGGTGTTCAAGGAACAGGTGGCGGGCCTCCTCGCCGGCGGGGTGGACCTTTTCGTCATCGAGACCATGATGGACATCCAGGAGGCCCGGGCGGCCCTGCTGGCGGTGAAGGAATCCTGCGCCCATTTTACAATCGTCACCATGACATACGATACCAGCGGCCGGACCCTCAACGGCACCGATCCCGTTACAGCCCTCATCACCCTCCAGAGTCTCGGGGCTGACGCCGTGGGCGGTAACTGCTCCGCCGGACCGGAGGATATGCAGGGCTGGATCGCCGCCATGAAGCCCTATGCCACCGTACCGCTGGCGGCCAAGCCCAATGCGGGCCTACCCCGTCTGGCGAACGGGATAACCCATTTCGATATGGGAGCGGCGGAATTCGCTTCCTGGGGTATCCCCTTCCATGGTGCCGGAGTCAACCTTCTGGGGGGCTGTTGCGGCACGACTCCGGAGCACATCGCCGCCATCAGGGCCGCCATGGCGGGATTGTCCCCGGAACCGCCCCGGCGCCGCTCCCTGGCTGCGGTCAGCTCCGCCCGGACCCATCTTCTGCTGGAGGGGAAACAGCCGCTGTTCGTCATCGGCGAACGGCTCAACCCCACGGGAAAGAAGCAGCTCCAACAGGAACTCCGGGAAGGTAAAATGTCCCTGGTCCGCCGCGTAGCTCGGGAGCAGGAAGACCAGGGGGCCGACCTCCTGGACGTCAACGTGGGCGTACCTGGCATCGACGAGCCCCCGGCGATGCGGGAGGTGATTCGGGCCGTTACGGCCGCCGCTGCCTTGCCGCTGGTCATCGACTCGCCGAAGGTGGCGACCATCGAGGCGGCCTTGCGCCTCTATCCGGGGCGGGCCCTGATCAACTCCATCTCGGGGGAACGGGAAAAAGTGGAAAAGCTCCTGCCCCTGGCGGCGAAATATGGGGCGATGTTCATCCTCCTGCCGCTTGCGGACGGGGAGATCCCCGCCACCGCCGCCGGGCGCGCCGCCATAGTCCAGGAGGTCTATCGGGCCGCCCGGCGTTTCGGCTATACCAAGGAGGATATCGTAGTGGACGGCCTGGTCATGACCGTAGCGGCCAACCCGGAGGCCCCCGTCGAGGCCCTGAAAACGGTGGCTTGGGCGTCCCGTACCTTCCGCTGCCGGACGGTCCTGGGCGTCTCCAACGTCTCCTTCGGACTGCCGGAGCGGAAGTGGCTCAACGCCGCCTTTCTTGTCCTGGCCCAGGGGGTAGGACTGAGCATGGCTATCGTCAATCCCGCCGGCCCCGAGTTGCAGGCCGTAATGAAGGCCGCCGACGTCCTCATGAGCCGGGACCGCCAGGCCGCCCGCTACATTGCGGCGTTTTCCGGGGCTGGCTCCGGGTCGGAAGGGGCATCGCCGCCGCCGCCGGGAAAGGAAACCACCCCGGCGGAACGGGTATATCAAGCGATCCTGGAGGGAAACCGGGATGACATCGTCGCCTTGATCGAGGCCGCCCTGGCCAGCGTCGCCGCGGGGGAGCTGGTGAACAGGCAGATGATCCCCGCCATTATGCGGGTAGGGGAACACTACGAAAAGCAGACCTACTTCCTCCCGCAACTGATGGCCAGCGCCGAGGCGATGAAGAGGGGGCTGGCCCGTCTGGAACCCCTGCTCGCGGCTTCCGCGGATCGTCCCGCCGGCAAGGGGCGGATCATCCTGGCCACGGTGCAGGGGGACATCCACGACATCGGCAAGAATATAGTGGCCCTGATGCTGAGAAACCACGGTTACGAAGTTATCGATCTGGGCAAAGACGTGGCGGCGGCAGAGATACTGGCGGCGATGAAGAAACACCGCCCTCAGGTCGTGGGGTTGTCGGCTCTGATGACCACCACCATGACGGCCATGCCGGACGTCATCGGCGCCGCCCGCCGGGAGGGACTTGCCGTGCCGTTCATCCTGGGCGGGGCCGTGGTCACCGCCGCTTATGCGGAGTCTTTCGGCGCCGCCTATGCCCGGGACAGTGTCGACGCGGTACGGGTGATCGGCGGGCTGCTCATGGGAGACGAAAAGAAACGCCTACAGACGGATTAATAATCAGCGAGTTCATCCGTTCTCCGGGCCGGACGCCGGGAAGGCGGTTCACCGCTGGGACCTATTCGCCCCGACGCCGTCCCGCCCGCCGACATTACGACGATGCGCTGAAGAAACCGAAACAGGAAGGAGTCGTTTACCGCTATGACCGTTGCCCAGATGAAGGACCGCCTCATCGAGATCATCATCGCCAAATCTTTTCAATATCGTGATCATCCGCCCTTTACCCTCGCCTCGGGGAAAACGAGCAATTACTACTTCAACTGCAAGCCCACAACCCTCGATCCCGAGGGGATGAACCTCATCGGGGGAATTCTCTTCCGGATGCTCGCCGACACCGAGATCACCGCCGCGGGAGGCCTCACTCTAGGGGCCGATGCCTTGGCCAACGCCCTGGCGGTGATCTCCTACCAGCACGGTAAATCCATCAAGGCCTTCATCGTCCGCAAGGACGTGAAGGACCACGGGACCAAAAGCGCCCTGGAAGGGGACGTAAAAGCCGGCGAACGGGTGGTCGTCCTCGACGACGTCATCACCACCGGCGGCTCGACGATCACGGCCATCGAGCGGGTCCGGGCGGCGGGACTGGTAGTCGACCGGGTCATCGCCCTGATCGACCGCGAAGAAGGGGGGAGGGAAAACATTCTGTCCTACATCCCCCGGGTGGAATCCGTGGTGACCCGCTCTGAAATCATGCAGGTTTACGAAAAAAAATAGCTTGCTAAAACGGCCGGCGCTACGGTAAAGGCACCGCCGAAACTGCATTCTAAACAGAGGAGAGATGTTCGCGAAACGCCTTTTGTCCATAATCATCCCGGCAGCGCTGCTGATCCTGCTGGCAGCGGGAGAGATCCATTCCATTCCGGAACAATCCGTGGTGGTGGCGAAATACCGTTCCCCCTGTCTGGTCAACGGCGTGCCCGAAGGCTGGAAGCTCATGAGACACAGCGGCACCCCGAACATCAATCTGATCCGGGAAGGCGATGCCTATTACGTAAAGCTGAAGAGCGACCCCCGCTCCGGTTTCGGCATCGAGAGGCAGGTGCGGGTGGATCTCAAGGAGTATCCCTATCTGAATTGGACCTGGCGGGCCAACCGGCTCCCCCGGGGCGGCGATGTCCGCAAATCCGTCACGGATGACCAGGTGCTGCAGATCTACGTGGTCCTGCCGGCGACAGGCTTCCCGCAACAGGTAAACACACCGATCCTTACCTATATCTGGGACAACGAAGCCCCGAAGGGACTGTCCGTCCGTAGTCCCAAACCCCTGCTGAGAAAGATCCGCTATCTCGTCGTGCGCAACAAGACCGACCATCTGGGAAGCTGGTACACGGAAAAACGCAATGTTTACGAGGACTATAAACGTATTTTCCGGGACGTCCAAGGCGGGGAGCCCCGGGGGGCCACCCACGGCGTCCGGCTTTATATCAATTCACAGAATACCAAAAGCTACGCCGAAGGCTGCATCGGGGAAATCTACTTCAGTAAAAACTGACCCTGACGGAGCCGGTTGTTCCCATTGTCTTCCCCTCGCCACGATGTGGAGGTTTCGGAATTGTTTCCGGTCACGAAGAAAAAAACCGTTCTGATCATCGGGATGCTCCTCGCCTTTGCCGTCGCCGCGGCCGCTGTGGGCCTCCATGTCTTCAGGCAGTTGCAGAACCTGGAGGCGTACCGGCAGACCATAGAGGCCTACGCCCGCCGGGCCCTGGGACGGGACCTGCAATATGAATCCGCCCGTCTTTCCTTCCGCTTCGGACCGGCCCTGACCTTCACCGGTGTCAAAATCGCCGAGAAGAGTGGCCCCGAGCCCTTCGCTTCGGCGGCGGAAATCGCCGTCCGCATCGCCGTTTTACCCTATATCCTGGAAAAGAGGCTCGTGGTCCGGGAAATCCGCCTGGAAGAACCCCGGATGCGGATTGTCCGGGATCGGGAGGGAAGGTGGAACATCGCCGACCTGTTTACCGCCACCGAGGCTCCGGAGGTGGATGTGGGGGGGATAACAGCGGCCGGGGGTGAAATCACCCTCGTCGATACGACGATAAAGGAAGGCGTCCTGGTCATCAAGGCCATCGATTTTCATCTGGAGCGCTGGGAACGGGGGGCGACGGCCGCTTTTTCCCTCGCCGGCACGCTGGCGGGAAAAAGCGGGGACGGCCGTCTGTCCCTGGCGGGAAAGGTGCGGTTGGCGAAGAAGACTGAGGACATATTGGACAGCTCCCTGATCAGGACAAAGTTGCGTACGGAACAACTCGATCTGGCCGGTCCCTGGCCGTGGTATCGCCGGTGGACCCCCTTCCAGAAACTCGGCGGCCTCCTGACCGCCGAGCTCGTCCTGAACGGCCCGGGCCACGATTTCACTGCTTCCGGGTCCCTGGAAATAACTGATCCGGAGCTGGCCTATCCCCCCGTTTTTCCCGAAACGATCAAGGCGGCCAGGCTGCGCCTGACCTGCGATGTACACCGGACGCCCGGCGCGGTGGTCATGAGCCGTGCGGAAGCCGCCCTGGACGGCCTTAAGGTGCAGGGAAAAATGACCCTCAAAGATCTCCTTTCCCCGGATCCGTTTGTGGAGGCGACGACCTCCGTGGCGGACTTCGACCTGGAAAGGCACGGGAATTTGATTCCTTACGGAATCATTCCCGCCTCCACCGGGAACTTCATCCGCAAATATGTCCGGGCGGGGGTATTTCATGTGGAGACAGGCGCCCTCAGGGGGCGGCTGAGCGAGCTGAAGACATGGGGTACAGTTAACCGGGCAAGCGTCCTTCTCGTCAGGGCGAAGGTAACGAAAGGCCGCCTCGATTTGGGGGAGCAGACGCCCGCTTTCCAAGGGATCAACGGGGAGTTGACCCTGACGGAACGGGAGTTCTCCCTTCAGGGCATGGAAGGAAATTTCGGCGCCGCTCCCTTTACACTCACCGGAAAGATCGATAATTACACCCTGCCCGCGCCGGCTACCTATCCCTTCACCGCCGTCATCCGGCCCACCACTAAGGAGCTGGCCTGGCTTTTCGGGAACAAGGCGCTGGGAACAACCTCCTTCGCCGGCCAGACAACGCTGAACTTAACCGGCCGGGGACCGGCGGCGGCTTACGAAGTGCGCGGGGAGTGGGAGCTGGGGTCGGCCTCATACAGCTACGGGGAGTGGTTCGCTAAACCAGCCGGCCGGGCCAACTCGGTCCATTTCACGGTAAAAATAGATGGACAGGGAATGGACATCACCCCTTGCCTCTTTTCTCTCCCCCCCCTCGAGATCGAGGCCACGGCCTTTTATCCCTTTGCCGCCTCCACCCGGAGCGTCAGGTTTACCGCGCAATCCAATCGTGTGACCTTACCGGAGTTAAAGGTTCTGTCCCCCGTTCTGACCAGGTACGAGGCCGCCGGATTCGCCCAGGGGAAAATCAGATTCAATACGAAGAGCGGCAAGTCGGCCGGCGGTCTTTGGCAGGGCAGTCTTTCCTTACAGGAGGCGGCCTTCAAACCGTCGGCGCGTCTCCACCGGCTTCAGGATCTCACCGGGATCATCCAATGGGAGGGGGACACGCTCACCACCTCCCGCCTCGCGGGGAGGTACGGCAAGACGCCCTTCTCGCTCGCCGGAACGAGGAAGGAATCACCTCAACCCTTCTATCAGGGGAGCCTGGCGATCCCCGCCCTCCAGATGGAGGATTTGGGGGCTGGCAAACACCTGGCCGGCGTTCCGATCCGGGATTTGCTGGCCCATGTTACCTACAAACGAGATGTGCTGAGTTTTGCCGACCTTTCCTTCCGTCTGCGGGAAGGGCGCGCTGCTGCCGCGGGTGAAACACGCTTCTCCACCGGCGCTGGTCCGGCGCGTCATCATTACCGGTTCCGGTTCGAGGGCATGCCTGTGGCGGACCTCTTCAAGGAAGTGGACAAAGACCGGCTGATCACCGGGACCACTTCCGGCCAGGGGGAGTTGACAGCCACCAGCGGCAACGACGAGGAGCTGCTGAAATCATTGGCGGGGAACCTCCGTTTGCAGGTCGAAACGGGCACCATCAATAAATTCCCGGTCCTGGCCAAGATCTTTTCCCTCCTCAATGTATCTCAGATCCTCCGGCTCCGTCTCCCGGACATGACGGCGGAAGGGATGACTTTCCGACGCATCACCACCACGATGGCCATCAAAAACGGCGTGGCGAGCACCAAGGATTTCTATCTGGATAGCGACGCCATGAACATCGTGGGCATGGGTAAAACGGATCTTGTGAGGCGCACCATCGATGCCACCGTCGGCCTGCAGCCATTGCAGACCGTCGATAAGGTGGTCAGCCGGATTCCCATCGCCGGATGGATTCTCACCGATGACGACCAGCGCCTCCTCACCGTATATTTCGAGGCCAAGGGACCGCTGGACAATCCCACCGTCCAGACCATACCCCTCCGGGGGTTGTCGGAGGAGACCTTCAATATGTTCAAACGGGTATTGAAGCTCCCGAAAAAACTCATCACCGACACCGGCGAAGTTCGCCATTAGCGATCCCGCCAGCCAAGCGCAAGCGGTTTACGGCCAGATGGGCCTGCCGTACGGGTTCGGGGATGCGATAACCGCAGCAGCACCAGCGGGCGACATCCCGGGCCCGAGCAAGGCTGATCCGGTGGCCAGGGGAGATGAAGACCGGGCGCACCCGCCGCTTCGTCCGCAACACCATGCCGATAATCTTTCCCTTGAAAACGAGGGGCTCTTCCTCCCCCGCATCCGGCCCAGGCTCCCGGTAGTCGCCCACCAGCCGGGACTTGGCGCAACCGATCGACGGCAGATCGAGCCACAGTCCCAGGTGGGACGCCAGCCCAAAGCCCCGGGGATGGGCGATGCCGTGGCCGTCGAACATGACCACATCCGGGACGACGGACAGCTTTTCCATGGCTTGCAAGAGGATCGGCCCTTCCCGAAAGCTGAGTAAGCCCGGCACATAGGGGAAAGATACCCGGCCGATCGCCCGGGCCTCTTCCCGGACCGCCAGGCCGGGGTAGGAAAGCAGGACCACGACGGCATAAAACAGGTCGCTGTGACGGGCATAGGAGATGTCGGCCCCGGCGATGCAGGTTATCCTATCCTCCGCCGGATCGGGATCGGCCAAGACAAGCTGTGTTCGGAGGTTGTTTTGGAGGGCGACGGCGTTTCCCCGGGGGATATCCCAGGAATGCAGCGGCCTTATCTTCAAGGCAGGAGCTCCCGAGCCCGGGCGACATCACGCTCGATCTGGGCAATCAACGCGGCGGGTCCGTTGAACTTCACTTCCTCCCGTAATTGTTCCCAAAACAGTACCTCCAGGGTCCGGCCGTAAATATCTTCATTAAAATCGAGGAGGTGCACTTCAATGGAGAGCTGCTCATCGGCGAAGGTGGGATTCAGGCCGATATTTAGGACGCTGCGGTAGGTCCGGCCGGCCAGCTTGGTCAGGGCCGCATAGACGCCCCGGGCGGGCAGGAGAACCTTCTCCGGTTGGATATTGGCCGTGGGGAAACCCAGACCGGCCCCCCGGCGATGACCGGCGACAACGACGCCCACCAGATTGTACGGACGGCCCAGACAGGCCGCCGCCTTTTTTACATCGCCGGCCAGGATGGCGTTGCGCACCAAAGTGCTGCTGATGATGTCCCCGTTGCTGGTGAAGGCGTTCATCACCTCCACGGCGAAGCCCAAATGCTCCCCCCGAGCGACGAGAAAGGCCTCGTTGCCCTCCTTTCCCCGGCCAAAGGTATAATCGTGGCCGATAAGGATCTTCCTGATCCTCAGTTTGTCCCAGAGGAGATCGCAGACGAATTCCTGGGCCGTGGTCCGCGAAAATTCCGGGGAAAAGGGGATGACGAGCAACCCGTCCACCCCTTGGGTGGCGATGAGCTTGATCTTCTCCTCCAGGGTGGTAATCAGATAAAAGGGGCGGCGTTCGGGGTGCAGGACCATTTTCGGGTGGGGATCGAAAGTAATGACTACCGCCCCGGCGCCGGCGTTGCGGGCCTGCCGGACCAGATTTTGAAACAGGTATTGGTGTCCGCGGTGAACGCCGTCGAAGTTGCCGATGGTTACAAAAGAGCCTTTTAGCTCTGCCGATATATCCTCAAGTCGCCGGATGGTTATCATAGGGCGCCACCATAACATGATTCCTTTTATTTTCAAGATCAATTTTGCTTGACAAGGAGACGATGACAAGTGTAGAAAACAACCTCCATAAAATATGCCGAAGTGGCGGAATTGGTAGACGCGCTAGGTTCAGGGTCTAGTGGGCGTATGCCTGTCCGGGTTCAAATCCCGGCTTCGGCACCATAAGAAAAACAGGGGGTTAGCTCGGAAGCTGGGTTAGCCTCCTTTTCATTTTCAGGGGCTTGGTCATTACTTTGGTCATTACTTTTCAGAAAGCCTTCAAATTGGTCAATTGCTTTCCGGGTATCCGCATCATCGACCGTATCGTATCTGAGAAACATCTCCCTTGTTGAGTGTCCCGTGATCTTCATGATAACCGACTCAGGAACACCCGATCTCCGCATGTTTGTATTGAAGCAATGGCGGGTGTCATGGAAGACAAACCCATCCTTTACGCCTCGTCCATAGGGAATACCGGCATCGAGGCAAGCCCTTTTCAAAGCCTTTCGGATGTCTCGGACGGGCTTCCCCTTAAAAAGGAACACATGATTGTCATGGATGGCCACGGGGATGTCCTTGAGCACATCGTGGAGGGCGCGACAAATCGGAATCGTCCGCGCTTCCCTGTCCTTTGTGTCCGAGGCGTCCAACCTGATAACCAAGTTCTTCAGATCCACCTTGTCCCATGTCAGCTTCAAAACCTCACCCCGCCGCATCCCCGTATAAAAACCAGTGGCGACGATACCCCTTGTGTGAGGAGGGAGAGCCTTCATGAGCCGGTCGAATTCCTCCCTGGTCAGGACCCGGTCTCTCGCATTGGCGTTATCCTTGAGCAGCTTTTTTACCCTTCTGAAAACCTTCACGACGTCGCCGCTGATCAGGTCGTTGTCGAATGCCTTGTTAATCATCGTTCTCGCGGCCCCTATCTCCTGGTCTACGTAGGAATCCGAGTAGCCCTTCGCCTTCCTTTTCGCCTGGTAGTTTTCCAAGTCCGCCGGTTTCAGTTGGCTCGCGATCACGTCGCCGAACTCGCTGTTGAAGCTTCCGAGATTGATGACCAGGGTAGGGTAATAGGCCTTTGATTTTACTTTCTCCAGTTTGAGATACCACTTCGCCAGTTCATTGAAGCTCATCTTGTCATCGGGCTTGATGTCAAAGATTCGGTTCTCCCGCTTCTGGCTGCGCCTCTTCCCTTCAGCATCCCTTGCCTCCTGAATGGAGAAACCTATGCACTCTCGTTTCTGCTTTCTCCCGGGAAGATAATAGCTGATCCAGAAGCGGACCTTCTGGGACCGCTTCGCCTTGTCCAGATCTTCGCCACAATGGCAAAGCTTAGTTCTTACGCTTTGCTTTTTGTGGCAAACCGGACATTCTGCAAACACCGCCATCTTCTTTTCCTCCTTTCTTTGCCTTTTCGTTCGATTCACTGCCTGTTTAAACTTTTTCTCCTTCCGATTCGATATAGGCCAGGGCCAATTTCAAAAAGGGAGGAGCCTTCATAATCCCACGCTCCCATCGGGAAACGGTCATTACATCAACTCCCAGGATGCGGGCCAATTTCCCCTGAGAATATCCAGTCCGTTCCCGCCATTGTTTCAGTTCGTGGGATTCCATACCTGCCATATAGACTTTTCGTCTATATTTCGCAAGCAATTTCATCAAGGGGCCAGAAGTCGATTCCAGGTTCCCCGGCTACGCAGCCGGCAACGAGTCCAGGTATGCATCCAGATCCTTCACGTCGAAAAGAACCCTTCCGCCGATGCGCTTCGGCTTTATCGGAAAAGGATCGGCCGCCCTGGGTCCTATC
>JAKQIZ010000055.1 GCA_029561465.1 Deltaproteobacteria bacterium | reverse complement strand
TGCCGTTTATCCCCTGAGTTTGCCCCTTCTTTCATCTTCCCAGCTCGTCGCTTTCTTCGAGGATCCTCAACCCCTCCGTATCGTTTCTGAGCCGGGCGATCGCCTTGAGGAACTCGGCGAAAAACTGGAGGGTCATGAGGGCGGCGCCCAAGGGCATGAAAAACTGGGGAACGGCCAGATAGGTCTCCGAGACGTGCATGGAACGGGACCCGTTGACGTAGGAATCCCAGAAAAAGACGAAGGTGAACCAGGTGAAGGCAACGCAGAAAATGAAGCCGACAACGAAGCAGACCATGTCAAAGATTATGCGCGCCCGTCCCTTGATGAAATGGGGGAGCATCATCATTCGGATATGACCCCGCTCCCGGAGGGTGTAGGCGAGGCCGCAGAAGGTGAGCATGGTCATCAGATAACCGGCATACTCATCGCTGATATAGATGGTCTTCGAAAAACCCGTCCGCCAGACGATCTCGGTGATGACGAGGATTAGGGCCAGCACGGTCATGATCCCGGCCAGCCAGCCGTTGGCCCCCGAGAGGGCGTCGATTATCTTTATCAATCTTTTCATGATCATCAATGAAAAGGGACCCCGAAGACCTCACTCCTGGGTCCCTGCACATGATCTAAAATCACCGGTGGTGATTCATGCCTGCAAAAAAGGTGGAATAGACTTATCCGCTTTATCCGCAGTTGCGTCTTAGCGTTTGACCTTCTTTCTGAACTCCGCGTAGATCTTCTGGGCCTCGGGCGGGGCTGTCTTGAACCATTCGGCGCGAATATTCTCCGTGATCTTTTCCAGGTCGGCGACAAGTTTCTTGGAAGGGGCCACCACCTTGATGCCGTTTTTCTTGCTGATGCCGACCATGCTGCCGTCCCACTTCTTCACGCCGGCCCACATGATCTTCTCCATCTCCTGCCCGGCCTTGACCAGGGCATCCTGCTGGGCCTTGGGGAGCTTGTCGAATGCCTTCTTGTTCACGGTGACCATATCCGTGGCGATGGTGATATTCAGCGGTTCGAAATACTTGAGGACCTCCCAGAACTTGGCATCCACTGCCGTGGGGGAGGAGGTCATGACGGAGTCGATGACGCCGGTCTGCAGGGAGGTGTAAACCTCGCTGAAAGGCAGGGCCAGGGGCGTGGCGCCGACAGCTTCCATGACCAGGGCGCCGTTTTTGTCATAAGTGCGGGTCTTGAGCCCCTTCAGGTCGGCCAGGGTCTTCACTTCTTTCTTGGTCCAGAGGCCGGCGCCGGGCCAAGGGGCGGTATAGAGGATCTTTTGACCCCATTTTTCGGCTGATTTGTCGAAATAGGGACGGGCAATGTTGATCAAAGTGTGGAGTTCGTCGAAATTACGGACCAGGAAGGGCAGGGTGACGATCTGAAGGAGTTTCTCATCCCCGGCCACCCCGCTGATGAGCATGTCGGAAACGGGCACCAGGCCGTCCCGGACCACCTTGAGGAGTTCGGGTCCCTTGTAGCCCAGGGCGCCGCCGGAATGGACCACCAGTTCCAACTCGCCGTTGGTTGCGGTCTTCACCTTTTTGGCGAATGCTTCCAGGCCGATGCTGTGGTTATTTTTCGGGGGCCAGACGGAATTGGCGTTCCATGTCGTCTTGGCGACGGCGGGCGCGACGATGAAAAAGATGAAAACCACTGATACCAGAAAAACTGACAATAATTTCTTCATAGAACTCCTCCTTTTCTTCATGTTTGTGCGTCCTTGACGCGGTTTACAGACTAAAAAACTTGCGAACTATACGAGGATGAAAACGGTAAGTCAAGGTAAAAAAGAGCCATGCCGGACCCCGAAATCACAACTCGCCTACCGCCATCAACTCCATCCGGCAGCACGGAGGCGGCGAACCGCCTCAGTCATAACGGATGACGAACCCTGTGAACTCCCCCCGATACGCTTCCTCCCGGGTGGTGATGACCGTTACATCCGCCAAGGGGGGACCGGCGGCGCATCGGCGGACCATGAGTTCCACCTGCTCGTCCCGCCCCTCGAAGACCGCCTCCACGCTGCCGTTGGGGAGATTGCGCACCCAACCCGTCAGTTGCAGCGACAAGGCCGTCTTTCTCGTCCAAGCGCGGAAGGCGACCCCCTGGACGCGGCCGGCCGCGGTAACATGCATGTGCCTCATTTACCCGACAGTGGAAAGGCTTCCATGCGGTCCTTCTTTTCCTTCCATGACGCCTCCGCTTCCTCGATGGTTATCCGTTCGAAATAAACCATGTCTCCAGGTCGCAGGTGCGCGAGGCGGTCCCGATCGGCCCGGATCACTGTGGCCACTCGGGCATAGCCGCCGATGGTCCTTTCGTACAGCATGACGATGGGCAGGCCGTCGCCCGGGATCTGCACCGTGCCCGGGAGAATCCCTTCCGAGATGATGCTTTTCGGGACCTCAGGCCGGAACAACAGGGGTTTGCCTTTCATGCGGATGCCCGTCCGGTTAAGATGTCTGGATGTTGAAAATAGTTCCTGGGGGTCCTTGTCCCAAAAAGTAGCCAAAGAATCAGAGGTGAAATAGTCGCTCTCCGGCCCGGAGATGACCCGGAGCCGGTGAGGAGAGGCCATGGGGGGGATCAAGTGGTCGGGTAAGATCCGGATATCCGGTTGCCCCGGCGCCGCCAGCGACAGGACGTCGCCGCCCATCAACGTCCGTCCCTCATAGCCGCCGAATCGGCATTCCAAATTGGTCGTGTAGCTGCCCATGACCCGGTCGATCTTGAGGCCACCGGCAAAGCCGATGTAGTAGCGGAAGCCTTCTGTGATCTCACGGACGCGGAGAATGCTTCCCCGTCCAGCGCGGAAAGAAGCCCAGGGGAGCAAGGGGACGTCGTCCAGAAAGGCCTTGACCCGAGCGCCTGTGATGGCGCACGTCACCTCGGCGTCGAACCGTAGGGCAAACCGCGGCCCAGTGACTTCCAACACCGGGGTGTCCGGGGAGTCCAAGAGGGCGGCGAGGGCCCGGCAGGCATAACCGTCCAAGGCGGCCGAAGAAGGGACCCCCATATCGCTGTAACCGTTGCGCCCCAGATCGACGATCATGGTCATGAGACCGGGATTGCGGATGGTGACAGCGGCGTCCATAGTTCAGGGGACCTCGTAAAAGCGCACCTTGTCGCCGATTTGCATGAGGCTGTATGGCGGGTGCTTGGTATCGAAGAGACTGGCATCCGTGCGGCCGATGATTTGCCAGCCCGCGGGGGATTCAAAAGGGTAGATCCCCGTCTGGCGCTGCGCGATGCCCACGGAGCCCGCGGGGATCCTTGTCCGGGGGGTTTCCAGACGTGGGGCGGCGATGGCCGCGTCGAGGGTGCCCAGATATGGGAAGCCGGGTGTGAAGCCGACGGTATAAACGGTATAAAGTTCCCCGGTATGGCGGGCGATGACTTCTTCGGGGCGGAGGTGGCAATGGCCGGCCACAAAGGAGAGATCAGGTCCGTACTCGCCGCCGTAGCGGACGGGTATTTTGTGAATCCGGGGCGGTGGCATTTCCACGCTGGAAAGATCCGCCAGCCGCTCCTGGAGCAGGGCGGCGAGTTCCGGGAAGGAAATTCGTTCCTCGTCATAGATGATTACACAGGCGCAGAAAGAGGGAACGATCTCCAGGATTTCCCGGCGATCCAGGGAGCGGCAGATGAAAAAGGCCCGCCGGACCTGTTCGTGGATCTCCAGATCGATAACGGAGCCGAAGATGATCCGTAGAGCGTTTTCGGTGTAGCGTTGGACGATCATGGCAGTATCACGCCCAGGGGGTGTATTTGGATCTGTTCATCGAGAAGGGAGCGGTAGATCAGCGCCGCCGCCTCCATGCTCTCCTTGTTGTCCCCGTGGAGGCATAGGGTATGGATATCCATTTCCAGCCAACGGCCGCTGACGCTTTCCACGCCCTTCCGGGTCGCCATGGCCACTGCCCGTCGGGCAATCTCTCGGGGGTCCTTGAGAACCGCCCCGGGTTCCCGGCGGGATTGCAGCTCTCCGGCATCGGTGTAGCGCCGGTCCGGGAAGGCCTCCAGGGCCAGGCGGATGCCTTCTCGACGGCATTTTTCCAGCAGTTTCGTGGTCCTGGTTGTCCCGAGGGTCAAAAATACTGGATTGTCGAAGGGTTTTTGTAACGCCCCGGCGATCCTCAAGATAAGTTCCTCCCGAGTCGCCACATAGTTGTACAGGGCGCCGTGGAGCTTTACATGCTGGAGCGGCAGTTCGTAGCGGGCGAGGAAACCACGGAGGGCCCCCACCTGATAGATTACGTCGTTGATGAGTTCTTCGGCGGTCAGATCCATGAACCGCCGTCCGAAACCTACCCGATCGGGGAAGCCGGGATGGGCGCCCGGGGCGACATTGTTATCCCGGCAGAGGCGGACGGTGCGGTCCATCACCATGGGGTCGGAGGCATGAAACCCGCAGGCGATGTTAGCAGAGGTTATGTAGGCTACCACCCCGGCATCACCGCCGATGGTGTAGGCCCCGTAGGATTCACCCATATCGCAGTTGAGATCGATGGCTGTGTTCACGGCGTCTCCAATAACGCAAAAAAGGTGGGTTCGTCAAGGATGGAAATTCCCAGAGCTTGCGCCTTTTCCAGCTTCGATCCCGGAGAAGCGCCAGCGACGACGTAATGGGTATTTTTCGAAACCGATTCCGTTGTTTTGCCACCCCGTGACTCGATGCGGTGTTTCGCCTCTTCCCTGGTCATCCCGGTGAGGGTGCCGGTGATCACGAAGATCTTGCCGGCCAGGCTCCCTACCGTCGGGGAAGAAGGGGAATAGAGGCTGTTTACGGGGGCGATGCCGGCGGCTTCCAGTTTGGCGAGAAAACGTTTGTTTGCCGGTTCCCGGAAGAAGCGGGTGATGCTCCCGGCGGCTTCCGGACCGAGATCGCGGATGGCCGTCAATTCATCGGCGTCGGCGTCGGCTAGCTCCTTCAATCCGAGATAGTGGCGGGCCAGGATCTTGGCCATGCTTTCCCCCACCTGGCGGATGCCCAGGGCGAAGATAAGCTTTTCCAGGGGCGGATTTTTCGAGGCGGCGATGGCCAGGAGGAGATTTCCCACCGATTTTTCCCCCGTACGCTCCAGGGCCAGCAGTTTGACGGCGGTAAGGGAGTAGATGTCCGCCGGGTCCTTGATCAGTGCCGCATCCACCAGCCGGGAGACCATTTTCCCCCCCAGTCCTTCGATGTCCATGCCTCCCCGGGCGGCGAAATGGACGATCCGCTCCTTGACCTGGGCGGGGCAGGCAATGTTGATGCAGCGATGGGCCGCTTCTCCCGGGAGGCGGACTACCGCGGTTCCGCATACCGGGCATGAGGCGGGCAGTAAAAACGGCATCTCACGACCGGTGCGGCGGCCGGGAACGACCTTGACGACCTCGGGGATGACATCGCCAGCTCGCTGGACGACCACGGTGTCCCCGAGGCGGATATCTTTCCGGTCGATTTCGTCTTGGTTGTGGAGACTGGCCCGGCTGACGGTGACGCCGCCGATCCGGACCGGCCGCATGATCGCCACGGGGGTGAGGGCCCCCGTTCGGCCTACCTGGACGTCGATCCGTTCGATGACCGTGGTTTCCTGACGGGCGGGGAACTTGCAGGCCAGCGCCCAGCGGGGTCTCCGAAAGATGGACCCCAACTCCGCCTGGAGGGACAGTTCGTTGACCTTGAGCACCATCCCGTCGATTTCATGATTCAGCTCTTCCCGCTGCGCGAGGAGGGAGCGATATCCCTCCAGACAGGATTCGATGCTTTCGGCTAGTCGGGCGAAGGGGTGCACCTGGAAGCCCCAGGCTTTCAGGGCGGCGAGGACCTCCCACTGGGTCTTCAGTTCCGCCCCCCCCTCCTTGATCCCGACGGCATAGGCAAAGAAATCCAGGGGACGCCGGGCGGTGATGCGGGAATCCAATTGGCGCAGGGAACCGGCCGCGGCGTTGCGGGGATTGGCAAACGACGCTTCGCCCGCCTCTTCCCTTTCCCGGTTGAGGCGCCGGAAGGCCGCGGTGGCGATTACCACCTCCCCCCGGACCTCGAGGCGGGCGGGGATTTCGGTGGTGGCGCCGTCGGCGAGGGTCAAAGGGACGCCGGCGATGGTGCGGATATTGTGGGTGACATCTTCGCCGACGGCGCCGTCCCCCCGGGTGGCCCCGGCGACGAGGATGCCGCCTTCATAAACTAGGTTGACCGCAACCCCGTCCAGCTTGGGTTCGAGGACGTAGCTGATGGTGTTGCCGCCGGCGAGGAGACGGTTATGAAAAACGCGGATGTCTGCCTCGGTGATGGCGTTGGCCAGGCTGAGCATGGGCGAGGGGTGGGAAAAGGCCGTAAATTTTTCCAGGGGCGCCGCTCCCACGCGCTGGGTGGGGGAAGCGGCGGTGACCAGTTCGGGATAACGCTCTTCCCAGTCCCGGAGTTCGCCGAGAAGGCGGTCGTAAGCAGCGTCGGAGATTTCCGGATCATCGAGGCGGTAATAGCGGCGGTTGTGGTAGGCGATGAGCTCCCGCAGTTCTTCGATACGGGCGGCCGCGGCGGCGATATCCGGATCGTTTCCCGCCGACATCATGTTTTGTCCGGTTTGATCAGTTTCAGGGCCGGTTTTTTCCGACCGACCGCTCCTGACTTATGGGGCGGGAGAGGCGTGGGGGCAGGTTGCTGTTTGCGGACCTCTTCGTTGAATATCTGGTTTTTCGCCCGGACCGCATTGATGATGAAAAAGACTATGACGGCCCGCTCCCAGTCCCGGGAGGCATCGAAATGCTCCATCCGTTCTTTGTACTTCTTCCACAGGGAGGCCAGGGAGGCCTCGTCTAAGCCGAGAATCTTTTCGGCAATCCTTTCCAGGGTTTTTCCCAGCATGACCGTCCTCTTGGTGGGTTGAATTTGTCGTTATCCTAAACGATCGCCGGGGAAAATGTCAACAACCATATCCAAATAACACTTGTATTATTTGCGGTGGTCATGATAATTTCCCATGTGTTATGAAAGCCATCGGTGCCCCCTGGAGAATGACCTATATCCGCGGTGAGAAGGTAAAAGAATGCGTCTTCTGTGTCGATGGGGCAACCTGCCCCGGCGGCGATCTACGCCTCCTGGAGGGGAAGCGCGCATTTGTCATGATGAACCGTTACCCTTACACCAGCGGCCATCTCATGGTCATTCCCCGCCGCCATGTCAGCAGCCTGGAGGAGCTCACGGCGGCGGAGCGGGCGGAGATCTTCGACCTGGTCGCCTTGTCGGTCCAGGCCCTCAAGGAGAGCGTCCGTCCCGACGGTTTCAACATCGGGATGAACCTAGGAAAGGCGGCGGGGGCCGGCATCGATGATCATCTCCATGTCCATGTGGTTCCCCGGTGGAACGGGGACACGAATTTTGTCAGTGTCGTCGGTGATGTCCGGGTCATTCCCGAGGATGTAGCCCAGACTTGGGAGCACTTGCGGCCCTATTTCAAGAAATTGGCCCGTTGAGCTGATTTAAGTCGTAAATATCGCCAGGAGGCTTGATTATGAAGATCGTCTATACCGTGATTGTGGTGGTCCTCATCATGTTTATCGTCACCTTCTCCCTCGCCAACACATTTCCGGTCCAATTGCGGTATCTGGATGTCATCAACGTCACCCTTCCCGCCTATATGTTGATATTTGTCTGCTTTCTGGTCGGGGTCGTCTTTACCGGCTTCATGGGTATCGTCGAGCGTTTTCGCCTCAACCGGACCATCTCCCAACTCAACAAGACGATTCGGGAGCTGCGGCGGGAAATAAGGGCCAACGAGCCCCCCCCGATCATCGAAGAGCAAGGCCCCCCCGCGCCCTGACGGTCGGTGCACCGACGGCGGAATCATCGACATACCGTTTCTTCCCCAGGATTGGCCCGGCAGTGAAGAAAAAGATCATTATCATCGCGATCATGCTCGTCGTCGCCGGACCCATAGTCCTGGCGGCGGTCCTGCTCACCCTCATGCAGTCTCCCCGGGCCGTAAACGCCCTGGCGGCGGCCCTGGAGCCGATCACCGGGATACATCTGCACGTCCATGACCTTGCCTTCGATCATCATCTCCGAGGTCATGTCCAGGGCCTCCAGATCCGCGCCGGTCACGAGCGGGGCTTTGCGGTTTCCCTGGCCAGGGCGGAGATCGACGGCAATCTTGACCTTGGCTTCAAGCTCCGGGCGGAGAGGATCGTTCTGGAAGGTCCAAAATTCACCTTTCACCTGAAGGACGAGGAATCGGAATCCGACCCCTTCGCCGTGCTCGGCAAGATCCCCCCGGTCAAGCAGTTGGTCGTCAAGGACGGGCACCTGGAATTGAAGGCCCCCGGAGCAGTCTATTCCATCCCGGGCCTGGAAATGACGATTAACGACTTTGATCCGACGGGACACGGTAAGCTTTCGGGCCGGAGCAGCTTCCATATCCAAGCCGGAGATATGGATACCCGGGGTGTGGGCGAGGCCGCCCTGGAATTTCACCGTTTTTCTCCTCGTCCGTCCGCTTTCGGTTCTCTGCGGTTTTCCCTTGCCGACGGCACTTACGGCAACATGAAGCTTACCGGGGCCGTACTGGCGTCGGCGATCAGGCTGGATGACGGACTCCTCACCCTGAATAACGTTCATGCCGCGGTGGAAGAACTGGCCCGGAGGGAAGGTCCGTCGCCAGCTATCATCAGGAATCTGCAAGCGGATCTCAATGCTTCTTACGATCAGCGCACCTCCCGGTTTGCGATCACCAACGGCAAGGTGTACGGAGCGAGTCTGGGCGCTCTGAACGGACGTATCTCAGGAACAATCAAGCCGCTTTCCTGGCATGCCTCCCTCCAAGCCCCGGTGCTGGATCTGGCCGGGGTCTTCACCCTGGCCAGACCTCTGCTCCCCGCGGAATACCGCGGCTGGAACTGTAAGGGCCGCGGCGGACTAGAGGTGGAAAGCCGGGGTAAAACCCAGGACGGGACGACGGTTTGGGAGGCCGACGTTGCTGTGGATTTCCGGGAAGGGGGATTTGCCTCGGCGGACGGGACGAAAGCTGGGGAACGGATTTCCGGGCGGGTCGAACTTAAGCTGGAAGCGCCGGAAAAAGGACGCCCCGGAAATTTTCGCTTCTCCATGGAAAGCGGTGGCGGCGAATTGCTCTGGGCGTCATACTACAATGACTTCCGTGGGGAAAAGGTGAAGATCGCCTCCCGGGGAGATTTTGCCCCAAATCCCTTTTACCTTGCCGCTGACGGAACCTGCGATATCTTCCAGAGCGGTGACTATAGTTTTTCCGCCCGGTTTTCCCCCGAGCAAAACATCCTTTCCCTTCGGGCCCGGGGTATATCGCTTCCCCGCCTTTTTTCCACGTTGGCGCGGAATTTCCTCCAGCAGAACTATCCGGAGCTTCAGGACCTGCGAGTGGAAGGAGAGGCGGATCTGGAATTGACGGTTGTGGCGGCACCGGAACAAAAAACCATCGCCGGTGAATTCGACCTCCACGGCGGATCGCTCCAATCGCCTTCCCACCGGCTTGTCCTGGCCGGGATCGAGATATCCCTGCCCTACGATCTCGCGCTGGCTGGAAAGGCGGTCACTCCGCCCCCGGCGGATCTCCGGCGGGGATCGATGGCTTTTTCCGGATTCGAGAAGGGAGATATCCGAATAAAGGGTTTCGCCACGCCGGTCATCCTTTCCGGCAACCGGTTTACCCTGCCGGAACCGGTTACAGTGCCGATTTTCGGTGGGGTGGTCCGCCTGGCGGGTTTGCAGGCCGAGGATCTTTTGCGGCCGGAAATGCGGTTAAAGACGTTTTTGGAGATCCATGGAATCGACCTTGAGGAATTGACGGGCCCGGCGCTGCCCATTCCTCTTTCCGGGGTCATCAATGGAGGCTTTTCCCCCCTGGTCTTTCAGAAAGATCTCTGGACCGCCAGCGGGGTGATTGTCGTGGAGACGTTCGGCGGACGGATTGCCTTGGATAATCTTTTTGGCGGCCGTCTCCTCTCTAAAGCCCGTTTTTTCGGTGGAGACGCCGGATTCGAAAGCATCGACCTGGAGGCGCTTACGGCCAGCATCGAGATCGGACGGATGACCGGACTCATCCGGGGAGGGCTGAACAACTTCCGAATGGAATACGGACAGCCCTCCCGTTTCGAACTGGTCATCTTGTCCGATGAGAGCCGTAATATGCCCCGGCGAATAAGCGTGGACGCCATCGAGAACCTCTCCATCATCAGCACCGGTTCCGGGGCGGTTTCCTCGCTGATGAGCAGCGGCCTGAACATGTTTTTCAAAGACTACCCCTATAGTCGGATCGGCATCCGCTGTGCCCTGGCGGACGATATATTTTCCCTCCAGGGGCTCATTCACGAAGGGGGGACGGAATATCTCGTGCGCCGGGCATGGCTCCGGGGTATTGACATCATCAACCAGAATCCGGATAATTCCATCAGCTTCAAGGACATGGCGGAACGGGTGGGACGCATCCGCCAGCCCCGGCAGGAGGAGAAAGGGGTGTCGTAGGCGCCCGGATTTGTTATGAGTGCGGATCAATTTTTGCAGAGGAGGACCATATGAGAGCGATATGTAAAGTTTGCGGCTGTCTGGCGATTTTGTTCGTTGCGGCCTGTGTGACGGTCAATGTCTATTTCCCCGCCGCGGAGGTGCAGAAGGCCGCTGACAAGATCGTGGACGACGTCCGCAAGAAGACCGGCGAAACCCCGGCGGCGCCGTCGAGCGGCGTGGAGATATGGAAACGTTTCGGGTTTGGCGTCCAGCCGGCCTACGCGCAGATGAATATCGACATTTCCACCCCCGCCATCCGGGGCCTCAAAGACGCCATGAAAAACAGATTTCCCCAGTTGAAGCCTCTTTATGATCAGGGTGCCGTGGGGGAGAACAACAACGGGTTGATCGAACTCCGGGATGCCGCCGCCTTGAGTCTGGCACAGCGCAGTCAGGCCAACCGGCTTATCGATCAGGAAAACAGTGACCGGAACGCCCTGTACGGGGAAATCGCCCAGGCAAACAAACTCGGTCCGGAGTCGGTGGCGCAGATCAGGAAGATCTTTGCCAACAGTTGGCGGGAAAAGTCACTGGCCGGATGGTGGGTGCAAAACGACCGCGGCGTCTGGGAGAAGAAGTAGCGGCGCGCGGGTGGCTAAGATCGCTCCGGGCCCTTTATTGACGACATCGTAAAAATCCATATGCGGCGTTCCGCTTCATCATTCGTCACTGCGACGTATGCCCAAGTACTTATCATTCCTCAGGAATCGTGCGCCTTACCTCTGGATTTTTTTACTTCGTCTTACGAGTTCATCTTGATTAAATGGCGCAGTCCGCGTCGCTGCCATGAATCTTGGCCACGGCGTGGGAAAGGGCGGGGAGGATTACGGCCAGATTTTCCCGGACCCCCCGGGGACTTCCGGGCAGATTAACGATTAAGGTCCGGCCGCGGATCCCCGCCAGCGCCCGGGAGAGCATGGCGTGAGGGGTAACTTCCAGGCCGGCCCGGCGCATCGCCTCGCCCATGCCGGGTATTTCCCGTTCCAGGACGGCGCGGGTGGCCTCCGGGGTGACGTCCCGGGGGGAGACGCCGGTGCCGCCGGTGGTGACGATAATATCCGCCTCCTGGCGGTCCGCCAGCTCGATGAGGATTTCCTTTATCTCTTCCACCTCGTCGGGAACGATCTGGATGGAGAGCACCTCGATCTCAGCGGTGGCGAGGATCCGGGCAGCTTCCGGCCCGCTCAGATCCTCCCTTTGCCCCTGCGATCCCTTGTCGCTTACCGTCACAATCGCTGCTCTGATCAATCTATTTCTCCGCCTCTTCCTTCTTTTTCGACTCGGCGATGATCTTCTCGGCGATATGGGCCGGTACCTCCTCATAGTGGGAATGCTCGTAGGTGAAGGTGCCCCGGCCGCTGGTCATGGAACGGAGATCGGGTGCATATTTGAGGATCTCCGCCAGGGGCACCTGACCCTTGATGATCTGGATGGAACCCTTGGTGTCCATGCCCTGCACACGGCCCCGGCGGCCGTTGAGATCGCCGATGACGTCGCCCATGTACTCGTCGGGGATCTCGATAAAGATGTTGACGATCGGTTCCAGCAGCACGGGCTGGCAGGCCAGGACGCCCTTCTTGAAGCCCATGGATCCGGCGATCATGAAGGCCATTTCCGAAGAGTCGACGGTGTGGTAGGTGCCGTCCACCAGGGATACCTTGAAATCCACCACGGGGTAGCCGGCCACGACGCCTTCCTCCATCGCCTTGACGATGCCCTTTTCCACCGCCGGACGGTACTGCTGGGGAATGACGCCGCCCACGATCTTGTCCTGGAATTCAAAACCCGTGCCCCGGGGGAGGGGCTCTATATCGAGCCAGCAGTCCCCGTACTGGCCGCGGCCGCCGGACTGCTTCTTGTACTTGCCCTGGACGTTCGTCTTGCCCTTGATGGTCTCCTTGTAAGGAACCTTGGGGGTTTTCAGGTTGACCTCAACGCCGAACTTCCGCCGCATCTTTTCCACGGCGACCTCGATGTGGATCTGTCCCATCCCGGATATGATCATCTCCTTGGTCTGGTCGTCCCGGTGGAAATGCATGGTCGGGTCTTCTTCGATGAGGCGGTTGATGGAGGAGACGATCTTGTCTTCGTCGCCCCGGCTCTTGGGCTCGATGGCAAAGGACATGATCGTGGGCGGCGGCGTCACCTTTTCATAGATGATCGGATTCTTTTCAGCGCAGATGGTGTCGCCGGTGCCGGTCTCCTTGAGTTTGGCGAAGGCGGCGATGTCCCCGGGAATCACCATGTCCGTGGGCTTCTGGGTCTTGCCTTCGAGAAAGAAGATATTGCCGAAGCGTTCGGAGAGCTTCCGGGAGGCGTTGTACATCCCCGCCTCTGGGGTGAGAACGCCGGAATAGACCCGGAAGAGGGTAAGCCGGCCGGCATAGGGATCGGCGATGGTCTTGAACACCAAAGCGGAGAAGGGGGCGCTTTCTTCGGGGAGGCGTGTTTCCTCCTCTCCGCCGTCGGGCTTCTTTCCCTTTACCGGCCCGCGGTCCACGGGCGAGGGCAGATACCGGACGATCATGTCCATCAGCAGACCCGTGCCAATATTCTTCAGGGCGGAGCCGCAGGCCACGGGGATGATCGCCCCGCTGTGCACCCCGGATTTGAGGCCGTCACGCAGTTCTTCATCGGTCAACTCGCCGGCGTCGAGATATTTGTCCATCATCGCCTCGTCGGATTCGGCGATGTCTTCCACCATGGTTTCCCGCCATTTCTGCGCCTCTTCCGTCATATCGGCGGGAATGTCGGTGGTCTTGAAGGTCCCCTTCAAGTCGTCATAGATCAGCGCCTGCATGGTCATCAGATCGACTATTCCCCGAAAGGAATCATGGGCCCCGATGGGAAGGCAGATGGGCGTTATCTTGACGTCCATCTTTTCCTTGATGCTGGCCACGGCGGTCTGGAAATCAGCCCGTTCCCGATCCATGCGGTTGATGAAGACCATGCGGGAAAGATGGTATAAATCGGTATACTCCCACACCTTCTGGGTCTGAAATTCTACCCCCCCCACGGCGTCGATCACTACGATGGCCGCGTCGCCGATCCGGAGACAGCTCTGGGTATCAAAGGAGAAGTTGGAATCCCCGGGGGTGTCGATGATGTTGATCTTGCATTTCTGCCATTCTACGGAAGTGGTAGCGGCGCTTATGGAAATCCGCTTTTTTTGTTCTTCCGGTTCATAATCCAAACTGGAGGTTCCCTCGTCAACCCGTCCGAGGCGATCCGTTTTCCCGGATACATATAGGCAGGATTCACCCAGGGATGTCTTTCCCGTGGATCCGTGTCCGACGATTACGATGTTTCTTAATGACTTGGAGTCATATTTGGCCATGACTTCTCCTTTCTATGGCGCAATGGTAGGATTGGCACTGTGATCGGCCTGTTTAGCTTAACAATTCCCGCGATGTCAAGACAATTTTCGTTTACAATAATGATGTTGACAGAAATTCCGGCAATAAGTATAAAGGCCGACTTATATCGATAAATGTAACTCCTTTCAAGGGAAGGTAATCCGATGAAGAAGAGAAACAGGAAGATCAGTAAAGTGCTCATTGCCAATCGCGGCGAGATTGCCCTGCGGATCATGCGCACGGTCCAGGAGATGTCCCTGGATGTCGTGGTCGTTTACGAACATGCCGATGCGGAAGCCTATTATGTCCGCCAGGCCAACGAAGCTGTCATGATCGGCGAGGGTCCCCGCAAGGATTACCTTGACATCGACAAGATCATCTGGGCGGCCCGGAAGACCGGCGCCGACGCCATTCACCCCGGCTATGGATTTCTGGCCGAAAACCCGGAATTTTCCGCCGCCTGCGAAAAGGCGGGGATTATTTTCATCGGTCCGCCGCCCCAAGTCATCCGCGATCTGGGCAACAAGGTCGTGGCCCGGAACATCATGGAGCGCGCGGGGATACCCTTCATTCCCGGCACCGCCGACATCCTCAAGGGAGGCGACGGGGTGAACGAGGCCTTTTCCTTCGCCCGCGCCTGTGGCTATCCCGTTATGCTCAAGGCCTCCTGTGGTGGCGGCGGTCGGGGGATCCGCAAGGTCAAGGATGAGGCGGATCTCATGGTGCAGCTTCCCCTGGCCCGTTCCGAATCCCTGTCGGCCTTCAACGACGACCGCATCTACATGGAAAAATGCATCGAGTGCCCCCGGCATGTGGAGATCCAAATCCTCGCGGACAAGCACGGCAATATCATTCATCTGGGCTCCCGAGACTGTTCGATTCAGCGGCGGCACCAGAAGCTCCTGGAAATCGCCCCGGCGGACCTTCCCGAGGATGTCCTGGAGGCAATGTACGAATGCGCCGTTAGGGCGGCCCGGGAAGCGGGTTACATAAACGCCGGTACCGTGGAATTTCTGGTGGATGCTCGGACCAACGAGTTCTGGTTTATGGAGATGAACACCCGCCTCCAGGTAGAGCATACCGTTACCGAAGAGTTGACGGGGATCGACATCGTCCGGGAGCAGATCCGCATCGCCGAAGGCGCGGTCCTGAATATCCCTAAGGAACGTATTCACCTCCACGGCAAGGCAGTGCAGGTCCGCATCAATGCGGAAGATCCCAAGAACAACTTCATGCCCGAGGGAGGGAAACGGGTGGAGGTCTATCAGTCCCCGGGAGGTCCGGGGGTCCGGCTGGACGGGGCCGTATATCAGGGATACCGTATCCCCACGGATTACGACTCCCTCCTCGTAAAGATGACCATAAGGGGGTACAACTGGGAGCAGACGCTCCAGCGCTTGAAGCGTTCCCTCCGCGGATTTATCATCGTCGGTCCCAAGACGACCATTCCCTTCTATCTGGCCATCTGCGACGATAAGGATTTCCGGGCCGGCAAATTCGACACGGGTTATATCGACACCCATCCGGAGATATTCGAATATCCGGAGGCGGAACGGGAAATCGCCAAACTGGGCAAGCTCATCGCCGAGATTCACGCCCGTAAGATCAACCGGCATGCCTACTAATATAGATATTCAAGAGAACGAGAACATGAAAAAGATAAGGAAAAAAGAACTATACCGGGAAGGCGAACCGCGCATCACCCCCCGGGAAATGAGAGATAAGGGCGTGAAATACGTCCTGGACAAGATAAAAAGGCAGCCGGGCTATTATGTCACCAACACGGAGCGGGACCTTTCCCAGTCTGATTTCAAGAACCGGATCATGCCCCACACCCAACTGCTCGTTGCCGAGGAGCGGAACCAGGCCGGCTTCTTCTCCTTGGAGATTACCGGGGGCGCCTCCGTCCATGTGGACATGCTGCGCAAGCAGATCAACCCCCTGGAGAAACTACAGGTTTTAGGAGAGCGGATGCCGGACACGATGTTCCAAACCCTCTGCCGGGGGATCAATCTCTTCGGTTACCGACCCTATCCCGACAATGTGATCCGGATGACGGTGCGCACCTTCGCCCGTTATGTCCACGTCTGGAGAGTATTCGATTTTCTCAACCATATACCCAACATGGTGCCGGTGTTCGAGGAGGTGAAGGCGGCGGGCTGCATTCTGGAACCTTCGATCTGCTTCTCCACGGGTCCGGAGCACACGGACGCGTACTATGTCCGCAAGGTGGGAGAGATCCTGGACGTTACGGGGGAAGACATCCTGCTGTGCATCAAGAATCATGGCGGCCTGGGGACCTCGAAACGGATCGGTGATCTGGTCCGGGCCATCCATGACCGGTATCCCGACCTGGTTATCCATTATCACGGGCACAACACCGACGGCGAAGACATCGGTCGGATAGTCGCGGCGGTGCTCAACGGTGCGAAGATCGTGGACGCCAGCGATCACGCCTTTACGGGCTTCTATGGGCCTCCCCCGCTTTTGTCCGTGGTGGACATCCTGGCGGATTATGGCTATCAGGCCGCGGGGCTGGACCGTCAGGCCGTCATCGAAACCTCCAACAAGCTCCGTCCGGAGCGGGAATATTACCGGGATTTCGAATCCCAGTTCCTCGGCTTCGATCCCACCGTCCAGATCCACAAGCTCCCCGGGGGCGCCACCGGTTCCAGCTTCGAGCAGGCCGTCAAGGGCGGTTTCCTCCAAAAGATGCCCGAGATCCTCCAGAAGGAGCTTCCCCGGGTGCAGGTGGAACTGGGCAACTGGTGGAGCGTGACGCCGGGGTCACAGATCCTCTGGACGACGGCGGTGAACAACGTCCTGAAGGGGGAACGCTACAAGGATGCCAATGACGATCTGAAGAACCTCATGCTGGGCCGCTACGGCGATCTTCCCTTTTACATGCCCTCCGACGAGGTCTACCGCACCGTCTTCGGTCCGGACTGGAAGCAGATCGTGGAATGCGACACCTGCTACCAGAAGATCGAGGACGTGGACCTGGAGGTGGAGAGGAAGGTCCTGCAGCACCGCCTGGGAAGAACCGCGACGGACGACGAGTTGACGCTCTATCTCCAGCATCCCAACGACGCGGTGGACTTCTTCAAGTTCGAGGCGACTTACGGCAAGACCTGGGTGCTTTCTCCGCGGATCTGGTTTCGCAAGGGCGGTTTCAGCCTGGGGGAGAAGTTTGACATCCCCGATGCGGAGGGCAAGCTTCACAGCGTAGAAATCGGTCCCCAACGCAAGACGAAATCAGGGGATACGGCGACCTATCTGATCATTGATCATCACCCCGAACCCATCGTTACGGAACAGGAGGAGGAAGAGGGGAGCAAAAAGCAGAAAAAGACCATCATGTCCCCCAAGGAGATCGACGCGGCCTGGAAGGCCGGGGACATCCGTTCCCATCTCACTGGGACGGTGAACGACATCTCCGTGGAGCAGGGTGAAGAGGTGGCCCAGGGACAGGTCCTCATCGTCCTGGAGGCGATGAAGATGCTCAACAACATCACCGCGGAGATAATTGGCAAGGTATCGGAGATCAATGTTTCCCCGGGAGACAAGGTGACGATCGGTGACAAGCTGCTGTTTGTGGCCAAAGACTGAAACGGAACAAATGAATATTGATCAGGCGGGTTGGCGGAACGGTGAAAACGTTGCGTTCCGGTGCTCGCCGTGAGTGAAAATTCCGGCGGGATAGGGCCGGAATTTTTCTTTTAAAGGTAAAAAACATGATTGGGGCTTTACTGAAAAAGATCATCGGGACCAAAAACGATCGGATCATAAAGGAAATATCCGTTGTCCTCGATGAGAT
>JAKQIZ010000046.1 GCA_029561465.1 Deltaproteobacteria bacterium | reverse complement strand
TATGGGTTCCTTGGCTATTTTCAAGACCTTCCGCACCTTCTCCAGGGGGAATTCCATCTTGGCGGCAATCTCCTCCGGGGTGGGTTCCCTTCCCAACTCCTGGACCAGGTACCGGGAGGTGCGGATCAGCTTGTTGATCGTTTCGATCATATGGACCGGGATGCGGATCGTACGGGCCTGGTCGGCAATGGCCCGGGTGATGGCCTGACGGATCCACCAGGTGGCGTACGTCGAGAATTTGTAGCCCCGCTGATATTCGAATTTATCCACCGCCTTCATCAGCCCGATATTACCTTCCTGAATCAGGTCCAGAAATTGCAGCCCCCGATTGGTGTATTTCTTGGCGATGCTCACCACCAGGCGCAGATTCGCCTCCACCAGGGTCTTTTTCGCCAGTTCCGCCTTGGCTTCCCCTTCCTCGACGGTCGCCACCACCTTCTTCAGCTCCGTCACCGACAGGCCGGTTTCCTGAGCCACCTTTTTCTTGCGGCGATTCGCATCCTTGATGACGATCTCCGCCGCTTTTAGTTTATCCAGCGGCACGCCCAGCTCCTTGACCATCTGCATCTGGGTCTTCCGGTCCTGGCGCAGGCGGCTCCAGGACTTTTCCAACTGGGTCAGGGACAGACAGGTGTCTTCTTTACAGCGCCGGATTTCTTCATCCGCCTTATCCACTTCGTTGATGAAGAGTTTGAGGATGGACACCATCCGGTCTATCTGCCGCTTGCTGAACTTGACCTTTCGGCAATCCCGGATAATGGCCTTGACATTCTTCTCCAGGTTCTTCTCATGGACGGCGCGCTGCTCGGGCGTGATGCTCCGGTCCTTCAGCGCCTCCTTGATCTTGTCGTTCTTTCTGCTCAAGGCCGTAATCCTATCGATCAGACGGATGACCCGATCGCGGTGCAAATCCTCCTCGACGAAGCCGTCCTCGTCTTCCAGGTTGTCCACGACGGTTTTGATCCGCATCTCGCCGCCGCGGAGCTTCTTCCCGATATCCATGACCTCCTTGACACAGACATTGACGCTGAAGACGGAGTCCATGGTATCCCGAATGCCTTCTTCGATCCTTTTGGCGATCTCCACCTCCCCTTCCCGGCTGAGGAGCGCGACCATCCCCATTTCCCGGAGATACATCTTGACCGGATCGCCGGTTTTTCCCGCCACGGGCATCAAACCGAGGAGATCGTCGTCCTTAGCCCCTACCAGCTCCTCGGGAGACTTTTTCACGACCAGCTTTTCACCTTTGTCCGTATCGATGATATCGATATTCTTCTCCCCGAAAAGCATGATGATATCGTCAATCTGATCCGAAGAGATGATGTCCGACGGCAGCATGTCATTAACGTCGTCATAGGTCAAAAAGCCTTTCTCCTCTCCCAGGGACATCAGTTTCTTGAATTCCTCGGAATGGATGTCTTTACCCATAAAAATCCTCCACCTTAGCCATTCGACAGCATGGATTTCTCTTTTTCAATAAGCTCCGTCTTTTCGGCAAGCAGCCGCCGGCAGGATTCCATGTCCATGGCCTGTTGGGCCCGGACCAGGGACACGTTCAAAGATCGGCGCTTCTCCTTGAACCACCTGCGTTTGATCTGCCGGATCATGTCGCGGCATACCCGGTCCGCTGTTTCCCCCTCCCAGGACACGGAATCGACCAGCCGGCCCAAAATCGCCTCTCTCAGTGCCCCGGGACTGAGGCGGGCGACAAAATCCTCCAGATCGATCCCCCCCTGCCGTTCATATTGCGCCACCGCCGCCGTTCCAAGTCTTTTCAACTCCTCGTTTTGCAGGTAGGTCAAGGCTTCGCCGGTAATAACGGCGGGCATCATACGGGGATGGTCGAGAAGCAGGGCGATGAAGCTCGCCTCCAGGGCATCCCCGCCGGCGGTGGAAGGTAAGGTCTTTTCCCCCGCCTCCGGCTCCGCCGTCTTCTTTCTCCGTCCCCGGTTCACTTCTGCCTTGAGGACATCCTCATCGACGCCGAGCCGCTGGGCCACGCGCTTGATGAAGAGATTTCTCTCCGCATCGCTCTCCATCTTTCCGATAAAGGCCATGGCGGTACGGAGGGCTTCCCGGCCTCCCTCCATGGACTCGGGGGTGCCGATGAAGTTATCCACGTAATACTCCACCGCTGGGGGCGCCGTGGCCACCAGGGCTAGGAAGGCCTCCCTCCCGGAGCCGCGGACGTAGTCATCGGGATCGGCGGCCGGGGGGAGCATCACCGCCCGCATGGGGAGGTTGCCCTCGACGAACAGCGCCAGGCTCCGGGCCAGGGCTTTTTTCCCCGCCTCATCGCCATCGAAGACGACGGCCGCCTCCGGGGCATATCGGCGCAGGATATCCACATGGTCCCGGGTAAGGGCGGTGCCCAGCGTGGCCACGACATTCCTGATGTCGGCGTTCCAGAGAGCGAGAAGATCGAAATAACCCTCCACCAGGATCACGTAACCGCTTTTCCGGATCTCCTCCCGGGCCTTGACAAGTCCGTAAAGGTTCTTCCCCTTGCTGAAGAGCGCCGATTCGGGGGAATTGAGATATTTGGGCATTCCCTCCCCCATGATGCGGCCGCCGAAGGCGATGATCTGGCCGGACTGATCTTCGATGGGAAAGACAAGGCGGCCCCGGAAACGGTCATAGAAATCCCCCCGCTCGTTTTTCACGAGGAGGCCCGCCTGCTCGGCAAGGTCAAGGGGCATCCGCTTCCGCTCCAGATAATCCTTTAGGTGACGCCAACCCGGCGGGGAATAACCCAGGCGAAATTCCTTTACGACCGCCGCACTTATGCCCCGCTCCCGCAGGTATTGCCGGGCCGCGAGACCTTCTTGCCCCTCCAGGCGCTCGGAAAAAAAAGCCGCAGCCAGTCCGTGCAGCCGGAGCATTTTTTCCCGTAGGGACAGCTCCCCCTTTTCCTTATTGCTCAGGGGACGGGTGGGAAGGGCAACGCCAGTTTTCCGCGCCAGATACCTGATGGCCTCGGGAAAGGAGAGGCCGTTTTGCTTCATGATGAAGGTGACCGCGTTTCCCCCTTCCCCGCAGCCGAAGCAGTAAAAGATCTGCTTTTCCGGACTGACCGTAAAAGAAGGCGTCTTTTCCTGATGAAACGGGCACAGACCGATGAAATTCCGCCCCGCCTGCTTCAGGTTCACGTAACCTGCCACCAGATCCACGATGTTGATCCGTCTTTTGATTTCGTCGATCTTGTCTTCAGGAATCGAGCCTTGCATCATGGGACGGCATCAACCCGCCAGGCGCCCCTTGACCTTCTCGCTTACCACCTTGCCGTCGGCCCGGCCGCTGATCACGGGCATCAGGGCCTTCATGACCTTGCCCATGTCCTTCGGTCCCGCCGCTCCGGTCTCCCGGATGGCTTTTTCGATGGCCGCGTCGAGATCCTCCTCGGAGAACTGCCGAGGCATGAACTCCTGGATCACCTTGAGTTCGGCGGTTTCTTTTTCGACCAGGTCGGTCCTTCCTCCCTTTTCGAACTGTTCGATGGAATCCTTGCGCTGCTTCACCATGGAGGCGAGGGTCTGGAGGAATTCCGCCTCCGTCGTCTCCCGTTTGATATCTATCTCCTTGTTGTGAATGGCGTTTTTGACCAATCTGAGGGCCGACAGGCGAAGCTTTTCCTTGGCCTTGGCCGCCTTGACCAGTTCCTCTTCCAGTTTGTTCTTAAGTTCCATCTCTTCCTGTCCTCAAATATGGATTGTAGATTTCGCTGCTCTAAGTTATCCACCCTTCAGCTGTTGTCAACGAGAAACGCCATTTTATCCCAGCCCGTCCGCCAGTTTTCTCCCTCCCAGCAGATGCATGTGGAGATGGAAGATGACCTGTCCCCCTTCTTCGTTGCAGTTGATCACCGTCCGGAATCCCCGCTTGTCTATGCCCTTCCTCCGGGCCACTTCCTGGGCCACCCTGATCATGGCGTCCACAACGGGCAGTGTGTCTTCCCCTACATCGAGAAGCGTGGCCAGGTGTCGCTTGGGGATGATCACCACATGGACGGGCGCCATGGGATGGATGTCGTCGAAGGCCAGCACCGATTCATCTTCGTAAACCTTTCGACAGGGTATCTCCCCTTTGATAATTTTACAAAAGATACAGTCGTCCATCGTTCCTCCCTCCTGTTGCGAGCTCTTTACCCATTGAGTTCATTATAAAAACAGCTAACGGTCCGTAAATGCGCTCCTGCTGTCATCCGTTCCGTCCGGCTTTCGTTTGGCGGACCGCCACGGCCAGGGACAGGGCGCCGGTGTACAGGGCGCGCCCGGCAATCACGCCGATGATCCCCGACGGGGCCACCTCCATGAGTTTTTCGATGTCCGCCATGCCGCTCACGCCCCCGGAGGCGATGACGGGCACGCCGGTGGCTTCGGCCAGGGCCCGCGTGGCGTCGACATTGACCCCCGTTTCCATACCGTCCCGTTTTATGTCCGTGTAAACAACTGCCGACAGGCGGCAATCCGCATAAGACCGAATCAATTCCACCGCCGAATGCGCGGTCGTTTCCGTCCAGCCCTGGATGGAAACCAGACCCTCCCGGGCATCGATGCCGAGGATGACTCGATCGGGAAAGGTCCGACAGGCCTCCCGCACCAGCCCGGGGTTTCTAAGCGCCGCCGTGCCCAAGATAACCCAGCGGACGCCGAGGTCAAGGTAATCGGCCACCGTCTCCAGATCACGGATTCCGCCTCCTAATTCCACGGGGATTTCGATCGCGCCGATGATGGCGCGGATAGCCTCCCGGTTCCGGGGCGATCCGGCGAGGGAGCCGTCGAGATCGACGACATGGAGGCGCTCCGCGCCCTGTTCCTGCCACTGCGCAGCCACTGAGGCGGGGTGCTCCGCATAAACGGTCACCCGCTGGAAATCACCTTGAGCCAGACGAACACACCGTCCGTCCTTGAGATCGATCGCAGGAATTACAATCATTGCCACCCCGGAAAAAAATTTCGGAATTCCCCCGGGGAATTCCGATCTTTGGCCACGTAGACGGGGCAAACGGTCATCCGGATGTCCTTTCCTTCCCCGCGGCCGCACCGTCTTCGATCAAGAAGGGAAAACGGCCGCGGTTCCGGGTACCCGTCACTCCGGCCGTGACTCCGCCTTCTTCGCTTCCTTCTTGGCGACCCCCGGCCATCTGCCGACAATATCGGCCATTCCCTCCGCCGCCAGCTCCTTCGCCGTCAGCCAGCGCCCTCGATCCTTAACGAAATAGGAGGCGCCCAGGACATTTTCCATGAGGGACTTCTGGGTTTTGTCGAAGACCCCCTTCCAGACCATCATCCCATCCACGGTCCGGTACAACTGGATCTCAAAAAAAACCGAGGCCGGTTTTTCCACCGAATAATCGTAACCACGCCGTTCCCTCCACCGGTAGAGATAACCGACGACCAAGCCGTCGGCCCCGAGTTCCGTCCCTGCTTCCTTCAAGGCCTTAGGCAGGGTGGCCTTGAGGGAACCGGTGCTCACGCCTTCGTAGGTGCCGCCGACCCGATCCGGGGAAACGAGATCGAACTGCGGATGTTTCGCCATCAATTCCATGAAGAGGTCCTGGAGATACCGTTCCGGACTCCGGGGGTCGTTGTCCGTCTTCAGCACGGAGGCCGGAAGGGAACTGCGGGCGGAATAAGTCGCCACGATCTCGGGAGACACCTGCTGGAAGGGCATGACGGCCAGGCGTTTAAAGACGATGTCCCGGTCCCGCAACAGTGATGTCGAAACCCCGCTTGCGCTCTGGCAGCCCGTCGTCGCCAGGAGCAGGACCCACAAAAGCAGGGAAAGAGCCGCCTTGAACCCCCCGCGCCGGTGATTCCGTCCCGGCGCGGCGGCATGGTTTGCCGGAGATGGAGGGGATGATTTCCGGAGATACGAGATTTTATTCGCTGAAATGTAATTGTTCATGGGCCGATGCAAGCTAAAAGAGAGGGGTTTTATAAGTAAGTTCAGAGCAGACCCTTCGTGGACATGACGCCCTGAATCCGTTCATCGAGCTGCACCGCGGAGCGCAGTGCCAAGGCAAAGGCCTTGAATGCAGCCTCCGCCATGTGATGGTTATTCTTACCATAGAGGACATTGATGTGCAAGGTGATTCCACCGTGATCGGAAAAGGCCTTGAAAAACTCCCGGAGCAGAGACGGGTCAAAGGCCCCGATCCGGGCCTCCCCCAACTCAGCATGATAGACGAGGCAGGGTCGGCCCGAAATATCCAGGGCAACACTGGCCAGGCTCTCATCCATGGGGGCCAGGGCCGCTCCGTAGCGGGCGATCCCCTCCTTGTCACCCAGGGCCTTTTTCACGGCGTTCCCCAGGCAGATGCCCAAATCCTCGACCAGATGGTGGTCATCCACTTCCCGGTCTCCTTGACCGGAGATCTTGAGGTCAAAAAGACCATGCCGAGCCAGAAGATTCAACATATGATCCATGAACGGAATCTTCGTGTCGATCTCGCCCCGGCCGACGCCGTCGAGTTCCATCTCCACGGAAATGTTGGTTTCCCTGGTCTTTCTCTTGATCTTGCCCTTGCGCATCCTCCGTCCTCCCTGTGATTTGGAAAGGGTCAGATAACCTTGTTCAGGGCGTACTCGATGATTCCTTCGGCCCCCGCCTCCTGGAGAATGGGAATCAGGTCCCTGACTATGGCGCTGTCCACGATCGTCTCCACGGCATACCATTCTTCGGAATAAAGGCTGGAAATCGTCGGCGCCTTCAAAGACGGCAGCACCAGGATCACCCGGCCCAAATTCTCCTTGGCGACATTGAGTTTCAGGCCCACCTTCCCCATCGCCTGGAGGGACCCGGTAAGGAGGGTCTTGATCTGATCGATCTTCTGCCTCTTCCAGGGATCTTCCCAGGCGAGGCGATTGGCGATCAACTGCGTATTCGTTTTCATCAATTCATGAATGATCTTGAGTTTGTTGGCCCTAATCGTCGATCCTGTTTCCGTGACCTCAACGATGGCGTCCACCAGCCCCTCCACGACTTTGGCTTCCGTGGCCCCCCAGGAAAATTCCACGTGGACATCGATCCCCCGTTCCCGGAAATAATTCTTGGTGAAATTGACCAGTTCGGTGGAGATACGTTTTCCCCTCATGTCCGCTATGGATTGAATCTCCGAATCTTGCCTGACCACGAGAACCCACCGTGATTGCCGCGCCGACACCTTTGAATAGATCAGGTCCGTCACCGTCACCACATCGGAATCGTTCTCCACAATCCAGTCCCGACCCGTCAGCCCCAGATCGAGGATGCCCTCTTCCACGTATCGCGACATCTCCTGGGCCCGCACGAGGATGCAGGTTATCTCCTCGTCGTCGATATCGGGGAAATAGTTCCTGCTGTCGTAAGTAATGCGCCATCCCGCCCGCTTGAACAGGTCCACGGTGCTGGCCTCCAGAGAGCCCTTGGGTATTCCCAGCCGCAACGTATTCATTTATAGACTTCCTCCGGATCGAATATCTTCTCGCCGCACACCTCCAGCCCGCCGGCGGCGATCCGGCGATAGAAGCAGGAGCGGTATCCCGTATGGCAGGCCGCCCCGCCTCGCTGCCGGACCTTGAGCAGCACGGCATCCAGATCGCAATCGATCCGGATTTCTTTGATCTCCTGAACGTTTCCCGAGGTTTCCCCCTTCACCCACAATGCCTGCCGCGATCGGCTCCAAAAGGTCGCCAGACCCGTCACCAGTGTCTTTTCCCATGACTGCCTGTTCATATAGGCCAGCATGAGCACCTCGCCCGTTTCATCATCCTGAACAATGGCGGGCACCAAACCGCCGGCCCGATTAAAATCCGGCACTATCATTAGATTTGTCTCCTCGTTTCCCGGAAAATAACCGCTCCGGTTCTTTACTGAATTGGGCGGGGATGGTAATAGAACGTGCCTATTTTAGCAAGCCTTTTTTTCCCCAACGCATTTTTCGTCTTGCCAGGAGATTTTTTTTTTGGTACTTTTCCTTCCATTCTCATTTCCATGGTTAGTCAAGGAGGTCCTTTTAATGCCCCTGCTCGTGGGCGGCGCCGTCGCCGCCATCTTAGGTCTGATCGGATTGGTCGTCTGGTGGAACTCCTTCGCCGTCATCGTCAAAGGGGCGTTGCCCATCCTGATGATCCTCGGCGGCGGTCTGGCCATGTACGTGGGCTACGACGACATCCAGGAGAGAATCCGCGAGGAAAAAAAGCGGCAGGATGACAAGCTGGAAAAGGCCCAGGAAGAGATCGAGCAGATTCGGGCCAAGGCGGAGCTTTACCGGGAAGAGCTGGAACGCCTGCGGGTCGAAACGTTGAAATCAAAGGAAAATAATCCTTGACAGCCGAGGTTATTTCCCCTATCAGTTCCCAAGTTTTACTTTGGAAAGAACCGTATATGCACCTAATGCCCATGCAAATATCCACTGTTCGCCTCCAAAGACACACCTATATGTATTGATGCCTGCTTACCGTCGCAAGACGGGAAGGCAGGCCGCTCCCAATATTTTTTCCAACCGAATCCCCATATAGACAATAAGGAATCAAGAAACGAGATGTTTTTTTCATCCATATATGCCCGGCGTCAGTTAAACGTCATTTAACCCTACCGCCGACCTGCGTCCGGTCGGCAGACGGGAAGTGAAGACTCTTCCCGTCCAAGAAAAGAGAGGAGGAGGAGCATGAAGAAACAGTTCATCACGGCTTTATCAATCATTTCATTAGTATGGACATTCAGTGCCGGCGCGGTGGAAGCCGCGACATCGCTGACCTACAGCATCTTTTTCCCGCCCAGCCACGGACAGGCCAAAGCGGGGGAAGCCTGGGCCAAGGAGATTGAAAAGCGCACCCAGGGACAGGTGAAGATAACCATTCTTGCCGGTGGTTCCCTAACCCCGGCGGATCAGGTCTATGACGGCGTGCTCAAGGGGATCTCCGATCTGGGGATGTCATGCTTCGCTTATACCCGGGGGCGCTTTCCCGTCATGGAGGTCCTCGATCTCCCCATCGGCTATCCCAACGGGCGCGTCGCCACCGCCGTGGCCAACGAGTATTTCCGGATCTTCAACCCCCAGGAACTCAAGGGAGTCAAGGTGCTCTATCTTCATGCCCACGGCCCGGGCCTCCTCCACACCAACCGTCCCGTCGCCACCCTCGATCAGCTCAAGGGGATGAAGATCCGTTCCACCGGTCTCAGCGCCAAGGTCGTTTCCTCGCTCGGGGCGGTTCCGGTCGCCATGCCCCAGGGTTCCACCTATGAATCCCTGCAAAAAGGGGTCGTCGAAGGAACGTTCGGTCCCATCGAGGTCCTAAAGGGCTGGAAACAGGCGGAGGTCATCAAATCCACCACCGACTGTCCGGAGATCGGCTACACCACCGCCATGTTCGTCGTCATGAATCTCAAGAAATGGAACGCCCTGCCCAAGCACATCCAGAAGGTCTTTGAAGAGGTGAGCAGTCAGTGGATCGATGTCCACGGCAAGGCCTGGGATGACCTCGATCAAGAAGGCCGCCGCTATACCCTGAGTCTGGGCAACAAGATCATCCCTTTGAGCAAGCAGGAGGGCGCCCGGTGGAAAAAGGCTGTCCGTCCCATGCTCAACGAATATATAAAAACCACGACGGCCAAGGGCCTCCCGGGTCAGAAGGCAGTGGCCGAAACGGAACGGCTGATCAAGAAATACGCGAAGACATACAAGTAGGAAACGATGCATAGGATCGAAAGGTTCGTCAACAATCTGAGCAGGCCGGCCGGCCTCGCCGCCGGGACGGCGTTGATCTCGATGATGCTCCTTACCTGCGCCGACGTGGTGATGCGGTTTTTTGACCTGCCCATTCCGGGCACCTACGAGATCATCGGATTTCTCGGCGCCCTGGCCGTGGCCCTCGCCCTGGCCGCCACCTCCATGGAAAAAGGTCATATCGCCGTGGACCTGCTGGTCAACCGCCTGCCCCAACGATGGCAAATCCTTCTGGACGCCGCCAGTTCCCTCTTCGGATTGACTCTCTTCGCCGCCCTGACCTGGCAGAGCGTCCTGTACGCCCTGGACCTCCGGCAGAGCGGCGAAGTTTCCGCCACCCTCGGGATGCCCGTCTATCCCTTCGCCGCCGGGATCGCCGCGGGCTGCGCCCTGCTTTGCCTGGTCCTTGGCGCCGAATTCGGCCGCGGCCTCCGGAGGATCGGTTCATGACGCCCATCAGCGCCGGGATCGTCGGGTTCGCGTTACTCATCGCGCTCATGTTCCTCCGCATCCCCGTGGCCTTTGTCATGGCCATGGTGGGCTTCGTCGGCTTCGGGTGGCTCGTCTCCTGGCCGGCGGCGCTGAGCCTGCTGGCCAGGGATTTCTTCTCCGTTTTCAGCTCCTACAACCTCACCGTCATTCCCCTCTTTATCCTCATGGGTCAGGTGGCCCATTATTCGGGAATCAGCGGCCGCCTCTTCAACGCCGCCCATAAATTCATCGGTCACCTGCCCGGCGGCCTGGCCATGGCCACGATCGGTGCCTGCGCCTTTTTTGCCGCCATTTGCGGCTCCACCACCGCCACCTCAGCCACCATGGCCACGGTGGCCCTGCCCCAGATGAAGAAATTCAACTACGACCCGGCGTTGGCCACAGGCGTCGTGGCCGCCGGGGGCACCCTCGGTATCCTCATCCCCCCCAGCACCATTTTCATCATCTACGGGATCATGACGGAGCAGTCCGTGGGCAAGCTCTTCGTCGCCGGGGTCCTGCCCGGAATCCTCCTGGCCGCCCTTTTCGCCCTGGTCATCCTGGTCTGGAGCCGCCTCCAGCCCGGCCTGTGCGCCCTGGCCCCCAAAGCCTCCTGGCGGGAAAAATTTGCCTCCCTGGCCGGGGTCATCGAGACCATCGCCCTGTTCTTCATCGTCATGGGCGGCCTCTTCGTCGGCCTTTTCACCCCCACGGAGGCGGCGGGTATCGGCGCCCTGGGGACCTATGTCATCGCCCTGATCGGCCGCAATCTGACCTGGCGCTCCTTCGTCCGCTCCCTAAGCGAAACGGTGCGCATCTCCTGCATGATCATGACCATCGTGGCCGGGGCCACGGTCTTCGGTCATTTCCTGGCCGTTACGACCATCCCCACGGAAGTCGGCGCCTGGGTGGCCGGACTCCCCGTGCCCCCCGTGGTGGTCATGGCCCTGATCATCGTCACGTATCTCTTTCTGGGCTGCCTCATGGACTCCCTGGCCATGATCATGTTGACGATCCCGGTCTTCTATCCCGTGGTCACCACCCTGGGCTACGATCCGATCTGGTTCGGGGTGATAATCGTCATGGTGGGCGGCATGGGGGTCATAACCCCGCCGGTGGGAATAAACGTCTACGTGGTGGCGGGTATCGCCCGGGACGTGCCGCTGCATATCATCTTCAAGGGGTCGGCCTACCTGATGTGCGCCATGATCATTCTCACGGCGCTCCTGATCATATTTCCGCAAATCGCCCTCTGGCTGCCCGGTTTGATGGGATGAAAAACCCGGACCGGGGTCAAAAGAGGCCATTGCCAACAGATCTTTTTGATTGACTTTTCCGGGGCCGGCATCCATAAAATCAATTGAAAACGGAGAGCTTTTCATAACCGCGGAAAATGGTTCGCAAGCAGCGAATTAAATGTTATTCGCCGTTCCGAGATTAGACTTAACATCTCGTAATTAATCATAAGTATATGCATACTGACTGGAAGCGAAAAAGATTCTTGAGCCGCGGCGAAGCTATTTTTCAATGGTCTCAACGATGTATTCGCAAGAATCGATTGTGAGCCCGCTTTCCATGACCATCCGCACCAAACTCATTCTCGTTTACGGCGCCCTGGCCATCTTTTTTTCGACCCTTTTCTCCTTCATCGGCGTGGTCCGCATCACCGAAAACGCCAGGGACAACGCGGTAAAGATGGAATCCGCCATCCGCGGGGGATTGGAGAAATTCCTCAGCGAAAAGGCCTACGCCCTAGCGGGACAGATCGAGATATATCTGCGGTACCACCCCTTTGATATCCACGACCCGGAACTCAGGAAGATCGCCGTCCAGAAAATCCAGCGGACCGGCTACAGCGGTCTCCACGATGGGGTGGGCAAACAGGACGGGAAGTATCTCTTCCACCCCAATCCCGCCATCGAGGGGCAATACCTGTCGGCATTTCGCTACAAGCTCCCCGCCCTCTGGGAGGCCATCCGGGAGAACCTGAACGGGCGGCCCGTGAGCCGTTACTACCTCTGGGAGGAAAAGGACGGCACCTTCCGGGAAAAATTCTTCGTCGGCATCCCCGTGCGGGGGACCGACTGCATCCTTTTTGCCACGGTTTACGTCGATGAATTTTACCAGCCCCTGTATCAGGCCCAGGAGACCATCACCAGGGAAAAGGAGGCATCCATAAGGATCTTCCTCATTTCCTCCTTCCTGGCCACCGTGGTCCTCATCCTCGTGTCGGTGTTCATCGCCCGGAGCTTTTCCCGTCCCATCCATAAAGTCGCCCTTCACGCCCGCCGGATCGGCGCGGGAGATCTGGAATCCCGGCTCCATATCCCCACGGGGGACGAGATGGAGGAGTTGGCGGAGGTCCTCAACAAGATGTCCGCCGATCTGAGCGCCTACATCAAAAACCTTACGGAGACCACGGCCGTCAAGGAACGGATGGAGGGAGAGCTGCAACTGGCCCGTGAGATCCAGCACTCCATCATACCCCATACCTTCCCTCCCTTCCCCGACGTCCGGGAGTTCGACATCTACGGAACGATGATCCCCGCCAAAGAGGTGGCGGGAGACTTTTTCGACTTCTTCTTCATCGACCCGGACAAGCTGGGCATCGTTATCGGCGATGTCTCCGGCAAAGGGGTCCCCGCCGCCCTGTTCATGTCCATGGCCCGGGCGCTGGTCAGGGTTTACGGTCTGGCCGGGGAAGGCCCGGCCCGCACCCTGGGCAAGACCAACCGGATGCTCGCCGCCGACAATGACGCCTCGATGTTCGTCTCCGTCATTTACGCCGAATACGATCTGTGGACGGGGCGAATGGTCCTGGCCAACGGCGGTCACAACCCGCCGCTTCTCTGCTCCGCCGGGGCCTCCCGGCGCCTCGACACCCAACCCGACCTGTTTCTCGGTCCTTTCCCGGACGCCGCCTTCCAGGAGTGGAGTTTCACCATGGCGCCGGGAGACGCCGTAATCTTTTATACCGACGGTGTCACGGAGGCGCAGACCTCATCCGGAAGCCTATACGGGGACAAGCGGCTGCAGTGCCGTTATGACGGACGGCAAGACCGAGATCCCCAGGCGTTGTGCCGCGACCTCCTTACGGACGTCCGGGAATTCTGCCGCGACGCCCCGCAGTACGACGACATCACCATCCTTGCCTTCCGGGTCAACGAATTCCGGGCAAGGAGCGGCAGCGAGCTCATGGACAGCCAAACCCCGGGCAACGGGGTTTAGCTTGACAGAAAAATCTTTCCCTCTATAATGACGGCGCACGTCATGAAAACTGGGGGGATAGATCATGACCACCTTGCCCAACATGAAACTGCCGGATCTCCTGACGCAGTATATGCGGAAAGATCGGGCGCCCGGTCCGGGGAGCGAAAAGGCCTACGAACCAATTCAACCCGGAAGTGGGAAGAAGGACTACCAGCCGATCCGGCCGAAGGGAGGATCGGCCCGGACCTGGCCGTTCATGCTGGTCTTCATCGCCCTGGCCGCCGTTTTCGCCCTCCATGAATTTGTCAGGGATTCGGAACCTTTCAAGATCGCCTCCTCCTTCGTGAAGGAAAATCCGTCGATCCGGGAGGATCTGGGAGAGATAAAGGAAATATACCCCTGGTTTCCGGTCTCCATCAAAGCGGCGGGAAACACCGCCCACGTCAAGCTGACCCTGCGCATCAAAGGCCAAAACGGGACGGGCAAGGCGTATGTGACCCTCGTCTATGTCAACAACTGGCAAATCGTCGCGGCCATGTACGAAAACCGCCAGGGGAGGCTGCGCAACCTGACCCCGGGGAAAGAGCGGGGGGAGACGCCGCGCCCCGCCCCGGCCGCCCGCGGAGACAGTCTGGACGCCGGGCACCGCTTCTTCCGTCAGAACGATTTTCCCCGGGCCCTCGCCGCCTATACCCAGGCCCTTGCCGCCGATCCGAACAACGACGCCGCTTATTACTGGCGAGGCCGGACCTACTACAAGATGAACCTTCCCGACAAAGCGGCGGCGGACTTCACCCATACCACGGCCCTGAATCCGAATCACGTCGAGGCCCACAACTGGCTGGGATGGCTCTCCGAACAGGAGAAGCGCTACGATGAATGCGTCGTCCATCTCACTAGGGCCGTTGCCTTGAAAACCGACAACGCCTGGGGTTACTATCACCGGGGCCGGTGCTATCATCAGCAGGGCAAAAAAAATGAAGCCCGCCAGGACGCGGAGCGGTCCTGCCGCCTCGGCTACGATCAAGCCTGCAAGATATTGAAACAATTACCATAAAGGAGCGCCATGAGATTCGCCGCCGCCAAGATCGCCGTCCTGTTAATTTCCAGCGCCGTTTTGTTGTTCCTGGGGTTCAATCCCCCCTGGAAATGCTCTCTCCATATCGGCAACACCATCATCAGCAAGCACTGGGGATTACACACCATCATGCAGCCCCCCAATGTGTTCGACTACTTCTACAATCTCGGGGACAAGTTCAATCTCCTCCTGGTAGATGCGGGCCGTTACGATCCCCGGATCCTCAACGCCTTCGAATTCCAGATCGACTATCCGCTGACGGCCATATTCATGGCCTTGACCGCCGTCATCACCCTGTGGATGCTGTGGATACTTAAACTTGCCGGAGAACTGGCGGCGCGAGAAAAGGGGCTTTGAAGCGGACTTCCGCAAACTATAATTGAAATCCGAAAGGGGTCGGCCAGGTGAAAAGATTCTTGTTGTTCATGCTCGTTATCCTCATGGGTGCTATGTTTCTATCCGTTGCGGGGTGCGCGGGAGGTCGGGATGCCGCCCGCGACAAGGCATCCAGTGAAGAGACCTACCGGAACGAGGCCAATTTCGAACGGGCCCAGGACCGGCAAAGGCTGGATCACGGCGGCAGCGGCTTTTGAACGCCCCACCGGGACCCTCGTCAACTGAGGGCCGGCCGGACGCCATTCGGCCGGGGCTCGCCGCCGCCTGGCCGATCTGCCTGGGGTACATTCCCATCGGTGCTGCCCTGGGGGTCCTGGCCCAGAAAGCGGGTCTTCACCCCCTCGACGTGGGCGTTATGTCCCTGCTGGTGTTCGCCGGCAGCGCCCAGTTCATCGGGATCTCCATGCTCTCCGCCGGCGCCGGGACCCTCGCCGTCATCATGACGACCTTCGTGGTCAACCTCCGCCACCTCCTCATGAGCGCCGCCCTCGCCGTCCACCTCCGGGGGCTCCCGAAAGGCATCCTGGCCCTCTACGCCTATGGCGTCACCGACGAGAGCTTCGCCGTGAACATGACCCGCTTCCGTACCGGAAGCTGGGACTGGCGCCGGGCTCTGGTCGTAAATACCGTCTCCAACCTCACCTGGATCGCCGCCACGATCATCGGCTGCTATGCCGGGGAACTCATCCCCGCCGGGGCTTTCGGCATCGGTTACGCCCTGACGGCGATGTTCATCTGCCTCCTCATCATGCAAACGCGAACCCGTCTCCATATCCTGGCCGCGGCCGTCGCCGGCCTCCTGGCCGTCGGCCTCTCCCTGCTCATGGAGGGGAACCTTTACGTCGTGATCGCCTCCCTGGTCGCCGCCACGGTCTGTCTCCCCCTGGCAGGTGGAAAGAGAATTTCGACCGCGGAAAGGAACGGGCCATGATGGACGAAGGCCTTATCCTGCTTACCTTTGCCGGCATGGGCGCCGTGACTTACATCCCCCGGTGGCTCCCCCTGCACTGCCTGGCGGAAAAGAAGCTCCCCGCCTGGTTCGAATCCTGGCTCGATTTCATCCCTGCCTCGATCCTGAGCGCCCTGCTGCTCCCCTCGCTGATCACGGGGGGCCATCCCCGCAGCCTCGATCTCACCCGCCCGGAGCTGATCGTTGCCGTTCCCACCTTCCTCTTTGCCGTGAAGACAAAGTCTCTGGGCGGCACGGTGCTCGTCGGCATGGCCCTTTTCTGGCTCGCCGGACGGTTTTTCGGATGAAGGAATGAATTCCGGAATTGTGAAGAGGGGGAACTACATCCCCAGGTAAGCCTTGCGGACCGTTTCGGAGTCCAGCAGGTCCCGGGCGGCGCCGGATTGGACGATCCGGCCGTTCTGGATCACGTAGCCCCGGTGGGCGATCTCCAGGGTCTCCTGGACCATCTGCTCCACCAGGAGGACGGTGGTGCCGGCCCGATTGACGGCAACGACGGTTTCCATCATCTTCTCCGCCAAACTTGGCATAAGTCCCAGGGACATTTCATCGAGCATGAGGAGCCGCGGGCGGGACATGAGGCCCCGAGCGATGGCCAGCATCTGTTGTTCCCCGCCGCTCAGGGTTTCGGCGGTCTGGCGGGCCCGCTCCCGGAGGATGGGAAAGATTTCCATGATCTCCTCCTGTCGGCGCTTTACCTCCGCGGGAGAATTCTCGGCGTAGGCCCCCAGGGCGAGGTTCTTTTCCACCGACAGCTTGGCGAAGAGCCGGCGGCCTTCGGGGACGTAGCTGATTCCGAGCTTCAGAATCCGGTGGGCCGGCAGCCCGGAGATGTCCGTGCCGTTAAAAACGATCCTCCCCTTGAGGGGATGGGCGAGGCCGCAGATGGTGCGCATTGTGGTGGTCTTCCCCGCGCCGTTGGCGCCGACGATGGCTACCAGCTCCCCCGGCATGACCTCCAGGGAAACGCCGAAGACGACGGGGAGCCCGTCGTAGCCCGCATGGAGGTTCTCGACCTTCAGAATCGGTTCAGCCAAGGTCTCCACCCTCCTTCCGCGCCTTGAAACGCTGGCTGTATTTGGCGCCCAGATAGGCCTCGATCACCCGCCCGTCGTTGACGATGTTGCCGGGGGCGTCTTCGGCGATCTTGATCCCGCCGTCGAGAACTACCACCTTGTCGGCGATGGGCATGATCCCCTCCATGACATGCTCCACGATCATGAGGGTAATGCCGCTCTCCCGGAGCCGGAGGATGACCTCCACGGAGGTCTTGATCTCGGTGGAGGTCATGCCGGCCATGACTTCGTCCAGCATGAGGAGTTTGGGCTGGGTCGCCAGGGCCCGGGCCATCTCCAGACGTTTTTTGCCGCCGATGGGAAGCCCTCCGGCAGGACGGTCCCGAAAGGGCTCCAGGTTGCAGATCCGCAAGCATTCCTCCGCCCGGGCGGCTGCTGTGCGTCTGTCGCCGGTCTTGAGAAACGCGCCGACCAGGACGTTGTCGAAGACCGTCATTTCCTTGAGGGGCCGCACCACCTGGAAGGTCCGCACCGCTCCCCGGCGGGCGATCTCGTAAGGCTTGAGCGCCGTGATCTCCCGGCCGTCGAAGTGGATGGCGCCACCGTCCGCCGGATAGAGGCCGGTGATGCAGTTGAAGATGGTGGTCTTCCCCGCGCCGTTGGGACCGATCAACCCCACGATCGTCCCGGTCTCCACGGTGAAGCTTACCCGGTCATTGGCCACCAGTTCGCCGAATTTCTTCGTCACCTCCCGCACCTCAAGGAGCGCCATGGTTCGCCTCCTCTTTCCCGGCCATTCGCCGCCGGGCGGCATATTTCCGGATGTCGCGGATGATGCCGATTATCCCGGCGGGCTGCTTGACCACGATGATGATGATCAGGAGCCCGAAGATGATGAGATCGACGCCCCCCCCCAGGCCGCCCCAGAGCGCCCGGGAATACTCTTGCAGGGGGATCAGCACCGCCGCCCCGAGAAGGGGCCCCACCAGGGTCCCGGAACCGCCCAGGACGGTGATGAGGACGAATTTCATGGACATGTCGAGGGACATGACCATGGGCGGATCGACGCGGAGATTGTACTGCACGAAGAAGGAGCCGCACAGGGCGGCCAAGGCCGCCGAAAGGGCCATGGCGGTCAGTTTCACGACGGTGCTGTTCACCCCCAGGGATTCGGCGGTTTCCTGGCCTTCCCGCACCGCCCGCAGGTAATAGCCGAAGCGATGGCCTTCCAGCCAGCGCACCAGCCCGAAGGTGATCAGGAACAGGGCGAGGGCACAGTAGTAGTAACCAGTTTTGGAATCATGCCACATGAGGTTCCACAGGCCTTCCTCGACTAGGGGATAATCCAGGCCCAGGGCGCCGCCGACCCAGTCCCAGACCAGAAATCCGCGGTTGAAGATCTCCACGATGGCGAAGGTGGCGATGGCGAAATAGTGGCCGCTCAGTTTGAAGCAGGGCCAACTGATGACCACGGCCACCACCGCCGCGACAACCATGCCGATGAGGATCCCCGGCCAGGGGGGGACGCCGTAGGTGACCACCGCCATCCCAGCGCCGTAGGCCCCGATGCCGAAGAACACCGAATGGCCGAAGGACACCTGCCCGCAATAACCGCCGATGATGTTCCATGCCTGAGACATGGCGGCGAAAAGGAGGATGAGGATCATGATGTGCATGCGGAAGGAGTTTTCCCCCAAAAACGGCACGAAGGGCAGCAAGACGAGAAGGACGGTGAAGACGAGCCAGGCCCCGTCTTTTTTGAGCACGCTATTTCCCTGCCCGGAGTTCACCAGCCGAAGATTCCTTTCGGCCGCAGGAACACCACGGCAAGATAGAGACCGAAGACGGCGATGTATTTGAATACCGGGGCGATGTAGAAACCCGCCAGGGCCTCCACGACTCCCACCAGCAGTCCGGCGAGAAAGGCCCCGGGGATGCTCCCGAAGCCGCCCATGGCCACGCAGACGAAGGCGATGAGTCCGAACATGGAACCCACCTCCGGATGCACGGCCAGATAGGAGGGCATGATCCCGCCGGCGAAGCCGACGCAGGCCCCGCCGATGCCGAAGATCAGGATGTAGATCCGCTCCGTGTTAATGCCCATGAGCTCCGCCGCCTCGCGGTCCATGGCGGTGGCCTGGACGGCCCAGCCGAACCGGGTGGCGTTGATGAGGGCATAGACCAGCCCGATCACGACAAGGGAGAGGACCCCCGCCGCTAGTTGGGGAACGGGAAAGATGAGGTTGCCGATCATGAAGGTCTTGCCCCCGAGCCAGGTATCGGAAAGGATGAGAAAATTCGGGGAAAACCGGTTCATGCAGAGGTTCTTGAGGAACATGGCAAGGCCGAATGTGGCCAGCAGGGCCACCAGACCAGGCCGACCGATGGTGTAGCGGATGATCAGCTTGTAGGTCAGCGCCCCGAGGAGAAAGACGAAGGCCCCGGCGGCTAATACCGAGACCACGGGATCGACCTGGACGAGAAACCCGAGCCAGTAGCTGACGTACATGCCCACCATGAGATACTCGCCGTGGGCGAAATTGATGACGTCCATGACGCCCCAGATGAGGCAGAGGCCGGCCGCCACCAGGGCGTACACCATGCCGCTCAGGAGGCCGTCGATCAGGACCTGAATCAGTGTCTCCATAAACTACCGCGTTCGGCGACCTCCCCCGGAACGGGGGAGGTCCGCACGCCCTTGTCCTTACCGGAACGCCGGTTTGCTACCGCTTGTCCCACGGTTTCATGGGGAAGACGATTTTGGCGTCCGCCATTTTCTCCGGATAGATCCGCTTGTACTGCCCGCCCTGAAGCTGGGTGACGATGCTCTTCGCCATGACGTTCTGGCCGCCCTTGACGAATTTCACCTTCCCGCCCAGGGAGAGGGGCGAATCCCAGGTGTTTGCGTAGAGGATCTTGACGACCTTTTCGGTATCCAGACCGCCGGCCTTTTCGATGGCCTGGGCCAGGACCAGCATGGCCACCGCTTCCTGGATGCTGTTCCCGTCAAAGGGAACGCCATTCGTCTTGGTCTTGAAGATCTTCTCCACCGCTGCCACCTCCGGCATCAGGCTGGCGAACTGGGGAGAGTAGCCCGAGGAGCCCAGGAAGTAATTCGCGTCGTCACCGAGCTGTTTGGTGATAACGGGATCTTGGTAGCCCGAGCAGTAGTTGATGACAATCCGGGGCAGGAAGTTGGCCTGCTTCATCGTCCGGACCCACAGGGAGTAGTCTGCCCCGAGGACAGCTCCGAACACCGCGTCGGGATTGGCCTTTTTCAGGGTCTGGACCTCGCTGTTGAGATTGGTGGCCCCAGGGGTGAAGGGCACGTCGGTGATGACCTTGAAGCCGCCGGCGGCGGCCGCCTTCTTGGCTTCCTCGGCGGCGTGCTTGCCGAATTCGCTGTTCTCGTATATGACGCCCAGGGTCCTGATGTTGGCCTTGTTCTTCTTGTTGGCCCACTTCAAGACCTCGACGAAGTCCACCGATTCGGTGGCATCCGTGGGGGCCAGGCGGAAGAAGTATTTCATGTCCCGTTGTGTGAGGGCCGCCGAGCTGGACGAACCGCACATGAAGATCTTCTTCATCCGCTCCGCCACGAAGCTGGCCGGCTTGCTCACCGAGCTGTTGTAGGAGCCGATAAGGGCCCAGACGCCCTCCTGGTTCAGGAGCCGCTCGGCTTCCGCCTTGCCCACGTCCGGTTTGCCCTGACTGTCCGCATGGACCAGGACGATCTTATAGCCCTTCAGTATCCCCTGCTGTTTGGCCAGGGGGACCTTGATTTCCGGATGCTTGTTGTTGATGATTTCCACCGCGGTCTGGACGGCCGCCTGGCAGCGCTGGCCGGCGGTGGCCACCGGGCCGGTGAGAGGAAAGATGGTGCCGATCTTGATTACCTTTTCCGCGGCCAGAACCGATCCTGCCTGCGGGCCGAAACCCAGCAGCAGGGCCAGGACGGCCAGGCATACAATCCAACGGTTCAAGCGGGACACTCGATGAGACATAGACTTACCTCCTTTTCTTTAGTGGTTGTTATGATTTGATACCGAAGCGGGTCTTACTTTTCCGGGAAGGGACTATCTGAAAATCATCCGGATGTCAATGGAAAAGGCGGCGGCAGGCCGTCCGGCAGCGTCTGTTGATCCGCCGATCTATTTCTCGGCAATCGCCGCCCCGAACCATTTCTTCGCCACGGCATCGGCGGCGCCGTCCCGCATCATCTCCCCGAGGGCCCGGTCCACGGCGTCCCGCAGGGCCCGGTCGTTTTTCCGGAATCCCACGGCGTACTCCTCCCGCCCGAAATCATCGGCGAGAACAGCAAAGACTCCGGGTTGTTGGGTGATGAGGTAGCGTCCCATGACTTCGTCGATGACGACGGCGTCGAGGCGTCCCGCCTCCAGTTCCCGCATGGCGGCGGCATCGTCGGGGTAGCGTTTGAGTTCTTTGAGGTGGGCAGCGATCCGGCGTTCGGCGTGGAGGGCCGTGTCGCTGGAGGAACCAAGCTGCAGGCCGACCGTCTTCCCTTGCAGATCGGCCTTGCCGGAGATGGCGGCGCCGCTTTTGACCATGACAATCTGGCGGTTGTCGAGATAGGGCCGGGAGAAGATGATCCGCTCCCGGCGCTCCGGGGTGACCGAAAGGCCGCTCCAGATCATGTCGATCTCCCCTTTTTCGAGGCTCGCGATTATACCGTCCCAGGGAACCGGCTGGAAAATCACCCGCAGGCCCAACTTTTCCGCCGCCTTCTTCGCCAGGTCGATATCGAACCCCACCAGTTCGTCGCCGACGGTGATCTTTTCCACCGCTTTTTTCTCCAAATTCAGCTCGTAACGGACGGTCCGGTCGACGCTCGGCAGGCGGAAACTCAGGGGCGGAAAGTGGTCGTCGAGGCCGACGACGAAATAGCCTTTCAACCGGGTGATCTCCAGGGAGCGATCGTCACTGGCCGGTCCGGCGCAGCCGGAGGCCAGCGTGAGGACCAGGAGCAGCGCCGCTAGCGCCGGCATGATTATATGCCTTTCGACCATGGCCCGCTTGCCTTTATCCCCCCTGGAAATAGTGGGGTTTGATCATGTTTTCCGGCGACATGATGCTGTCCAGATCTTTCTGGGACAGGTAGCCTTTTTCCAGGACGATCTCATAGACCGACCGGCCCGTCTCCAGCGCCTCATGGGCAACTTCCGTGGCCTTCTCATAGCCGATATAAGGGTTGAGGGCGGTGACCAGCCCGATGCTCCTTTCGATGTTGAGGCGGCACTGTTCCCGATTGGCCGTGATCCCCTTGATGCAGCGGTCCGCCAGGGTGAGACAGGCATTGTTCAAGAAGGTGATGGAGTTGAAGAGGCTGAAGGCGATGATCGGCTCCATGGCGTTCAACTGGAGCTGCCCCGCCTCGGCAGCGAAGGTTACGGTCACGTCGTTGCCGATAACGTGAAAGGCCACCTGATTCACCACCTCCGGGATGACGGGATTCACCTTGCCGGGCATGATCGTGGAGCCGGGGGCCATGGCGGGCAGGCGGATCTCGTTGAAGCCGCAGCGCGGTCCCGAGGAGAGGAGACGCAAATCGTTGCATATCTTGGATAGTTTCACCGCCACCCGCTTGAGCACCCCGGAGAGTTGGACATAAACCCCCGTGTCCTGGGTGGCCTCTACGAGATTGACCGACGTCTCCACCTCGACCCCCGTAAACTTGCGGAGATTGAGGACAGCGAGGGGAGCGTACTCCGGATGGGCGTTCAGTCCCGTGCCGATGGCCGTCGCCCCCAGATTTATCTCCCTCAGGAGCTTCTCCGTTTCCTTCACCCGCTCGATATCTTCCCCCACCATGACGGCAAAGGCCGAGAATTCCTGCCGCAGGCTCATGGGCACGGCATCCTGCAGTTGGGTGCGGCCCATCTTGATGACGTCCCGAAACTCGATGGATTTATCCTCGATGGCGTCGTAGAGATAGTGCATCGATTCGAGAAGCTCCCGGATCTTGAAGATCAGGGCCAGGCGGATCGCCGTGGGATAGACGTCGTTGGTGGACTGGCACATGTTGACGTGATTGTTCGGATGGATGATGTCGTAGCACCCCTTTTCATAGCCGAGCTTTTCCAGGGCCACGTTGGCGATCACCTCGTTGGCGTTCATGTTCGAAGAGGTTCCCGCCCCGCCCTGGATCATATCGACGACGAACTGATCTTCATATTTCCCGGCCAGTACCTCATCGCAGGCCTGGGAGATGGCCCGGGCGATCTCTTCCGGCAGGAGCCCGAGTTTGGCGTTGGCCCGGGCGGCGGCCTTCTTGATGAAGGCCAGGGCCCGGACCATGAACCGGTACCTCCCCAGCCTGATGCCGCTGATTTGAAAGTTTTCCACTGCCCGCAGGGTCTGCACGCCGTAGTAGCAGTCGGCCGGCACCTCCTTTTCCCCCAGTAGATCGTGTTCGATGCGAAATCTTTTCGCGGTCATGGCACCCTCCTTAATAATTTTCCTTCCCTTCAAGGGCCGGGGTGGTGATATTGGTCTGGTTCCCTGTAGCTCCCTCCCCTTCAAGGGGAGGGCCGGGGTGGGGATGGGTTTAAGGCCCCCCCACCATCACCTGTTTTTGGCCCATCCCCCTCCCTGCCTCCCCCTTGAAGGGGGAGGAGGAAAACCACTTGTTACGATACGCCGGCGTTTGTGGTGATCTACGAAACGCCGTTTTTCGTTTTCTGACTTAACCATGCTGCACGCCGGCGGTCAACTGTCGCCTGGCGGCGCGGTTGGCGACGCCTCTTCCCCCGACTTGAGCGGCAGGCCCTCCCACTTGGTCACGACCGCGGAGGCAAGACAGTTGCCGATGACATTCACCGTCGTTCTCCCCATATCGGCGATGGCGTCGATGGAAAGGAGCACCGCCACGGCGGATACCGGCAGGCCGAAGGTGGGGAGGAGCCCGGCAAGGATGACCATGGACCCCCGGGAGATTCCCGCCACCCCCTTGCTGGCCAGCATGATGGTGAGTCCCATGAAGAACTGCTGACCGATACTCATCTCGATCCCCGAGGCCTGAGCCACAAATACGGCCGCCATGGGCAGATAGAGGGTCGTGCCGTCAAGATTAAAACTGTATCCCACCGGAATAACGAAGGATACAATGCGCCGGGGGACACCGAAGGCCTCCATGGCCTCCATGGCCTTGGGCAAAGCAGCCTCGGAACTGGTGGTGGAGAAGGCGATTACGGCGGGATCCTTGACGGCGGCAAAGAACTTCCGGAGAGGGATCCGGAGGATAAGCATGACGGGCACGATGATCACGATAAGGAAAACCACCAGGGAGAGGAAGAGGCAGCCAATCAGTCCCAGCAGGTGCACTACTACGGATATTCCCTTGCTTCCCACAACAACGGCCAGCGCCGCCCCTACCCCGATGGGTGCGACGCGCATGACGATGTTCGTATATTTGAACATTACCTCTGTGACGGACTCGCACAGCTCGATGATGGGCTTTTTCTTCTCTCCGATCATGATCAGGGCCGCGGAAAAGATCACCGTGAACACCACTACCTGGAGGAGATCGCCCCGGGCCGCCGATTCGAGCACGTTTTCCGGAAACATGTGTACCAGGAGGTCCGAAAAACTGTTGACCTTGCCGGCCACCACCGCCTCCCGGCCGCCGCCGATGTCCACGCCATCGCCGGGGCGCAACAGGTTCACGGCCAACAGACCGATACATAAAGCGAAGGTGGTAACGATCTCGAAATAGACAATGGCTTTGAGCCCCATCCGGCCCACGGCCTTCATGTCGCCGTGTCCGGCGATCCCCACGATAAGGGATACGAAGATGATGGGTACGACGATGGTCTTGACAAGGCGGATGAAGATGGTGGAGAGCGGTTCGAGATAAGGGGCGAAATGAGGAAAGAGCAAGCCAACCGCCAAACCGAGGGCCATGCCGATGAAGATCTTCTGCGAGGGCGATATCTTTTTCATCGTCGGCTCAGAACAGGGAAAATTCGTGGACGTCCCGGGCCAGGCCAGTGGTCACGGCGACCTCCCGCACCGCGGCGGCGACGTTTTCTTGAACTTTGAGGTTGAAGACGCTGGGGATGATGTAGTCCTCCATCAACTGCTCCGTCTCGACGCTGGCGGCGATGGCCCGGGCGGCGGCCAGGAGCATCTGCCGGCTGATCTCCCGGGCGTGGCAGTCCAGAACTCCCCGGAAGAGTCCGGGGAAGCAGAGGACATTGTTGATCTGATTGGGATAATCCGAGCGGCCCGTGGCCATGATCCGCACGTATTTCGCGGCCTCTTCCGGCATGATCTCCGGCGTCGGGTTGGCCATGGCGAAGACGATGGGGTCCTTTGCCATCTTCTTGACGTGGGCGGCATGGAGGAGATTCCCTTCCGAAACGCCGAGAAACAGGTCCGCTCCCTTGAGGGCCCGAAAGACGTCGCCTTTGATTTGCTCCTCGTTGGTCTCCAGGGCGAGCTTTTCCTTGATCGGGTTCATGTTTTCCTTCCGGCCCCGGTACAGGATGCCCTTGCGGTCGCAGCCGATGAAGCGCCGGACCCCGGCGGCCCGGAGGAGATTGATGGCGGCCACTCCCGCGGCGCCCAGGCCGTTCACCACCGCGAGGATCTCGCCGATGTCCTTGCCGGTGATCTTCAGGGCGTTGAGGAGCCCCGCCAGGATCACCACAGCCGTGCCGTGCTGGTCGTCATGGAAGACGGGGATCTCCAGAATCTCCTTCAAGCGCGCCTCGATCTCGAAACACCGGGGGGCGGAGATGTCCTCCAGATTGATGCCGCCAAAACCGGGGGCGATGCGGCGCACCGTCTCCACGATCTCATCGGGGATTTTCGTATCCAGGCAGATGGGGAAGGCGTCCACCCCGCCGAAGTTCTTGAAGAGCAGGGCCTTGCCCTCCATCACCGGCATGGCGGCCTTCGGACCGATGTCCCCCAGTCCCAGGACGGCGGTGCCGTCGCTGACGATGGCGATGCAGTTCTTTTTGATCGTCAGATCGTGGGCCCGCTCCGGATCCGCATGGATGGCCTCGCATACCCGGGCGACCCCGGGGGTGTAGGCCATGGCCAGGTCATCACGGCTACTCAGGGGGATCTTGCTTTTGACCTCGATCTTGCCCCCCATGTGGGCCATGAAGGTGCGGTCGGCGAAGTCGATAACGGCGGCGCCGGCAATCCGCCGGACGGCGGCGAGGATCTTTTCCATCATGTCGTGATCGGCGGCGTGGACCACGACGTCTCGGATGATGCAGTCGCCTTTGAAGCCGACGATATCCACCGCCCCCATGTTGCCCCCGGTCTTGCCAATGGCGGAGACCACCTTCCCCAGCATGCCCGGCCGGTTGTTCAACTCCACGCGCATCAAGATGCTGTAACTCGCGCTGGTGCTTTTAATCATAATCCTCCCTCCAAGATTGATGACATCGCAAAAAACCCTCACGCCCCATGGAGCACCACGAAGTATGAAAATGGTATTCTCATAGTAAGTAAAAAAATGTCCCCTTTGTGACGGCATCGTAAAAAGTTCTGGAATTCAGTATCTTATGAACAATATTCAGTTTCAAAGAGCGGCAAGCGAAGCATGATGCTTTTTAATGAAGATTAATGTTTTTTTAGCGGAGCTTGACGTGCGCAATCGCGACACATCGGGATCTCGCCGTCTCCGGAGGCGGGGGAAGTATAAGGTAAAGGTTTTTGCCGTGTCAAAGAAAATCTGGCGGAAAAAGCGAACATTTTGCCTTTCCACGCCGAGTTTTTTTCAGTATGGAAAAGCACGGGGAGAACGTCGGGCATCGAAAGGGGGGTTGCCATCATGAAGATCCAGGCGCTGTCGATCGCATTTTTTTTCGTCCTAATGTCTTGCCTGCCGTCTCCGGCGGGCGCCGCCGGGGAAACGGCGGCGGGAACGGCGGCGGCGACCGCGGCGTCGGGCCGGTCACAGGTCGCCGCGACGGAGTGGCGGCACCGGATCGACGCCATTGTCCGACCCCTGATCGAGACGGAACGCTCGGCAGGGATCGTGGTGGGGGTCTATCATCAGGGACGCCGGTTTTTTGCCGCTTACGGGAAAACCGACCTGGATAGCGGCCGGGCTCCCGACGAGAAGACGATCTTCGAAATCGGTTCCCTGACCAAGGTATTCACCACCCTGGCCCTGGCCCGGGCCGTGACGGATCACGGCCTCCGCCTCGCGACCCCCGTGAAGGACCTCCTTCCCCCGGAGGCGAAGATCCCCCGTCACGGGACCAGGGAAATCACGCTCCTGGACCTGGCGACGCACTATTCCGGCCTGCCCCGCATGCCGGAGAACTTCCGGCCCGCCGATCCCGTGGACCCCTACCGGGATTACACCCGCCGGGAACTCTACGCTTTCCTCGCCGACTACCGTCTGCCCCGGGCGCCCGGCGCCACTTACGAATACAGCAATCTCGGCGCCGGGCTCCTCGGTCACGCCCTGTCCCTAAGATCGGGAAAATCTTACGAGCAGTTGATCCTCACCGGGATTTGCCGGCCCCTGAGCCTCACCGACACCTCCTTCGTCGTTCCGCCCCGCGACCTCCCCCGTTTCGCCCCGGGTTACGGTCCCGATCTAAACCGGGTCCCCCACTGGCAATTCGACATCCTCGCCCCGGCCGGGGCCCTCCGTTCCACCGCCGCGGACCTGCTGAAATTCGCCGTGGCCAACATGAAAGCTCCCGGGGCCTGGGGCCGGGCCATGACCCTGGCCCAGACGCCCCGTTTCCCCACCCCGCTACCGGAGATGCGGACCGGCCTGGGCTGGCTCGTAATCCCCAAGGGAAAGTACAACATCGTCTGGCACAACGGCGGCACCTTCGGCTTTTCCAGCTTCCTCGCGTTCAGCAGGGAAAAGAGAACGGCCGTGGTGGTGCTCCGCAATACGGCGTCTTACATGAACGGCCACACGGACCGGCTCGGGGTGGATATCATGAAGTGCCTGCTCGGGCTGCCCGTCGAACCCATGTCCCTGGAAAAGGAAATCCCCGTGGCCGGAGAGACTCTGGATGCCTATGCGGGGAATTAC
>JAKQIZ010000038.1 GCA_029561465.1 Deltaproteobacteria bacterium | reverse complement strand
CATAGGCTTCGTTTCGCTGCAGCAGGTTGATATAGCCCCGGGAATGGTACCGGATGCGGGCGACGAGTTCGATGCGGTCGGGAAGCTTCACCAGGTAGTCATTGGCGCCGAGCGCGAAGGCGTCCGCTTTCGTGACCGCCTCTTCCTTGGAAGATAAAACGATCAGGGGCACGTCCTTGAGCTGGGGATGGACGCGGAAAAATTTCACCAGCGTCAGGCCGTCGATCTCCGGCATAATCAGGTCCTGAAGGATCACCGTCGGCTGAAACGAGGCGGCGGTGGGGATGGCCTGCGTGGGGTCCTGGCAGAACTGAAAAACGATGTCCGTTTCCGGCTCGAGCATTCTTTTCACCGCCGCGCCGACAATCGCCTGATCGTCGATGAGCAGGACCTTGATTTTGTGGTCCGTCAGTATGGTTGCCGGGTCCCGGCTTCCGGACGGGGCGGGGTTTTGATTTTCTTTTTCGGTCATGATGGTTTCCCTTTTCGGTTGGTGATTTTTTTTGCAATGGATTCGGCGATGCTGTCCAGGGGCAGGATTTCTGAAGCGCCGCCTAGTTCCACGGCCGCCGCCGGCATGCCATAGACGACGGAGGTCTTTTCATCCTGGACGATGGTGTGCCAGCCGGTTTTGAAAAGAGCCGACAGGCCTTCTCCTCCGTCCCGTCCCATGCCGGTGAGGAGGACCGCCACGTCGTTTTGCGGCCAGTATTGCCGAAGACTTTCAAAAAGCGCGTTGACGGACGGGCGATAGGGATAATTGCGGGGGTGCTCCGTGTAGTGAAGCGCGCCGTCCGGTCCGAGGACGAGGTGGTCGTTGGTTTGGGCCACCAGGACGACGCCGGGTCGGACCCGCATCCCCTCCCGGGCAACGGCTACGGAAAGCGGCGTTTGTGAGTTCAGCCAGGAGGCGAGGCCGCCGGCGAACTGCAGATCGACATGCTGGCAGATGACGATGGCGGCGGGAAATTCCCGGGGGAGGCCGGCGAGGATCGTGGCCAGGGCCTTGGGGCCTCCCGTCGAAGAACCGATGGCGACGAGCTGCGGCTGAGGCTCTTTTTCCGTCTGCCGGACAGCCGCGGCCGGTTTTGTCGTCCGGGAAGCGCTTCCCAGAAGCCTGGCCATGGTGTCGATTTTTTTGATGAGGACGTCCGCCCCTTCC
>JAKQIZ010000029.1 GCA_029561465.1 Deltaproteobacteria bacterium | reverse complement strand
TCGAAAATCCAATCCCTCCCTGAAACCGATGTTATCGGCCGGGCGAAGTACCGCGAACGGGCCGACAACGAGGCGATCAAACTCGCCCTCCTCGAAGACCTCCTGCGGGATTGAAAGGAGAACCGCCATGCCAAATATGTCCTATTGCCGGTTTCGAAACACCCTCGGCGATCTTCGGGATTGCCGCGACTCGCTCCGGGAACCGATCGACAACCGTGAGGAACGTGAGGCGCGCATCGACCTCGTGATGTTGTGCAAGGAAATCCTCGACCGCCTCGGGTTTGATGTCACGGTCGAAGGGACGGATGACGAGGCCACCGAGGAAACGGTCAAAGCGGCCTTCGCCTATCCGGATGACGACGAGGATGATCGGCCTATGGAGGAGCGGCCGTGACGATCCGATTGACCTACGCCGTTCGCTACGACACGTTCGCCCTTTATTCGATCGAACCGGGATTGAAGGAAAAGGGCGTGGCGATGGGCCTTCCGGCGCGCGGATGGAAATGGCGGAAGGGAAAGGCGTGGAGGGCCGGGTTGTGGCTCCACACGTCGATCCTCGAGGCCGACCGCGTAGCCGCGGAGTTGGGGATCAAAAAAGAAACGCTCGAATAATCGAAATAAAAAAAAGGAGAAGCCCGATGAGCAACACGTTGAGTGGGATGGTCGAGGACACGAGACGGAGGATCGGCGAGGCGTTTGCGGAATTGCGCCGGGCCGGATACGTTTGCCGATCGGCGTTCATGTGCTGTGGCACGTGCGCGGGATACGCCATTTCCCAAATGCCGAAGTACCACGGGAAGGCCGTTTTCTTTCATCGCCAAGATGACGAACAACTCCGGGAAACAAATTCAACCTATTTGGGATGGGAGGGGAAGGGCGAAGAAATCGCGGAGGCGATGAAGAAGGCCGGGTTGACGGTCGAATGGGATGGCGATGCTTGCCATCGTATCCTCGTCACCGGTCCGGAACCGGCCGTGGAAAAGGACACCCTCGACCTCGAGGACGACGCCGAAAAGAGAGGGCCGCGGCCGCGCGTCAAATTACTCGGCGAGGACGGCAACGCCTTCGCGATTCTCGGCCGGTGTTCGCGCGCGGCTCGCGCGGCCGGGAAACCCCAACCGTGGATCGATCGGTTTATGACCGAGGCGAAGGCGGGGAACTACGATCACCTGCTTCAGACCACGATGCGGTATTTTGAGGTGGTGTGATGACGCCCCTCCAAAAACAAATCCAACGGAACGCGATGACGGCCCGGAACGCGGTGCGATCGGAGAGGACGGCCGAACGAAGCGCGGCCGATCCGAAGGGCGGAGGGCCGGTGGTGGGCGGGATGAGGAAGTGTCGGTTGTGCGGTCTCGTTCGCGACCTCCTCCCCGAGGACTTGGCGTTGTTTTGCGCGGTGTGCCGCGCGGGAGGTGGAAAATGAAAATCCGAATCCAATATCTTTTGGACGATGACCGCGGATCGGTCACCCACGGTTTCGATGTCGGCCTCACGCGCGCGCCGGTGATTTTCGATCATACCAAAACGGTCGACCTCCTCCACCTCGGCGAAGGGCGGCGGATCGTCCTCGTTCCGGAAATGATTTTGATCCAACAGGAGATCCGCTACTTGGCCGGAGGGTTCGAATTTTTAATCAACGGAGCGATGGGATGGTCCCCGGCCCTCGAGGAGTATATTTTCGAGGCCGCCCGGCGAACCGTCGACGGCCGAATAAGGGGCCTAATTTGCCCTAATTTGGGCGATCTCCCCGGGACCGGGGGCAATACCGGCCCGGGAGACGATCGACCGGCTCCGGCGAACGTCACGCGGAAGAACGGGGAAGGAGGTGGGTTGTGAGAACCTTTTGGATCACGCTCGGTCAAATCCATACCCACATCATCAACGGCCGGACCGTCGACCACAACACGGTCCTCGAGATCGAGGCCGAAGATAAGGCGGAGGCGATGCGCCGCGCCTACGAATATTTCGGCAATCGGTTTTCGATCGTCTACACCGAGAAGCCGAGGATGGAATATTATCCCGGCGGCATCGTGAAGGTGGAAGGAGGATATCGATGACCGACTTAGAGAAATTGAGAGCGTTGTCCCGCGCTCTACTCGCCTCGTTGCGGTGGAGTTATGACGACACGGCGGATTTTGTCCGGGGAAAATCGTTGGACGATCCGACGTATGATCCTCACTTTAAAGCCGACGTGAAGGAAATGCGCGTTGGTCTCGCAATCGCAGAAGAGGTTCTCCGATGAGCGGAATCCGGTTGTCTAAAAAGTACGGCGTCAACCCGTCCCTGTCCCAATGTCTTATTTGCGGCAAGGATGTCGGCGTTATCCTTTTCGGAGCGGCGTGGAAGGGGAAGGA
>JAKQIZ010000012.1 GCA_029561465.1 Deltaproteobacteria bacterium | reverse complement strand
ACGGTGCAACCTCCCGGCCTTGCAGCAGATTGGCGGCAATGCGCAGATCTTCGAGGCGGCCGTTGGTGCAGGAACCGATGAAGACCTGATCGATCTTGATGGAGCCGACCCTGCTCAACCCCTTGACATTGGAAGGCAAATTGGGAAAGGCCACCTGGGGTTCGATCCGGCTGACGTCGATCTCCAGGACGGAGGCGTAACGGGCGTCGGGGTCCGAATCGTAACTGGCGTATTCCCGTTCCGCCCGGTATTGTACGTATTCAGTGGTTACGGCATCTGGGATGAAGATGCCGTTTTTCGCCCCGGCCTCGATGACCATGTTGGCCATGGTGAAGCGGTCCGCCATGGTCAACTCTCCGACGGTTTCCCCGGTGAATTCCATGGCTTTGTAGGTGGCGCCGTCCACGCCGATCTGCCCGATGATATAGAGAATGATGTCCTTTCCCGAGACCCATTTGTTGCACCGGCCCGTCAGGACGATCTTGATCGTTTCGGGAACCTTGAACCAGAGTTCGCCCGTCAGCATGACCGCCGTCAGATCCGTGCTGCCCACGCCGGTGGCAAAGGCGCCCAGGGCGCCGTAGGTGCAGGTGTGGCTGTCGGCCCCGATGATCAGATCGCCGGGGAGGGCGATCCCCTGTTCCGGCAGTAGGACATGGCACACCCCGGCCCGGCCGCCCTCGTAATAATGGCCCAGCCGGTGTTCCCGGGCGAAATCACGCATGATCTTCACCTGTTGGGCTGATTTTATGTCCTTGGTCGGGGTGAAGTGATCGGCGACAAGAACGACCCGGCCGCGGTCAAAGACCTTGCGTCCCCCGGCCTTCTTGAACTCTGCGATGGCAATGGGCGCCGTCACGTCGTGCCCCAGTGCGATGTCCACCCGGGCGTTGATCAACATCCCCGGATGAACCTCTTCAAGGTCCGCATGGGCGGCCATGATCTTTTCGGTGATCGTCATCCCCATGAAACGATTCTCCTTTTTCTTTTCGGTTGACGGTTGTAAAATATGGTCCAACTCATATGAGTAGTTTCTACAATATTATCGTTTCCGATTCAATGGCTAAATCCAAATTTTACGGGCGCCGGCGGGGAGGTGATATTTTGCTTGAAATGGTTCCGCGGGGATGATATGGGGCGCAGGCCTTGCGAGAGGCGAAAGGCAAATGAAGCGGTAGATAGATATGGAAATGGGTATTTTAGGTCTTCCCCAAAGCGGGAAGAGTTCACTTTTCGAGATCATGACGGGTATCCGCAGCCGGGACATCCATGGCGAAAGATGTGTCCGCGGCCAGGCAGCGGTTCCCGATGCGCGCTTCGACCGCCTCGTGGACATCTTTCATCCCGCCAAGATTTCTCCCGCCCGGGCTCCCTTCGTTGACGTACATGCCGACGGCGAGAAGGCCTGGGAGGCGGTCCGCCAGACCCTGGCTGGCGCCGACGGCCTCCTGCATGTGGTGGATGGATTTACTGCCGCCGATCTTCAGGAGACGGTCGCCCGGTGGCGGACGCTGGAGGATGAACTGATCCTCTCCGACCTCATGGTGGTGGAAAACCGCCGGGAGCGCCTCCAACGAGTCCCCCGGAAGGCTCTCAAACCGGTGGAACTGCTCCAGGCGGAACTGCTGCCCCGCCTCCATGACCAGTTGGAGCAGGGACGTCCCCTCCGGGATCTGCCGCTCAGCGCCGAGGAGCGTCACGCCCTGCGCAGTTTCTCCTTCTGGAGCTTGCGGCCGGAACTGGTAGTCCTAAACCTTTCCGAAGATCGTCTTGGAGAGACGGCGGCCTTCCGTCAGGAAGCCGGGCTTGCCGATCATGTCATCGGGTTTTGCGGCGAACTGGAGGCGGAAATGGCAGGCCTGTCCCGGGAGGAACAGCAGGAGTTTCTGGAGTCCCTGGCGATGGCCGAACCGGCCTTCCAGCGGATCATCCAGGCCGCTTTTCGCCTCTTGGGACGGATCACCTACTTCACCGTGGGGGAAGACGAGGTGAAGGCGTGGGTGATCCCCCGGGGTGTCAAGGCCCCTCGGGCCGCCGCGGCCATTCACAAGGACTTCGAGCGGGGCTTTATAAAGGCGGAGGTGGTGAGCTACGACGACTTCGTCGCCTGTGGCGGGATCCTGGCCGCCGCCAAGGCCGCGGGGAAGCTGCGCCTGGAGGGCAAGGATTACGTTGTCGCGGACGGAGACATCATCTCGTTCCGCTTCAACGTTTGACGAAATTGCCAAAAAGTCAGCGCGGGCGGTTAAGAATCAGGCAATATTTGGCGAACGACGAGAGGTATGACGCCATGACCGGGGAAAACAGATTGATCCCGATCCTTCGGGAGGGGATTCACGTAATCAAGATGGTCCTCTTCAAGACGCTGCGGGACGGGCTGGCGGAGCGCCATCCACGGCGGGAGCGGATCTTCATCAATCAACTCGCCGGTGCCGTAATCAACGATCTATTCGGCACTCCGAACCGGGACGAACCGTTTCTCTCCTTTGGGATCGCCAACCGGGCCCTGATCGAAATGGAACTGGCCGGTCTGGCAGGGGATTATCCGGAACTCCGGGCCCCCCTGTCGGACGCCCTGCGGGTCCAGTTTCTCTGCGACAGCCGGGAAGGCCTGGACAATCCCGCCCTCCTTACCCGGGCCGACGCCCTAGGCATCCTCATCCGAGACCGGGAGGTTCCCCTGCCCGACACCTTCATGAACATGGCCCGTTTCCTGGGCGAAGAACATCAGATGACTCTTCAGATCCGCTTAGGGTCGGCCTGAGCGGGTATTTACGGCAACGCTTCCAGGGCCGCGATTCGCTCCTCCAAAGGCGGATGGGTCATGAATAGCTTCATGAAGCCGGAGGGCCCGCCGGCGATCCCGAACGCCGCCATCTGTTGGGGCAGATGGGGCTGCTCGGCGGTCTTCTGAAGGCTGCGGAGGGCGGCGATCATCTTCCCCGGCCCTTCGAGTCTCGCACTGCCGGAATCGGCCCGGAATTCCCGCTGGCGACTGAACCACATGACGATGATGCTCGCCAGAACGCCGAAGACCAACTGGGCGACGATGGTGGTAATCAGATAGGCCGGTCCGGGCCCTTCGTCTTCCGATTTGAAGACGACGCGATCGACGAAGTAACCGACCACCCGGGAGATGAAGATGACGAAGGTGTTGACGACCCCCTGGATCAGCGTCAGGGTCACCATGTCGCCATTGGCCACGTGGCTGATTTCGTGGCCCAGAACCGCCTCCACTTCCCCACGGGGCATGATGCGCAGCAGGCCGGTGCTCACCGCCACCAGGGCGGAATTTCTGTTCATGCCCGTGGCAAAGGCATTGGCGTCCGGGGCGTCGTAAATGGCCACTTCCGGCATGCCGATGCCGGCGGTCGTGGCCTGTCTTTTGACCGTGTTTAGCAGCCAGGCCTCCATTTCGTTCCGAGGCGATTCGATAACCTGGGCGCCGGTGAGTTTTTTCGCCGACCACTTGGACATGGCCAGGGAGATGAAGGAACCGCCGAAACCGAAAACGGAAGCGAAGATAAGCAGGCTGGTCAAGTTGAGACCGCCTCTCCCGTCGAGGATACTGTCCACGCCGAGAAGGTTCAGGACGATGCTCAGGATCAGAATGATGGCTATGTTCGTTGCGACAAACAGCAGTATCCTTTTCATTTCTTCTCACCTTTCCTTTTGTTTGCTTGGCTTTGGCGAAAATATAAACATGACGGCGGGGCGTGTCAAGAAAAACCACCATCCCGGAAGTCGGAGCTGATTGCTTCGCGGGGGGAAATTTCCCCTTGCGGGCATCCCCCGAGCCATGCAGATTGTATTTGCCAAAGATGCGTAAATAGGTTAGATCATGGTCGGTTTATCCGGCCATTGATCGTGATGTTCCAAGAAAAGGAAAAGAAAGGAGCAGGAGCTATGGAGGCATTGTTTACCCTGACGCCGGCGGAATCCAAACGGCTGATCGGAAAAGGCGTGGCGACCCTCCCGGAGATCCAGAACGCCCGGCAAAACGGCTACCTCCTCGTGGGCAGAGGTTCCACAAACGCCTATATCCTCGAGGAATTACTGGGAAAAAAGATCAAAAAAGAGGGGTATGTGGCGGGGCAGGTCATCAGGGGGGCGCTATGCGCTTTAGGCCCGGAGGAGCGAACCAAGCCGGTAACCTTCCATAAAGGCGAGGTCCTGGAGGTGGAGCCAGGGGCGGTCCTGGACAAGCTCGGACCCGGCGACATCCTTCTGAAGGGAGGCAACGCCCTGGACGGGGATGGCAATGTGGGGGTCTGTATGGCCAGTCCTGCCGGGGGGACGATGGGACAGTTTTATATGGCCATGAAGGCCCGGGGGCTGGCAATCATCTTCCCCATCGGTTTGGAAAAGATGATTTCCTCCGTGGAAGCGGCGGCGCAGTTCGGCGGCACGCTGGGCTTCGGAAAGACGATCGGCGCCAGCGTCGGGATGGCCTGCGTCGCCGATGGCCGGGTCTTCACAGAACTGGATGCCGTCGAGACACTCTTCGGCGTCTATGCCGTCCACTTCGCCTCCGGTGGCTGGGGCGGCGCGGAAGGCTGCGTGACCCTGGCCGTGGAAGGACCGGACGCCAAGGTCAACAAGTGCCTCAAGTTCATCGAACAGAAGATCAAGGGCGAACCGCCGCTTCCGGCCCTCAAAAGCCCCTGCAAGACCTGCGGGATAGTGTGCAACTTCAAGGGCAAGGATCCACGGCAGTTGCCGGCCTGGCTAAAGTAGGATTTGCGGCCCATGCCCATGATAATCTCGAGGTACCGGAACGGTAGCGGCGCGGGGCGGAGATGGGTTTACCTGATCTCGATGGTATGGCTGGCGCTGATTCCTCTTTTCCCTTTCGTCGGCGCGGCCGCGGAGTCGTCTGCCGGCCCATCCCTGACGTCCAACCGGCCCGCCGTTCCCCCGGACGGGAATGCCGGTGGGAAGGGGATGGAATTGGATCGCGATTATCTGAAAGGATATGTACGCGATACGGGTAAGATCCTCAGCTCTCCGGTGCGCTGGGAAGGAAAGGACTGGCTGACGGCCTCCCTGGTTGTCGCGGCTACGGCGGGATTTTATGCCTACGATCAGGATATCAAAGAGTGGTTTCAAGATAAGAGGAGCGACGCCTCCAACAATGTCGCCAAGGTGATCACCCCCCTAGGCAACCCGTTGTTTGCCGTGCCGGCCATGGGACTCGTTTACCTCTACGGGGAACATCAGGAGAGCGAAAAGGCGAGGCGGATAGGCCTGTTGGGGGTAGAGAGCATCGTCCTGGCCGGGGCTTTCACCTCGGTCCTGAAATTTGTCACGCACCGGCCCCGTCCGGACGCCGGGGAGCGTTACGATAAGTGGCATGGACCAGAATTCTCGACGGACAATCTGTCTTTCCCATCACTGCATACCAGTACGGCCTTTTCCATGGCGAAGGTCATCGCCTCCGAAACAGACAATCCCTGTGTGGCGGCGGCGGTTTACAGCCTGGCCTCGCTGGTGGGGCTGGCCCGGCTGAACGACAATGAACACTGGGCGTCGGATGCCTTTTTTGGGGCGGCCATCGGTTACTTTACCGCCGCTGCCGTCCTTCGCTACCATAAACGGTCGAGCCCCGTTTCATTTATGCCCAGCGTGAGCCGCAATGGCGGCGGGATTTCGCTTACCTACCGCTACTAAGAGTCTGTCATGAAAAAAGGTAGCAAAGTGGCGCTCAGATTGAGGCTGTATTTGTCATGACTGATTCCGCCAAACCGCAGGCGAAGCAGCGCTACGTTGAGGATTTATGAACATGATTCAGCTCTTTGGAGCTGAATTTGCGATTGAAGCCGAGATGCAAGATGTTACAATTATTTTATGACCGACCCTAAATAAGGGGGACCGACCACGGCTATGTCCTATCTTGATCGGCGTATCCGCAGCTTCGCTTGCGCCCTGCGAGGTGCGGGCGATCTGCTCGCATCCCAGCCTCATGCCCGCATTCATCTCGTGGCCTCGGTTGCCGTCGTTGCCGCGGGCATTTGGTTTGCACTCGAGGGCTGGGAATGGGGACTGGTGATCGTTGCCATCATGGCGGTCTGGATAGCTGAGGGAATGAACACGGCCATTGAGTTCCTGGCCGATGCCGTCCATCCCGATCACCATCCCCTCATCGGCAGAGCCAAAGACATCGCCGCCGCGGCGGTCCTGTTCGCCGCACTGGGAGCGGTGTTGATCGGCCTGGTCGTTTTTGTGAAATACTGCTGCCCGGCGGCACCAGCGCACCGCGTCACGCGTCATTGCTTCTCAAAGACTATCCCGCCTGCTGCCCTGCCAGCTCCGGCGGCGCTTGAGCTCCCAGTCGATGCTGTTGAGGGCGTCCATTTTATTTACTGCCCAGGATGGACCGAGGAAGATGTCCTTGTAGCCGTCGGCGGTGAGGCGCTGGATCACCGTTGCGGGCGGCAGGATTTCCAGGATGTCGCAGACGGTGGTGACGTATTCCTCCTTGGTTATGAGGAACACGTCACCGTTCTCGTAACGACGGCCCAGGGGCGTGCCCCGGAGCGCCAACAGGGAGTGGATCTTGATGCCCTGGACGGGCAGGCCGGCCAGGACGCGGGCGGTCGCCAGGATGTCCGCCCGGTTTTCTCCGGGAAGCCCGACGATGATATGGACACAAAGATGGATCCCCCGGCCCTGGACCCGCGCAACTGCGTCGAGGAAAGTTCGGGCGTCGTGGCCCCTGTTCAGGTCGGCGAGGGTCCGATCGTGGATGGACTGGAGACCTAGTTCCAGCCAGATATGGGCTTGCCTGGTATAGCCTTCCAGTAGGTCGAGCACAGGATCGGGAATGCAATCGGGACGGGTGCCGATGGACAGACCGATCACATCGGGCTGGGCGAGGGCCTCGTCGTAGAGCCGCCGCAGCTCCTCAAGGGCGCCGTAGGTATTGGTAAAGGTCTGGAAATAGGCGATGAATTTTCCGGCCCGGCGGTGCACGGTGTAATAGGCCTTGCCCTTTTCGATCTGAGCGGTGATCGAGGGCAGGGGGCCTGCCTGGCGGAGCTTGGAGCCGCGGCCGTCGCAGTAGGCGCACCCCCCCACGGCGATGTGTCCGTCCCGGTTGGGGCAGGTGAAGCCGGCGTCGATGGGGAGCTTGTACACCTTGCATCCGAAGCGGTTCCGCCAGTAGCTCTTCAGGTCGTAGTAGCGCTTGCTGTTGTTCCAGAAGGCGGGGCGGCCCGGAACGTTTTGGCTTCCCTCATTCATCATCATCGCTGTTGCCGGCCTCGTAAGAAGTAGATTTCTTCCGACCTAAAAGATTTTTACTTTTTCCCCCTTCAAAGGGGAGGTTAGGAGGGGGATGGGTCAATGACTGCTGATGAAGCATAAAACCATCCCCACCCCGGCCCTTGAAGGGGCGGGGGTATTCCCTTTCTGCCGGTTCTTGCTGGCCGCGCCGATCCTCACCCCGGTAGCGGTTGGACCCACTTCTTCTTGTCACCGTCGTAGAACCACTTATCGGGGAATCCGCGCCTCCGGACGAAGTTGGGGTGGTTTGCCCAGGCGATCATCTCCTCGTAGGCCTGATGGAGTTTGCGGAAGATCTCGGCATCACCGCCGACGTCAGGATGATGGAGCTTGGCCTGCCGGCGGAACGAAGTCTTGATGAGCTGCTGCAGCGACGGTGAGAACAGGTCGGTTCGGGCGAGGTTCAGGATGAGAAGCGATGTTTTCCTGACGGAGGAAAAGGTGGTGATTATGGGCTTGACCGATGTGATGGGCTTATAGTTTCGCACCGCTTGTGCCAGGACATGCTGGGAGGCGAGGAAACGCTTGTTGGTACGCCTTTTTTCCGCCCACCATTGTTCCCCCAGGATGTCGGCCATGCGGCTGAAGTCTTCGCCGGGCTTACTGCCGGGGGTGCGGGGATAAAGAAAGCTGAAGATTTCGGAAGTTCCGTAAGGGAGGATATCCATCATGATCAGACTTTCGGAAAAAGAGAAGGTGGCGCAACGGGTGTTCAGGGCCTCGACGAGACCGGTTCGGGCGTCGAGGCGCAGGCGCAGTTTCTGCCGGCATTCCACGGAACAGTAGCGGCGCCGGCCCATATTTTCGGTGGCGCCGCAAGACAGGCAGCGGTATTTGTTTCGCTGGCGTTCATGGGGGATTATGGCGGTGGTTGCTGTCATCGGTCCATCATACCATAAATTGGCAGGCTTTCAACCAGCTAATGATCCGTGCTGCGACATTGGCTTGGATCATTTCCTGCTCGACACCGGCGACGTGATGTCTAAAGCGGCTCGGCTTATGCCCCAAGCCCGCCGAACTGTCAACAGAAAAAGCATGGCCTCTAAATGCTTTTAATTGAGGGCGAAATTATGATAAAATCTCCAAAAACGCAAACAACCATGGAGTGGCACCGGGTCCCGGATCGGAAACGGTGTGAATGCGGAGCATAATGCTAATAGTCGCTTGTTCGGGGCTTAATTACAAAATCACTGAAAAGTTCGGTGCTTGAAAAAGGAGGGATCGCGATATGTTTCAGGTGGCATCGTACGAAACTTACGAGGATGGTCAGGAGATCTTCAAGGAAGGAACGTATGGAGATTGGATCTACCTCATTGATGAGGGAGCGGTGGAGATCTTCAAAACCGTGGACGACCAGAAGGTCGTGGTCGGGGTCCTCCCAGAGGGGGAAATCTTGGGGGAACTGGCCTATATCGCCAAGATTCCCCGGACCGCCAGCGCCCGGGCCGTAGGCCACACGGTCATCGGCATCATCGACCGTAATTTCTTCGATCAGGAATTCAACAAGCTGTCGGCGGATTTTCAGAAAATGATAAAAATGGTGGCGGTGCGGCTAAAAAATGCCACGGAGACCATCTGCCGGTCCAAAATCAATGCAGATTGATGCCCCGGCAGAAGCGGCGGCTTGCCGCCCTGAAGAGCCTTCTGCCCGACCCGATCCGAAAGCGGACTTCATATTCACAAATTTTTCTCTATTACGCCAAAACGATGGGGACCGCCAATGAACAAGGAAGATATCAGCACTTTCGCAATAAACCTGGGGGCCGACGCCGTGGGCTTTGCCGCCATCGGTGATTACCGGTCCAAGAAATCTCCTGATCCGAAGCTGATCCTGCCGACCGTCAAATCCATGGTAGTCATGGCCTACCGGGAACTGGACGGATCTTTGGACAGCTTGGACACAAGGACCGGCATGTCGGGAAGGATGGCCCTCATGGAGCTTTCCCAGAAGAACGCCTACCCGCTTGGAGCTATATCGAGGACAAATACCGGGTCAAGGCGGCGCCGGTCCTCATGCCCTATCCTTCAGTACAACTGCTTCAATTGCCTCGCCGGCTGCACTGTAGGGGAGAGGCAGTAAGCGGGCAATTCAGAGGCCCATTAATCTCTGCTTTATGGACATGAAGCTTGACGGCCTCGTAAAAAACCAGCATGCCCCGTGGAGCGCCACGAAGCATGAAAATATGTTATTTTTGATTTTATTGAGTATTTCGTTCTATTTTTGTACTACCCATCATGCCCGTTCCGGGCACAACGAAAAATGAAAATATCCGGCTATTTGTGGACATTTTCATATAAGTCATTTTCATCCTCCCCCTTCAAGGGGGAGGTAAGGAGGGGGATGGGGTAATTACCGGTAATGACGGGGGGGATTAAGCCCATCCCCACCCCGGCCCTCCCCTTGTAGGGGAGGATGATTTGCGAATTTTTACGAGGACACGTAGCTCAGCTTTGTGAACATTAAGCTTCGCTTTCCTGCCGCTGCCGGGACGGGACGTGGTCCCGGACCCACGCGACGATGCTCTCCAGGGTGGCTCCCGAGGTAAAGATCGCCGCAATGCCGGCGTCATAGAGCATCTGGATATCCTGCTCCGGGATGATGCCCCCGCCGATGACGGTGATCCCAGCGGCCCCTTTGGCGACGAGGAGCTTTTTCACGGCGGGGAAAAAGTGGCGGTGCGCCCCTGAAAGGCTGCTTAAACCGACCAGGTCCACATCCTTTTCCAGGGCCGCCGCCGTTATCTGTTCCGGCGTCTGGAAGACGCCGGTATAAATGACCTCGAAGCCGGCGTCACGGAAACAGCGGGCCAGGACCCTGGCGCCGCGATCGTGACCGTCCAGACCGGGTTTGGCAACCATTACGCGGATCTTCTTCTCTGCCATAGCGAATTTCCCTCCTCAAGT
>JAKQIZ010000194.1 GCA_029561465.1 Deltaproteobacteria bacterium | reverse complement strand
CTTAGAAGTTCAGGGTCAACTTATGCGAAAGGAGGTAGTTGTCCCTGACCGTGGTGTTGATGTCGTAACCCTTGAAATAGTCCCCCGTCCAGAGATAGCCGATACCGATCATGTAGGTAAGATTGTCGTAGATCTTGTAGGTGCCGATGAAGTCAAGCTCCGTCCCGTACTTGTCCGAAACGAACTCCGTCACCCGGTTCGCCGGGTTGTAGTACCCCGGGGAACCCACGGCGCCCACGTCGCTCTTCGGTTTCTTGTCCGCCATGGCGTAGGACAGGGCCAACATCAGATCCATCTTGGGCATCGGTTTGATGCCGGCATAGATCTGATAGAACCACACATTGTCCATATTCTGGCTGATCGTATAGTTCTGACCGGTGCGGCGATTCGCTCCCGTCGCCCCGGCGGGCACATTGCCCTGGATGTTACCAATGTTGTTCTGGTAGTCGTCGTTCCAGAGGATCAGGGTGGGATAGAAGCTCCGGTTCATCTGCTGGGACTGCATGATCGACCCCGTCGCCTTGTCGCTGTTGGAGTTGTCGTCACCGCTCAAATAGACGAACTTTACCCCTACATAGGCCGGCTTCAGATCGTATTTGGCATGGGCATAGGCACCTAAAGCCTGGACGCCCACGTTCTGAGCGGGATCGTTGATGCTCACCCCGCCCGGACGGTTGGTGCCCGCGGTGCCGCCCGTGGGGGCCGCACTGGTGTTCTCGTAAGATCGCAGATCACCGAAGGCGTACATCGCCTCCCCTTCGAGGAACAACTTCCCGAAGGTGGCCTTCGCATAGGGATACAGGCCGTTGAGCTGCGTCAGATAACCGTTGCCCTGCTCCCATTTGTTCTGGCCACTCCGGCTGTATTGATAGAGAATGCCCGCCTCGCCGGGTTTGAATTTATAGACGGCTCCAAAATCGTACACGTCCCGGTTGGAGTCGTTGGCCACGCCGATGTTGTTCGCGTTGAGGCCGGTGTATTCGGCCCGTTTCTGCAGGGCCGCCACCGCCTGCCAGGGACCGCGGTTGTAACGGTAGCGGATGCCGGCGGATGTCAGGGTCGTGTCCAGAAAGGTCGTTCCCCAGGTAAGGAACTGCATGTATCCCACCTGAAACTTGCCGAAGGGAACGTTGAAGTCCAGATAGGCCCGTTCCCATTCCAGGTTTTCCTGCGCTTTGGCAGCAGCAGCGCCAACGCCACCCGGAGTCTGGGTCCGGGACTGGGTCTCGCCGGTGCCCCCGGCCCAGGACTGATCGCCCCAGCGCTTCTCCAGGGCGTCGAACCGCGTAACGAGCTTCAAACCTTCCACTACCTGAAATTCCGTCTGCAGACGAAACCGCTGGCTGTAAAAGGCATTGGAGCCCCGCCGGGCGTTATTGGCCCAGGAGGCCGCCCCCGGCGCCTCGTTCTTGTCCAGTAGGGACGGATTGTCCACATACCAGCCCATCGCGTAGTAACTGCCGCTGAACTTGACGTCCACCGCCGCCGCGGGAGCGACG
>JAKQIZ010000184.1 GCA_029561465.1 Deltaproteobacteria bacterium | reverse complement strand
AGATGTCCGCCGGTCATTTTTGATGACATCGTAAAAAGCGCAAAAAATGTCCCATTTGGGATGGCATCGTAAAAAGATCCGCAGGCGAGGCGCGCGCATCCTGAGGAATGAGGCGTACTTGGACGTACGTCGCAGTGACGAAGGATGAAGCGCAACGAAGCATCCGGACTTTTTACGATGCCGTCAAGCTTAATGTTCATAAAAGATGCTCTGATTATCCATCCATGCGTTTCGATGCGCTTCCATCCATTCATATCCATTAGATCCTTTTTTTATAACACACCCCCGACCCTCTGACAACCGGGATGACCCTTTTCCCTTGACACCTCGCCGCCCATTCTCTATCTTTTCCCCATCTTTACGCCGCAAGGCATTACCAGGCTTATAAGGTAACCACGGTCATTCGCCGGGTCGCGCAGCGGCTTACCTCTTCGTACCGCTCAATTTTCTTAAAATAGCGATTTTAGAGCCCAAAAAATCGCTATTTTAACGATCCGCGATCACCCCCAAAAAAAATTATGAATAATTCATAACACTTAAAATAATGATAATATTAGTAAATTGACGATTTTGCGAAAAAAAGTCGATTTCATGAGCGGCAAAAAATGGCCTTTCGCAATTTTTTGCGCGACTGGCATTTTACCTCCCCGCATGGCGGAGTTCTTTATTGCCATAGGGTAAAAAAACTGCTTCCGGATCATCCGGAGGCGGCTATCCCTCTCTTCCCCAGGTTGTTTATTTTGCAGAACTTTAATTGTTCTGTCATAAAACGGCAACAATTCGCGACTATAATCGGACAAAAAATCGGGAGGGGAAAAATGTCAAGACTCATCAAGATCATCGCCGTTTTCATGTTGTGCGTGGTAGTCGCCGCCCCGGCGGCCCTGGCCGGCGGCAATGTGGTCATCAAAGGCTCCACGACGGTGCTGCCGGTAGCCCAGGCGGCGGCGGAGGCCTACATGAAGATCCACAAGAACGTCAATATCTCTCTTTCCGGGGGCGGCTCCGGAGACGGGATCAAGGCCCTGATCGACAAATCCACGGACATCGCCAATTCTTCCCGAGAGATCAAGAAGCAGGAAATGGACCTGGCAAAGAAAAGAGGGGTTAACCCCGTAGCTCACACCGTGGCCATCGACGCCATCATCCCCATCGTCCATCCGAAAAACAAGGTCCAGAATCTGAGCCTCGACCAGTTGAGCCAGATCTACCAGGGCAAGATCACCAACTGGAGGGAGGTGGGCGGAGACAACCTGACCATCGTGGTGGTATCCCGAGACAGCAGCTCGGGGACCTATGAATCCTGGGGGTACCTCGTCCTCAACGGCGCCAAGGTGACGCCCCGGGCCCAGCTACAGGCCTCCAACGGCGCCGTTGTTCAGGCTGTCTCGAAGAACAGGTACGCTATCGGCTACATCGGCATCGGCTACCTAAACAAGTCCGTCAACGCCCTGACCGTGGGCGGTGTCCAGGCCTCGGCAAAAACCGCCCTCGCCAAGGAATATCCCATCGCCCGCCCCCTGTATATGTACACCAACGGGACACCTAAAGGGGAGACAGAGGGGTTCATCAAATTCCTTCTTGGCAAGAAAGGTCAGGAAATCGTGAAGAAGGAAGGCTTCGTTCCCGTCCGGTAGATAAGCCATGACCCGTTATCAAAAAGAAATCGTCATCAAAAACGCCTTCTTCACCCTTTCGCTCATCTCCATCATGGTCCTGGGACTAATTGTCATCTTTCTCTTCCGGGAGGGGCTGCCGATCTTCCGGGAGGTATCCCTCCGGGACTTTCTCTTCGGCAGGGAGTGGTATCCCACCTACGATCCCCCTTCCTACGGGATCTGGCCCTTGATTGTCGCCTCACTTATCGTCACCTTCTTCTCTTCCCTCCTCGCGGTTCCCCTGGGGGTGCTGTCGGCCGTCTATATCTCCGAGATCGCCCCTCCGGCCATCAAGGAGATCCTGAAATCCATCATCGAACTCCTCGCCGGCCTGCCTTCCGTAGTCCTGGGCTTTTTCGGCATGGTCACCGTCGCCCCCTGGCTCCAGGAAACCTTCGATTTGCCCACAGGGCTAAATATCGTGAACGCCTCGGCGATCCTGGCCCTTATGGCCGTTCCCACCATCTCCAGCATCTCCGAAGACGCCCTCTACGCTGTTCCCCAGGATTTCAAGGAGGCCTCCTATGCCCTGGGGGCAACAAAGTTCGAAACCATCGTCCGGATCATCGTCCCCGCCGCCCTTTCGGGGATCTCCACTGCGGTGATCCTCGGCATGGCCCGGGCCATCGGGGAGACCATGGTGGTCCTAATGGTGGCCGGCGGGGCCGCCGCCATCCCGGAGAGCATCTTCGACTCCGTCCGGCCCATGCCGGCCAGCATCGCCGCCGAGATGGGGGAGGCCCCCTTCCGGAGCGGCCACTATCACGCCCTCTTCGCCACGGGTATCGTTCTGTTCTTCATGACCCTGGCCTTCAATCTCATCGCCGACTACCTCGCCCAGAAATTCAAGGAAGTGGGGTCCGCGACACTATGACGAGGCAAACCATGACCGGCACGATGAAGTGGCGCTACCGGAAACAGAAAATATTCTTCGGGGGCGTCCGCCTGGCCGCCCTGACCCTCACCGCCGCCCTGGGGGGATTGCTTTTTTTCATCTTCATCAACGGCTTTCAGGCGATAAGTTGGGAGTTCCTCACCCAGCCCCCCCGGGATTCCATGACCAAGGGCGGCATCATGCCGGCAATCCTGGGAACCATCTATCTCACCGTAGGGGCCATCGCCGTGGCCCTCCCCCTGGGCGTCATGGCCGCCGTCTATCTTACGGAATACGCCCAACAGGGAAGGATCGTCCGGGCCATCCGCGTGGGCGTCAACTGCCTCGCCGGGGTCCCCTCCGTGGTCTTCGGGCTCTTCGGTCTGGGCTTCTTCGTCGTATTCCTCCAGTTCGGTTCCTCCATCCTTTCCGGCGCCCTCACCCTGGGGATTCTCATCCTCCCCACGATCATCGGCGCCTCGGAAGAGGCCCTCAAGGCGGTGCCCCAGACCTTCCGGGAGGCCTCCCTGGCCCTCGGGGTGTCCAAGTGGCTGACGATCTGGAAGATCGTCCTGCCCAACGCCCTGCCGGGCATCCTCACCGGCTCCATCCTGGGCATCGGCCGGGCCGCCGGGGAAACGGCCCCCATCATGTTCACCGCCGCGGCCTTTTTCACCGCCAAGCTTCCCGGCTCCGTCTTCGACGAGGTCATGGCCCTCCCCTATCACGTCTATGTCCTGGCCACCGCCGGGACCTACATAGAACAGACCCGACCCCTTCAGTACGGCACGATCCTCGTCCTCGTCGCCCTGGTTCTGGGCATTGATCTCATCGCCATAATCATCCGCGGCTACATGCGCAGGAAAAAAAGGTGGTAACATTGGCACGGCACGACAACGGCAGCACCATTATCAAGACCAGCGGAATCAATTTCTATTACGGAAGTTTTCAGGCTCTGACGGACATCACCATGGACTTCGATAGGCATCGGGTGACGGCCCTCATCGGTCCTTCGGGCTGCGGCAAATCGACCCTGCTCCGCCTCCTCAACCGGATGAACGACCTCATCGACGGGGCCCGGGTGGGAGGGGAGGTCCTCTTCGAAGGGATGAACATCTACGCCCCGGAAGTGGATCCCGTGGAGGTCCGCCGCCGCATCGGCATGGTCTTCCAGAAGCCGAATCCCTTTCCCAAGTCGATATTCAACAACATCGTTTACGGCCCGCGCCTGGCGGGGGTCGCCGCCAAGGCCGACCTGGAGGCCCTGGCGGAACAAAGCCTCCGCCAGGCCGTCCTCTGGGACGAGGTGAAAGACATCCTCGGCCGGTCGGCCATGACCCTCTCGGGGGGTCAGCAGCAGCGCCTCTGCATCGCCCGGGCCCTGGCCATGAAACCCGACGTCCTCCTCATGGACGAGCCCACCTCGGCCCTGGACCCCATTTCCACCGCCAAGATCGAAGAATTGATTGACGAACTGAAAAAAACATATACCATCATCATCGTCACTCACAACATGCAGCAGGCGGCCCGGGTTTCCGATACCACGGGTTTCTTCTACCTGGGAAGGCTCATCGAATACAACGCCACGGAAAAGATCTTTACCAATCCCGACGTGAAACAGACGGAAGACTACATCACCGGACGTTTCGGTTAAGACAGATCCCTCACCTTTGTGCGGGGAGAATTAGGACACCCTTTCCCCCTCCCTTTCACGAGGAGGATTAGAGAACATTTTCCGCCTCCCCTTCAAGGGGAGGGTTAGGGTGGGGATGGGTTTAAAAGGAGAAACAATGGGCACCAAACGGCACACCAGCAAGCAGTATGAAACGGAGCTCCAGGAGGTGAAGGAGAGTCTCCTCTATCTCGGCGCCCTGACCCAGCAGGCCATCGAGGACAGCATCCGGGCCCTTCTGGACCGGGATACCGGTCTGGCCCGGAAGGTCATCGCCAACGACGCCTTCATCGACAAGCTCGACGGCGAGGTGGAGGAAAAGTGCATCCGCCTGCTCGCCCTCCGGCAGCCGGCGGCCCGGGATCTCCGCTTCATCACTACGGCGATCAAGATCAACGGCCACCTGGAACGGATCGGGGACATGGCGGTAAAGATCTGCGAAAAGGTCGCCTTGCTCAATGAGGAAGCCCAGTTGAAGCCGTACATCGACCTGCCCCGGATGGCGGAAATCGCCCGGGGAATGATCCGGAAGAGCCTGGACGCCCTGGTCAAAGAGGACGTAGCGCTGGCCAACGAGGTCCGGAGGGAGGACGAGGCGGTGGACAGCCTCAACGAACAGATCTTCCGGGAACTGCTGACCTTCATGATGGAAGACCCCCGGACAATCCACCGTTCCCTCCTCATCATGCAGATCTCCAAGACCGTGGAGCGGATCTCCGATCATGCCAAGGGCATCGCCGACATGGTGGTCTTCATGATCACCGGCAAGAATGTCCGCCATCAGTGGCCGTTTGACGAGGAGGAGGCCATTCGACCTGGCGGCCGCAAACAAGTAAAGCCTTCTCAAATCCAATAATTTAGGGTGAAATGCCGCCGTGAGAGGTCGTCTGTTCTATAAAATATTTGCTTCCTACCTGGTCCTCGTGGTCCTGGTCATGGCGGTCATGGAATTCTTCCTCACCCCGAAGATCCGGGAAACGATCACCCAGAACGTAAGGGAAAGGATGATCGGCCAGGGACGGATCATGGTGCTCCTGCCTTTGGAAGAGCTGGTAAAGAAAACAGCGGATCTGGCCGCCGGCGCTCAGGCAAGGATCACCGTCATCGACGCCGCCGGGCGGGTCTTGGCCGATTCCTCCCGGCAGGACCAAAAGTGGGACAATCACCTCAACCGCTCCGAGGTCCAGGAAGCGAGGATCAGGGGGCTGGGCGCCGCGGTCCGCTACAGCCGCACCCTGGGGCGGAACATGCTTTACATCGCCGTCGCCGTGGGCCGCGAAGGGGAAATTCGCGGCTACGTCCGTCTCGCCTGCTCCCTGGAAGATGTTTCCGCGTCCATCGACCATCTCTATCGCTCCATCTACCTTACTCTCTTCATCATCGCCCTTCCCTCCCTGGTGCTGGCATTTTTCTTCTCCCGGGGCATCGCGGCGCCCATTCGGAGAATGACGGAATTCACCGAAAAGATCCGTTCCGGGGAAAGACCGGCGCCCCTCCTTGCCGACGGGGAAGATGAATTGGGAAAACTGACCAAGGATATCAACGCCATGCTCGCGGAGCAGGAGGAAAAGATCCGCCTCGCTACGGAAGAAAAGAGCAAGCTCGAGGCGGCCTTCGCCGGGATGGTGGAGGGGGTGCTTACCCTCGACAGGGCAAATCATATTGACCAGTTCAATCGGAGCCTCCGGAAAATGATCGGCCGCCGCCAGGACGAGATCCGGGGGAAAACCCTCCTGGAGGTCTTCCACAGCGCCGCGCTCCGGGAGGCCTTCCTGCGTTTCCGGGAAACGGGCAAGCCGTTGACCGCGGAGATCACCGTGGGAGATGAGCGGCCCCTGGCACTGGAGGTTAACATCTCCGCCATCGCGGGCTTACCCGCCGACGAGGGAAAGATCATGATGGTCTTTCACAACGTCACCCGCCTCAAACAGCTCGAACGGATGCGCATGGACTTCGTAGCCAACGTGACTCATGAGATCCGGACGCCCCTGACGGCCATCATCGGCTACGTGGAGACCCTGCTCCAGGGGGCCGCCTCCCAAGATGCCCGGCAGCGGGAAAAATTCCTCCAGACCATCCAGGCCAATGCCCAGCGCCTCAACCGCCTCGTTGACGACCTCCTCACCCTGTCCAACATCGAGACCGGGGAGATCCGACTGCACCGGGAGAGCGTGGCCCCGGACGAGTTGATCGCCGAGGCCCTGAAGACCATCCAGCCTCGCCTGGAGGGAAAGAAGATCAAATCCTTCACCCGGATTCCCCCCCATATCCCTCCCCTCTGGGTGGATCGGGACCGGGCCGTCCAGGTGCTCCTCAACATCCTCGACAATGCGGTGAAATACACCCCGGCCGGGGGAAGGATAACGGTATCGGCGACGGTGCAAACAGAATTAAGGGAAGAATTAACGGAAAAAGGCGGCCCGGGGGTCGGTGTCGAGACCAAAGCGGCCGGCCGCGATCGGTTCACGGGTGAGGACGAAGCGGCCGCAACCAGGAACGGCGGACCGGAAGCTTTCGTTGCCATCATCATCGCCGACACCGGGCCGGGGGTCCCCAAATTGGAACTCCCCCGTTTGGGGGAACGTTTCTACCGGGTGGACAAGACCCGCTCCCGGGAGTTGGGCGGCACGGGACTGGGGCTGTCCATCGTCAAACACCTCATGGCGGCTCACGGCGGGCGCCTGGAGATCGACAGCGCCCCCGGCCAAGGCACCACGGTCGCCCTGTTTTTCCCCACCGTTAAAAAGCAATGACGACATCGTAAAAAGTCCGGATGCTTCGTTGCGCTTCATCCCTCGTCACTGCGACGTACGCACAAGTACGCCTCATTCCTCAGGATTCGCGCGCCTCGCCTGCGGATCTTTTTACGATGCCGCCCCAAATGGGACATTTTTTGACCTTTTACGATGTCGTCAAAAAATAACCATCATGCTTCGTGACCCCGCCATGACGGCATGAGCGTATCTTACGGTGGTGTCACCGGGCGAACTTATACCCCAAGCCCCGAACGGTAAGGATATATTCCGGATTTTCCTTGTCCTTCTCGATGGCGGCCCGGAGGCGGCTGACGTGGACATCCACGGTGCGGGGCTCCACGAAGGTTTCG
>JAKQIZ010000176.1 GCA_029561465.1 Deltaproteobacteria bacterium | reverse complement strand
CAACATCCAGTTCCTCATCTTCCTCATCGCCGCCATCCGGGCCGTTTACCGCCACGCCGACATCCTCCGCGCCTCCGTGGGCACCTACGGCAACGATCACCGGCTCGGGGCCAACGAGGCGCCCCCGGCCATCATCTCCGTATTCCTCGGCGCCCAGCTTACCAAGATCCTGGAGGATATCGAGAGCGGCAAGGCGACCAAGGCGACGGACAGCGAGATCATCGACCTGGGCATTTCTTCGCTCCCCGTGGTCAGCAAGGACAGCACCGACCGCAACCGGACCTCCCCCTTCGCCTTCACGGGGACCAAATTCGAGTTCCGGGCCGTGGGTTCGTCCCAGTCCATCTCCTTCCCCGCCACCGTCCTCAATACCATCGTGGCGGAAAGTCTGGACGATCTGGCGGAGAAGATCCAGGCCGCCCTGGCCAAGGGAGGCAGCCTCAATCAGTGCGTCCTGGCCATCCTCAAGAAGGAGCTGAAGGAAATCAAGCCGGTGCTCTTCAACGGCGACAACTATACCGCGGAATGGGAGCGGGAAGCCGCCCGCCGGGGTCTCCCCAACAACAAGACGACCCCGGAGGCCCTGAAGGCCCTGATCACCAAAAAGGCCCTCGCCCTCTTCGAGAAGTACCGGGTGCTTTCCAATGTGGAACTCAAGTCCCGCTACCTGATCCACATCGAAAGGTATATCAAGGACCTGGAGATCGAAGTCAAAAGCCTGCACGGCATCTGCCAGACCCAGATCATCCCGGCGGCGACGGTCTATCAGACGCGCCTGGCCGAGGCCATCTCCGAAACCCGGGAAGCCCTGGGCAACAAAGCGGATCTTTCCGCCCAGCGGGAGATCCTGGGGCGGATCGTGGAACTGATCAACAAGGTCCACGGCACCCGGAAGGAGATCCTGGCGGAGATGGAGAAGGCCGCCGCGATCCACGACGAGCAGAAAAAGGCGGAATTTCTCTCCGGCAAGGTAAAAACGAAGATGAGCGAACTGCGTTCCTACGTGGATGAGCTGGAGGTCCTGATGGACGACGAGCTGTGGCCCCTGCCGAAATTCTGGGAGATGCTCTTCATCTGTTGATATACCCGATCAGGAAGGCAATCCCGGCACACCAATCTACGGACCAATGGCGGGGCAGGCTTGATGCCATGCTCCGCTTGCGGCGAAAGATCAACGATGAAAAGAGCCATATCATCATACACAGAAAAAAGCCGTCCATATGCCGAGCATGCCTTTGCCCATGAGCTTGCGCGATAGAAAACGACTGCCGGCCCTCCTGGTGCTGGAAGATGGGGCCGTCTTTCCCGCGTATGCCTTTGCCGGGGCGGGGGAGACCTGTGGCGAGGTCGTCTTCAACACCGGGATGACGGGGTATCAGGAGGTCATCACCGATCCGTCCTACAAGGGCCAGATCGTGACGATGACCTACCCCCATGTGGGCAACTACGGGATCAATCCGGAGGACATGGAGTCCGGGGGCATTCATCTCGAAGGCTTCATCGTCAAGGAATACCACCCCCAACCCAGCAACTGGCGGTCCCGGCGGAATCTGCGGGAGTTTCTGGAAGAGCACGGGAAGATCGGCATCGCCGGCCTCGACACCCGGGCGCTGACCCGGCGCCTACGCCTGGCCGGGGCCATGAAGGGCATCATCTCCACGGAGACAGCGGACGTCCCGTCCCTGCTGGAGAAGGTCCGGGCCTATCCCGGCCTCGTGGGCCGGGACCTGGTCCGGGAGGTGGCCTGTCGTATCCCCTATCTGTGGAAAAACGGGGTCCGGCGGGAAATCTCCGCCGCTCCCGGCAAGGGTCGCTCCGGATCTCCCGCCACGACGTGGGGGGCCTCCCCCCTGCCGGGGAAGAGCGCGGCCGCAACCAGCGCCCCGCCGACGGTGGTCCCTGCCGCCGCCGGGGCGGGAAACGGGGCGGGCAAAGGAGGGATGAAGCCGCCCTCCGGTCCGACGGCGGCTTCATCCCTCCGGGGGGCAAATTCCGCCGGCCCGGGAGAGGTTTCCGAATCGGTTCCCTTGCCGGCGGCCCGGCCGCGGCGTGTCGTTGTCATCGACTGCGGCGTGAAGTACAATATCCTCCGCCACCTGGAGGACCGGGGCTGCGAGGTGATCGTCCTGCCGGCCGCGACGTTAGGCGCGGAGATCCTCTCCTGGCGGCCCGACGGCATCCTCTTTTCCAACGGCCCCGGCGATCCGGCGGCCCTCCCCTACCTCGTGGCGGCGGCCGCCCACGTCCTGGGCAAGGCCCCGGTCTTCGGGATCTGCCTGGGCCACCAGATCATCGCCCAGGCCGCGGGGGGCAGGACGGAAAAACTGAAATTCGGCCATCACGGCTTAAACCAGCCGGTAAAGGACAGGCGGACGGGCCGGATCGAGATTACCTCCCAGAACCACGGGTTCGTCGTCCGCCCGGAATCGGTCGCCCGGCGCGGGGAGGCTACCCACGGGAATCTCAACGACCGCACCTCCGAGGGGATATCCTACCCGGAGCTGCGGGCCTTCAGCGTCCAGTACCACCCCGAGGCGGCCCCGGGTCCCCATGACGCCGCCTATCTCTTCGACCGGTTTGTGGAAATGATGGACCAATTAACCATCATGCCCGTTCCTGGCACAACGAAAGATGAATATATCCGGCTACTTGTGGACATTTTCATATAAAACTAAAGGAGTTCCAGCTTGATCCTCATCATCGACTTCGGTTCCCAGTACAACCAACTCATCGCCCGGCGGGTCCGGGAACACCACGTCTATTGCCAGATCGAACCGCCGGACATCCCCCTGGCCGTCATCCGGGATATGCATCCCGAGGGGATCATCCTCTCCGGGGGGCCGGCGAGCATCTACGAGAAGAACAGCCCCCGGGTGGACACCGGCATCTTCACCCTGGGCATCCCCGTCCTCGGGATCTGCTACGGCCTCCAGTTCATGGTCCACGCCCTGGGGGGCGAGGTCATCGCCGCCGCCAAGCGGGAATACGGCTTCGCCGAACTCGATGTCCTGCACCCCGGCGACGTCCTGGCCGGGGTGGAAAAGGCCACCCGGTGCTGGATGAGCCACGGCGACGCCATCGGCGGGCTCCCCGCCGGTTTCCGCGCCACCGCCGCCACGCCCAACACCCCCGTCGCCGCCGCCGAGGACGCGCGGCGGCGTTTCTACGGCCTCCAGTTCCACCCGGAGGTGGTCCACACCCCGGAGGGGCGGAAGATCCTCGGCAACTTCCTCTTTGTCGTCTGTGGCTGCAAAAAGGACTGGACGATGAAATCCTTCGCCCGGGACGCCGTCGCGGAGATCCGGGAGCAGGTGGGCAACGGCAGGGTCATCCTCGGCCTGAGCGGCGGCGTGGATTCCTCCGTGGCCGCCGTCCTCCTCCACCGCGCCGTCGGCCCCCGGTTGACCTGCGTCTTCGTGGACAACGGCGTTTTGCGCCACGGGGAGGCGAAGAAGGTCCGGGAGCTGTTCCGCAATCATTTCCATGTGAACCTCCGTTTTGTCCCGGCGGGGAGGATCTTCCTCGACCGCCTCAAGGGGGTGGAGGCGCCGGAAAAGAAGCGCAAGATCATCGGGCGGACCTTTATCGAGATCTTCGACGGCGAGGCGAAAAAGATCGAAGGGGCGGATTTTCTCGCCCAGGGGACCCTCTATCCCGACATCATCGAATCCCGTTCCGCCTTCGGCGGCCCCAGCGCCGTCATCAAGTCGCACCACAACGTCGGCGGCCTGCCGAAGCGGATGAAGCTGAAACTCGTGGAGCCCCTGCGGCACCTCTTCAAGGACGAGGTCCGGCTCCTGGGAAAGGAACTGGGGCTTCCCGAAGAGATGGTGTGGCGCCAGCCCTTCCCCGGCCCGGGACTCGCCATCCGCATCATCGGCGCCGTCACGGAAAAGCGCTTGAAGATTCTCAAGCAGGCGGATGTAATCCTCCTGGAGGAGATCCGGGCCGCCGGCCTCTACCGGAAACTCTGGCAGTCCTTCGCCGTCCTCCTGCCCGTCAAGAGCGTGGGGATCATGGGGGACCAGCGGACCTATGAAAACATCCTGGCGATCCGTGCCGTGACCAGCGACGACGCCATGACGGCGGACTGGGCGCGCCTCCCCCAGGAACTCCTGGCGCGGATCTCCAACCGGATCATCAACGAGGTCCGGGGGGTCAACCGCGTCGTCTATGACATCAGCTCCAAGCCGCCGGCGACCATCGAGTGGGAGTAGCAATAAATGGAGAAGGTGCTCATTTTCTCGACAAGAAACCTGCGGGGGCAATAAGATGCGTCCCCAATTTTGCCCCCGGGAAAAACGCTAAAAATCAAGACCCCCATAACATGCCTAAGCGAACTGATATAAAGAAGATCCTCATCATCGGCTCCGGCCCCATCATCATCAGCCAGGCCTGCGAATTCGACTATTCGGGGACCCAGGCCTGCAAGGCCCTGAAGGAAGAGGGCTACGAGGTCGTCCTGATCAACAGCAACCCGGCGACGATCATGACGGACCCGGAAACGGCGGACCGGACCTACGTGGAACCCATCACCCCGGAGGCGGTGGCCAAGATCATCGCCCGGGAGCGGCCCGACGCCTTGCTCCCCACCCTGGGGGGGCAGACGGGCCTGAACACCGCCGTGGCCGTGGCGGAAAACGGCACCCTGGCCGCGTACGGTGTGGAGATGATCGGCGCCTCCCTGGAGGTGATCCACAAGGCGGAGGATCGGGAGAAGTTCCGCCAGGCCATGGAAAAGATCGGCCTCCGGGTCCCCCGGAGCGGCTTCGCCCGGGACATGGACGATATACTGCGCAGCGCCGGCGAGATCGGCTTCCCCGTCATCATCCGTCCTTCCTTCACCCTGGGCGGCACGGGCAGCGGCGTGGCCTTCAACCGCGAGGAGCTCGTGGAGATCGCCAAGGCGGGCCTCGATGCCAGCATGATCCACGAGATCATGCTGGAGGAGTCGGCCTTGGGTTGGAAGGAATATGAGCTGGAGGTCATGCGGGACCGGGCAGACAACGTGGTCAT
>JAKQIZ010000148.1 GCA_029561465.1 Deltaproteobacteria bacterium | reverse complement strand
ACAACCATCGGCATTTACGACGTATTTGCCGATGTACCCGCCGACGCCTTGCCCTACGGGATAGCCGGCGAAAGAGACATCAACAATTCGCCCGGTTTCCCAAGCAATCTTATTGATGTCTCTTAAGAACCCCTTTGTGACTTCACGGTCTATGACCGCAAGGTCGATGTCGCTTGTCCGGTTGCCTTTTGACGAGCTTCCGAACAGCCTGACGTAGGGGTACTTTTTGACGAACCATTCAGGCAGGTGTGCCAGTTTGGCCGCCATTTCGGCCACCTTTTGGGCGGCCGTTAGGTCCCCATTCTTGAGAGCTACGCTGTAGCTCTCGGGGTCAGGAAAGGCGGCGTATGTCGCCATAGCTGCCCTCCTTTAGGATGGCCCACCGCTTGTTGCGGGCGATGGCCTTCCTCCCCGGTCTTATCCAGGGCGAAACGAAAAACCCGATCCCAACAGCGGCAATCAATGCCGCTGTAACCGCATGACCGTCCACGAACAGGACGGCGGCGGCCCATATGGAGGTTACATAGACCGCAATCCCGGCAATCCGGGAAAGGGCAGCCATTACGACCTCCGCAAGCGCCTGTTCCGCTCTTCCCATCCAACGATATCGCCGGACGGGACCATGCGGAACATGCCGTTTCCGAGGGGATCGGAGCCGTAATCCCCAGGCCGCGATACGTCTATCGGCTTGGTTATGTAGGTTTCCGGATCCATGCCGACGGAGAGCGCCATGAGGCGTTTCTGTCCGTCGCCGGTCGTGTGGTCGAAACCATATTTAAACTTCTTCATGGCTCGAACCGACCTCCTCTTTGACGCTTTTTCTGGTGTTTTCAGGGGCGGCGGTGGCGCGGCCCCCTCTTTTTAGTTCCGCCATTATCTGCCGGCCTTCCGGCTCCAGCAGATACTCAGGAATCCACAAATCGCTCCTGCGATTGTGGCAGATAAGCCCCTCGACGTTCAAGGGGCCGTCCTGCCGTACTCCCACCGGTTTCCCGTATGTCCACCGGCGGGCCAGGGACGTGAAGCCCCGATAATAGATTCTCATGTCTCCTCCTTCCCCGGCCGAAGCCGAGAAAATAAAAACCCCCGTAAATCGAAAGACATCTTCTCATTGCGGGGGTTTGGATTTTTACGCAGCGACCTTGAAGGTCCCGAAGGACCTCTGGGCCGCCGCCAGATAGGCCGCAACCTCGGCGGTGATAACGCCGAAATCACGGGTTCCTTGCAGCGTGAACACCGTGTTGCAGGTATCGCACTGCATTTTTCGCCCGTTCGTGCGGATACGGGACTGACGTCCCTCCCCGCACTTGGGGCATATTCTTTTTTCCATTTCTTCCTCCTTGCCATGCCTGCCATTGCTGGTTCAGGTCTTACAGGCGGGTGAAACATGGACTGGTTGGCCGTTAGTGGGACACGGCCTCCTTCTTGTTGAGGCGGCCAGCGACAGTCGCCCGGAGCGAACGCAGATTTGATAGATGCTCTGCTCTCATCTCAGGGCGAGGCATATCACTGCCCACCTTTTCGATGGACACGCAGGTCAGGCGGGTGATCCTTGAGAGGACCTCTGCCATTTCCTGCAACTCTTTTCTTTCCGGGACCGCATAGGTCCTGGTCCAGGTCCCCTTGCCGGGAACCTGGAAAGAAAATTTGTATTTATTCATG
>JAKQIZ010000181.1 GCA_029561465.1 Deltaproteobacteria bacterium | reverse complement strand
GATCCCGATTGCCGTAGGTCGATTCCATGAAGAGATAATCCGCCGTTTCGATAACCGTGGGATCATTGACGATGAGCTGCGCCGGACGGCCCACGTCGCCGGAAAAGACCAGCCGTGATTCCTTGCCGTCTTCCGTGACGGTAAGCTCCAGAATGGAGGCGCCGAGGATATGGCCGGCGTCCCGGAAGGCAACCGTCATCCCGTCGCCGGGGGAAACGGCCTGATCGTAGCGCACCTCCCGGAAGTACCGCGCCGTTTCTTCGGCGTCACGCTGGGTATAGAGGGGGTCGACCTTCGTCTCCCCGTACCGGAGACATTTGCGCGTTTTCCATTGCGCCTCCATCTCCTGGATATGGGCGCTGTCCAGCAGGAGAATCTTCATGAGCTCCAGCGTCGGCGGGGTGGCGTAAATGGGACCCCGGAAGCCGTCCCTGACGATCCGGGGCAGGAGGCCGGCGTGGTCGATATGGGCATGGGTGATCAGGATGAACTCCAGACCCGCCGGATCGTAGCCGGTGGTATCCCAGTTTCGCTTTTCGATCTCCTTGTTGCCCTGATGCATGCCGCAGTCAACGGCGAAACGATGGGAACCCACCTCGACGATGAAGCAGGAACCCGTCACCGTTCGGGCCGCCCCCATAAATTTTACCTTCATCTTATTCCTCCCCAAACGATCAGTCATCGACGTGCAGAAATCTGCTGTGCCTGTCCTTATGTCATCCCCGCGCTAATTGCAACGAGATTCGCCGCAAGAAGGGAATGGCAAGGACGTTGCACCGGCCGGACGACCAAAAGTCGGACGATTTTCAGTCCCCTGTGAAGATAAGATTACTGTGGCAATCACCTTTGTTTCCTGATAAAATATGGGCCATAGAGTTTGAATGCTCCCGGAAACAAGGTTCACAAATTGCAACCGAGCAGGCCAAACCTTTCGATGCGGAGGCAGAAATGATCGACACGATAAAGGATTTTATCCTGAACTACTACTATCAGGTGCTGAGCTGGTACGACGGTCTCACCTATGTGCAGCAATTCTTCACCCTGTTCGGATTGTTCGCGGCCGTGGGCGTCGCCATCGGCCTGTATCTCATAAAAAGGGCCGCGAGTTGATCCCTTCCCTGTCCCAAATACGTCTATAAATAAATAATGTAGAGGAGGCAGCACCAATGTCGGAACCCGTCATCATCTGCGCCGCCCTTACCGGCGCCGCCACCTTTAAGCAGAACAACCCCTCGGTGCCCTACACCCTGGAAGAATTCGCTGACGAAGCGGAGAAATGCCGCCGGGCCGGAGCGGCCATTGTGCACGTCCACGCCCGGACCGATGACGGCGACTCCACCCATGAGATCGACCGGGTCCGGGCCGTCCATGACGCCATCAAGGAAAGATGCCCGGACGTCATCATCTGCCTGTCTTCGGCGGTAGGGGCCTTCAAGACCCCGGAGCAGCGCCTGGCCCAGATCGTCGCCGTCCGTCCGGAGATGGCCTCGCTGAACACCAATACGATGAACTTCAGCATCATCGACCGAAATTCCGGGCAGATCTTTTTCGACTATGTCTTTGAAAACACCTTCACGATGCTCCAGGATTTCGGCAAGGCCATGGAAACAGGCGGAATCAAACCGGAGATCGAATGCTACGACATCGGCGGCCTGGACAACGCCCTTCTGATCAGCCGCCAGGGTTTTTTCTCCCAGCCCATGAACTTCAATTTCGTTTGGGGAGTGGCGGGCGGACAGAAATTCCGTCCCGAGGTCATGATCGCCATGAAAAACGCCCTGCCCCCGAACGCGAATTTCACGACCTGCGCGGTGGGACCGGAACAGTTTCCCGCCAATGTCCTGTCCTGCCTTTTAGGCGGGCATATGCGGGTTGGGATGGAGGACAATACCCGCATGCCCAACGGGGACATGGCGAAAGGGAGTTTCGAGCAGGTGGAATGGGCCGTTCGGGTCGCCGCCTCCCTTAATCGCCCCCCGGCAACCCCGACGGAGGCCCGGAAAATCCTGGGCATCAGGAACGACTGAACCGACTTAGCACCGCCCGGTTTCGTCCCCCGGCCTTCGCCCTGTAAATGAAGAACGGACCCGGGCGATAAGCTCCATCCTGTCCACGGGTTTGATGATGTAATCCACCTCCCCGGCCGACGATGCCTCCCGGATACGGTGGCATCCCGCCCGGCAGAGTTGATGGGCGATCACGAGCCGCATCTCCTCGGCATCATCGACGATGAGGATACAGTGTTCACTTTCCGGTGCCGTTTTATCATTCGTACCGCAATGCCTCGATGGGATTTAGCAGCGACGCCTTATAGGCGGGATAGAAGCCGAAAAAAACACCGACGAAACCGGAAAAGCTGAAGGCCAGCACAACGGAAAGGGGCGAGATGATGGTGGTCCAGCCCGCCAGCCGGGAGAGGATTTCCGAGCTGGCCACCCCGAGGATGATCCCGATCACCCCCCCGCTCAGAGAGAGGGTCAGGGCCTCCACGAGAAACTGCATGCGGATCGCCCAGGTCTTGGCGCCGACGGCCATGCGGATGCCGATTTCCCGCGTCCGTTCCGTAACGGAGACCAGCATGATATTCATGATCCCGATGCCACCCACCAGGAGGGAAACGGAGGCTATGGCCCCGAGCAGCAGCGACATGGCCCGGGTGGATTGCTCCGCCGCCTGGAGCATCTGGGTGAGATTGCGGATAGTGAAATCCAACTCCCCCTTCGGACTGATCCGGTGCCGCTGCTTGAGAAGTTCCGTGATCTGCCGCTCCGCCCGGTCCATGTCCGCCGCAGAACCGGCCTTGATGAGGATGGAGCGTACGGAGCCGACGAAATGAGAGCCTAAGATCCGTTTCTGCGCCGTTGTCACGGGGATATAGGCCAGGTCGTCCTGATCGTGCCCCATGAGAGATTGCCCCTTTTCTTCCAGGACGCCGACCACGGTGAAGGGCACCTTCTGGATACGGACGATCTGCCCGACGGGATCATGAGCCCCGAAGAGATTTTCCACCACCGTCTGCCCCAGCATAACGACCTTGGTCGCCGCACGGACATCCTGGTCCGTAAAGGGCCGCCCGGAAACGAGGGTAATGTCCCGGGCCGGGAGGATGCCCGGAGTGGTACCCTGGATCGCGGTGGACCAGTTCTGGTTGCCGTAAACGATCTGGGCGACCCCGCTGACCATGGGGGCCACGGCGGCCACGGCGGGACACTCCCGCTCGATGGCGTAGGCGTCGTCCAAGCTGAGGGTCATCTGGGCACCGCTGCCCATACGGAGGCCGCCGGAGGTAAGGCTGCCGGGCATGACGATGAGGAGGTTGCTCCCCATGGAGGCCACCTGTTCGGAGATCTTCTGACTCGCCCCCTGCCCGACGGCCAGCATGGCGATCACGGCGCCGACGCCGATGATGATCCCCAGCATCGTAAGGGCGGAGCGCATCTTGTTGACCCAGAGTGCCCGGAGGGCGATTCTGGTCGTGGCGAGGAGGCTCGTCATATCTTACCCCCCCTCCTGCCGCTGGTCGCTCACGACACGGCCATCGACAAAGCGGATGACCCGCCGGCTGAACGCCGCGATATCCGGCTCGTGAGTCACCAGGATCAGGGTAATGCCTCCCTCGTGATTGAGACGGGTCAAAAGATCCATGATCTCCAGGCTTGTTTTTGTATCCAGATTCCCCGTCGGCTCATCGGCGAACAGGAGGGGGGCCTCGTTGACCAGGGCCCGGGCAATGGCCACCCGCTGCTGCTGGCCTCCGGAAAGTTGGCTGGGAAGGTGGTGCTCCCGTCCTTCTAGCCCGAGTTTTATCAGTGCTTCCCGGGCGCGGCGATGCCGTTCCCCGGCGGGAACGCCGCTGTAGAGCATGGGCAGTTCCACGTTCTCCTGGGCCGAGGCCCGGGGCAGAAGATTGAAACCCTGAAAGACAAAGCCCATTTTCCGATTCCTGATCTCCGCCAGTTCATCCTTGGAAAAACGGCCGACATCGATGCCGTCCAGCAGATAACGGCCCGTAGTGAGCTGATCGAGGCAGCCCAGGATATTCATGAAGGTCGATTTGCCCGATCCGGAAGGTCCCATGACGGCCACAAACTCCCCCCTGTCAATGGTAAGGGTGACGCCGGTGAGGGCCGGCACGGTTAAATCGCCGACCTGGTAAATCTTGGTAAGCTCCTGAACGTCGATCACGGTTTCCCTCAATCCGGTTCATAAAGGCGAAACACGGAGAATGCATCCGGCCAAAATCATGTCCAAACCGACGGCGGGGCGGCTAACGGAGGAAGCGCGGCGGTTGGGCACCGGTGTTCTGCTGCTTCTTGTTCGCCTCCAGAGCTTCGATGATCACTTCCTGGCCGGCGAGCAGGCCGCCGCCGGTGATCTCGGTAAAACTGCCGTCGGTGATCCCCGTCTGGACGGAAAGACGCCGTGGTTTCTCCCCGGCAAGGACCCAGAGCTGCGCTCCCTTGGTTCCGCCCTGATCGCGCTTCCCCCCCTGGTCAGGCATCCGGAAACGCAGGGCCGCACTGGGAACCCGCAGGACACCCTGCTTGCCGTCGATGATAATGGATACGTTGGCCGTCATTCCCGGCTTGAGTTTCATTTCCGGATTGTCGACCCGGACGATGACCTCGTAGGTCACCACATTAGATACCGTAGTGGGGGAGTTTCTCACCTCCGAAACATTGCCGTGAAAAACCATTTCCGGAAAGGCATCCACGGTAAACTCCACGGGCTGGCCCATTCGGATGCGGCCGATATCCGCCTCGTCCACACTGGTCTTCACCTGCATCTTGGTAAGATCCTGAGCGATGTTGAACAGGGTGGGGGTCTGGAAGCTCGCCGCCACAGTCTGACCGATATCGATGTTCCGGGAGATGACCATGCCGTCCACGGGAGAGCGGATCGTAGTATAGGCCAGATCTATTTCCGTCTGTTTGAGGTTGGCACGGGCCTGTTCGACCTGAGCTCGTGAGGCGCTGACCTGGGCCTGGGCCGTCTCCACATTGGTGCGCGCCGTGTCGAGATCGCTCCGGGCGATAAGGTTGCGGGCAAAGAGGGTTTCATATCTGTCCCGGGTTCTTTTGGCATCTTGGAGAGTAGCCTCCGCCTTTTCGAGATTGGCCCGAGCCAGCATGAGGTTGGCACGGGCCTGCTCGACCTTGGCGGCAAAGGTGGCCGGATCAATTTGAGCAAGCACCTGTCCCTTGTTGACCGGGGTGTTGTAATCCACATAGATGGCCTTGATCATTCCCGAGGTCTGGGCGCCGACAATGACGGTGGTGACGGCATCGATCTTACCCGTGGCCGTTACCGTCGCCCGGATGTCGCCGGTGGCGGCCTTTTCTGTCCGGTATTTCAACCCCTTGCCGCCGCCGCTCAGGAAGGCGTAAGCCCCGGCCGCCGCAAGGACGACGACCAGCAGTACCAGGGCGGCACGCAGGTATCTTTTCTTCATAGCGTCCCTATCGCCTTCTCGATGCCAGCCTCGGCAATCATATAGTCATAAACCGCCGCCGCATGGGAAGTCCGGGCGTTGTTCAGGGAGACGAGGGCGTCGGTCACCTCGATGGCGTTTCCCACCCCGGAGGCGTAGCGGCCCTCAGCAAGCTCCAGATTCTCCACGGCCTGTTTCACCTGGATCTCCGCCGTGGTTACCCGCTCGGATACCTCCTGATAATTGGAATAGACCTGCTTCAATTCCAGATAGATATTCTGCCGGATGGTCATTTCGCTGGCCCTGGCGACTTCCAGATTCGCCCGGGCCTCATCGACCTGATATTTCGTGGAAAGACCGGTAAAGATAGGGACGTTCAATGTGGCGCCTACATTCCAGCCCTTGTCCCAGGGAAACTCTTGCCCCCCCCATCCGTATCCCGCCGAACCCGTGAGATTGGGATAATAGCCTTTCTTCGCCACCCCGATGGATTTCTCTGCCGCTTCCCGCTTCGTCACTGCCGACTTGAGATCCGGCCGTTCATCGTAAGCCCGTTTCAAGGCGGCGTTAAAATCCAGATCCCGTCGATTCAACTTGAATTCCACATCCGCCGCTTCATAATCCGGAGCGTCGGGATAACCCAGGGCATTGTTCAGATTGACCCGGGCGATCCGGAAATCATTTTCCGCTTTGATCATGTTGAGCTTGGCGTTGCTCAGATCCACCTCCGCCTTGGTGACGTCGAATTTGGGTTTGGTACCGACCTCGAAAAAACCCTGTGCCTGGAGGAGGTGATGCTGGAACTGCCGGACCGTGTCGGCGGCGACATCCTTGTTTCTCTTGGCTTTGAGATAACTGTAATAGGCCTGTTTCACGCCGAAGACGATCTGGCGACGGGCGTCACTGAAATCCTGGCGGGCGGAACCGGCATTGAGTGTCTGGACGTCCACCTGCGCCGACGTCTTCCCGAAATCATAGAGGGTCTGATTGAGGGAAACGCTGTTGCCGTATTGATTGTAAACATTGCCGGTCTGCTGAGCGATGGTGCCGGCGGGCGTGGTGTAAGGATCGACCCGGGAGTAGCTGGATGAGGCGCTCACCTGGGGAAAGTAATTGGCCCGGGCCTGGCCGATGCGACTTTCGTTGACCTTGACGGCGCCGGCCGCGGACAGAATCGTTGGATGCCGGGACAAGGCGATCCGGACACAGCGCTGTAGGTCCAGGGTCTCCCCCCTGGCGATAATTTCCTCCTGCGCCCACGCCGGCAGGGCGAGGAGCAGGCAGCCAAGCAATAGTCCCCAAACCGCCGGCTTTATTATTCCCCAAAACGAACGGAAAGTGTCCCGCTTGCGGGAAGCGCCGTCCCGGGGCATGGAAAATGCGTATATCCACCGCGATGTCATGGCCGTGCAGCCTTCTTTAGGAAAGATAGCTTTTTTTGCCGCAAATCGGTTTCTTTCATCTTCAGCAACCACCGGCCATAAGGGGCATTCCTGCCGGATGCGACGGCGCCGGTCTTTTTGCCGGTCGCCTGCATCCTCGGGCATCGGGATATAAATATAGCAACGATTGCGCCATCCAGGCGAACGTATTATACGTAACTGATTTAAAACAATTATTTGCCGGGACTTCAGTTTTCTGTCCCGGAGCGCCACTGTGAGTCGTAAAAATATGGCTAATTATTATCCCGATCGTCTCCTCATCTGGCTAATAATTAGCCACCGGTGGGGCTAAGCAATCTTCCAGGTTGTCCGGTCGGGGCTGTCTTTGAGGACGATTTTTTTGTCCAGCAGCAGTTTTCGGATCTCATCCGCCCGCTGCCACTCCTGCCGATCCCGGGCCCGGCGGCGCTCCGCCACCAGGTTCTCGATCTCCACAACATCCAGTTCCAGCTTCCGGGCTTCCCGATCCCGGTCCGCGTCGAAATACCGCTCAGGGTCTTCCTGTAGCAGCCCCAGAACCGCGCCGGTACGCCGCAGAATCTCCCGGGAAGTTGTCAGGACATGGACGGCGACGGCGCCGGGTGTATGCTGCTCCCGGGCCAGATAACCGTTGAGAACCCGGACGGCGTCAAACAGATGTCCCAGCGCCCGGGCGGTATTGAAATCGTCATCCATGGCCTCGACAAAACGTTCGGGCAGTGTTTGGATATTTTCCAGCACCCGGAGGTCTCTCTCCGGCAGTGCCTCCTCCCGTGGTGCCGTTTCGGCACGCCCGTATTTATGCAGGGTTTCTTCCAGGATCTGCAATGTGGAATAGAGACGATCCATGCCCAAACGGGCCTCCCGCAGCGATTCCTCCGAAAAGTCCACCGGACTCCGATAATGGCTCTGGAGGACGAACAGGCGCAACACTTCGGGATGGCAAGCCTGAAGCATATCCTGAATGGTAGCGAAATTTCCCAGTGATTTCGACATCTTTTCGCTGTTCACCCGAACGAAACCGTTGTGGATCCAATAGCGGGCGAAGGTCTTGCCCGTAGCCCCCTCGGACTGGGCGATCTCGTTTTCATGGTGGGGAAAGATCAGGTCTTCACCCCCGCCGTGAATGTCGAAGGTATCACCGAGATAGCGCTGGCTCATGACGGAGCACTCGATATGCCACCCAGGACGGCCCTTACCCCAGGGACTGTCCCAGGCGGGCTCCCCCTCCTTGCTCGCCTTCCAAAGGGCGAAATCCATGGGATGGCGCTTCTTTTCGTTGACATCGATGCGGGCTCCGGCCTGCATGTCTTCGAGATTCCGCCCGGACAGTTTCCCGTAACCAGGGAACTTTTCCACGGCAAAATATACATCACCGCCCGGGACGGCATAGGCCAGTCCCCGCTCGAAAAGGGCGGTGATCAAGCGGAGCATGCCGTCGATATTCTCCGTCGCCCGGGGGGCGATGGTCGGCCGCTCCACTCCCAGGGCGTCCATGTCCCGATCGTGGGTCTGGATGTATTTTTCGGAGACGGCATAGATATCGCATTTCTCCACCCGGGCGCGCTCGATGATCTTGTCGTCCACATCGGTAAAATTCTTGACGAAGGTTACATTTAGACCCCGGTAGCGCATATACCTGACGATGACATCGAAGACAATCGCCGAACGGGCATGGCCGATGTGGCAGAGGTCATAGGCCGTGATGCCGCAGGCGTAGATCCCAACCTTGCCGGGAACAAGAGGCTGAAACTCCTCTTTCCTGCGGGTCATGGTGTTGTAGAATTTCAGTGCCATAGCAGTTCCTCTTAAAAAAGTCCGGCCTTCAGGGATACAGGGAAATCATCTCCAACCCGAGATCTTCCTTCCATCCCCACAGGACATTCATGTTCTGGATGGCCTGTCCCGCCGCCCCTTTGACCAGGTTGTCGATGGCGGAGATCACCAGGACCCGCCCCGTCCGCCCGTCCACGGCAACACCGAGATCGCAGTAATTGGTTCCCCGCACGGAAGATACGTTGGGATAATCTCCAGGCCCGTAAACCCGGACGAAATGTTCCCGGCCATAGAAGTCTTCATAGAGGTCATGAACATCCTTGACGGTCCGGGGCGATGTCAGGGACGCATAAAGGGTGCTGAGGATGCCCCGGGTGACAGGCAGGAGATGGGGGGTGAAGGAGATCCGGAGGTCCTGTCCGGCCAGGAAGCCCAATTCCTGTTCCATTTCCGGGGTATGGCGATGCTGGGCGACCTTGTAGGCCTTGAAGGCCTCGGCGACTTCACAGTACAGAGAGGCGACCAGTGGCTCACGGCCGGCGCCGCTAACCCCGGATTTGGAATCGGCGATGATGGAAGCGGGATCGATCCACCCCGACTTCAACAGCGGGGCCAGCCCCAGGATGACGCTGGTGGGATAACAGCCCGGATTGGCAATGAGGCGCGCCGGACGGATCGCCTTCCGATAAAGTTCCGGCAGGCCGTAAACGGCCTCGGCAAGGTAATCAGCGGCGGTATGACGGCCGTACCAGGCGGCATAGACCTCCGGGTCCCGAAGGCGGAAATCGGCGCTCAGGTCGATAACCTTCAGACCCGGCTTCCGGAGGAACCGGGGGACGACGCTCATGGAAACGGCATGGGGCAGGGCCAGAAAGACCTGTTCACACCCTTCGGCAACCTCATCCGGCGAGGCGTCCATGAAGGCGAGGTCCGTCAAATCCGTAAAGGCGGGGTAGATGGCCGCGACGGGGCGGCCGGCGTAACGACGCGAGGTCACCGCCGTGACCTCCACCTTTGGATGGCGCAGGAGCAGGCGCAGCAGTTCCTGCCCGGTATAACCGCTGGCCCCGTAAATGCCGATCTTGATCATCTTGCTCCCCCCAAAAAAAAGGGAGGCCTGAGGCCCCCCGAGTAATCAGCGTTTAGAGAATTGGAACCTCTTTCTGGCCCCGGGCTGTCCGTATTTTTTACGTTCCTTGATGCGGGCGTCCCGGGTCAGGAATCCGGCCCTTTTAAGCATGGGGCGCAACTCCAAGTCGTATTCGGTCAGGACTTTCGAAATGCCGTGCTTGATGGCCCCGGCCTGACCGGAGCTGCCGCCGCCCCGGACATTGATGTAAAAATCGAACTGGTCTTTCTTGCCCACTATCTCCAGGGGCTGCTGGATGATCATCTTCAGGCTGTCGCGAGTGAAATAGTCGTCAAAATTCCGTTTGTTGACCATCATGATCCCCGTCCCCGGCTTCATGTAAACCCTGGCTACAGCCGTCTTCCTCTTGCCCGTGGCATAAAAACGCTTGTCGGTGGCGCCCATTTTTGTTTTCCGTTCCTCCAGTAATTATTTAGATATCGAGCACACGCGGGCACTGAGCATCATGGGGATGTTCGGGCCCCTGGTAAATTTTCAGTTTCTTCAGCATTGCCCGCCCCAGGGTGTTTTTAGGCAACATTCCCCGGACGGCAATTTTCAACATCTCCGTGGGTTTTTCGGCAAGCAGTTTCTCCGCCGTGATCTGTTTCAATCCGCCGGGATATCCCGAGTGGCGATAATAAACCTTTTTCGTGAGTTTCTTGCCCGTCAGGTGGATCTTGGCGGCGTTGACGACGATGACGAAGTCCCCCGTATCGAGATGGGGGGTGTAAACGGGCTTGTGTTTGCCCCGGAGCCGCCGGGCGATCTCGCTGGCCAGCCGGCCCAGGATCTTTCCCTGGCCGTCCACTACATACCAGTCTCTATTGATTTCTTCCTTTTTGATATTGAAAGTTTTCATGTCCGTATCACCAAATTCATAAAATGAAGCTGGAAACCTACGCAATTTCTCCCTTTTTGTCAAGGAAAAACATCCGTAAATTTACATGCCGTAGATTCCGAAGCGGAATTCATAAATCTTGTCGTTGTCCCGATCGCCGTAACTGAAGCCGATATGCCAGCATTGGCGGCGGAAATCGAACCCGTATGTCTGCTCGATGTTTTTTTCCGTGAGTAGGTCCCGCTTGAAGGTTAAGTTGAGATTGAGCTCCTTCGTGATCACGGCTTTCAGGAGGAGATTGATTTCTTCCAGAGAATCCCGGGTATAGCGGTAGGTCACCGTGGCAGTGTCTCCCCTTTTGTCGTTGAGACCGAGATCGTAATTGGCCTGGGTCCAGTTCGTGTCGTAAACACTATATTTGTTCCGGGCCATAAAGCTCAAATAGGAAAACGGCTTGAAGTCGATCTCCATCTCCACATCGCTGAAGGGCTGGCGGTTCGTGCCGGGCGGAACACCACTGGCGGCGGCCGCCATGAGGTCATAGGTCTGAGCCAGTTTGAAGCGCAGCAATTCCAGGTACCTTGCCTTACCCCCTTTTTCCAGAATCCGGCTGATGAGGGTATTGGTCAGGGCGTAGGTGACGGTGTGCTGTTCGCTCACTACCGTGCCATAGTTGGGCAGGCTGTCCTGATTGGGATTGGGAATGTAGGTATAGGTAACTTCGGGGCGCAGGGCATGGCGGATTTTATCCACGGTCTGCCCCCCCACCGGAAAGATCCGCTGCACTTCCGAAACGAGGTTGGCGCCCATTTTATAAACCTCCCGGTCGCCCCGTTTGGCCAGGCCGTCTTCCAACTTATCGTCCCGCCACCAGAAGGTCCCCTGGACGCCGGCGAAGGGGGTCAACTGGAAATAATCGCCCACATTCCACGGTAGGGAGAGGGTGGGGTTGAAGTCCAGATATTGTCCCCGCTGACCGGCATCCCGGTAAAAATAATCATAATTCGATGTGAACTCATAATTGACCGGGGAGCCGAAGAGCGGGGCCTTGGCACCGGTCAGGGTCACTTCCGGATATTTTTGCAGGGTGCCGTCATTGGTCGCCACGGTATAATCGTCGGTGTTTTTCACCAGGGCGGTAAGATTGAAC
>JAKQIZ010000157.1 GCA_029561465.1 Deltaproteobacteria bacterium | reverse complement strand
GGCAATCCTTATCACTATGACTTCACTGTGGTGGATGTGACGGACGTTAACGCCTTTGCCATGCCGGCGGGAAAGATCTTCGTCACGGCGCCGCTCATTGCCGCGGCGTCCAATGAGGCGGAACTTGCCGGGGTGATCTCCCACGAGATCGGTCACGTTGTCGCCCGCCATTCCGCCGAGCGGATGTACGCCATGGAAAAAGAAGGGAAGAAGACCTGGATGTACGCCGCGGGTGGGGCTGTTTTAGGCGCCGCCGTGGGCTACGGTCTGGGCAGGATGATCTGCGGTCCCGACGACACGGCCTGCCATGCCAAAGCGACCCTCCTGGGTGGGGCGGTAGGAGCAGGTGGCGGGATGCTGGCCCAGAAGTACACCTTCCTGGTAAACTCCCGGGAGGACGAGATGGAGGCCGACCGCCTTGGATTCAAATACGCTGTGGGGGCGGGATACGACAAGGACCAGGTGGGGAAATTTTACGAAAAACTCCTGGCGATGGAAAAAAGCGCCTCCAAGGGGGGCGGCGGAATTTCCAAGAGTCTCTCCGATGCCATGAGCACCCATCCGCCCAGTGAGGAACGGGTGCAACAGATGCACGAACTGGCCGCTACGACCCCGGCGGGAAAAACAGTCGTCAATACCACATCGTTCAACAGGGCCAAACAGATCGCAGCCGGAATGGGAAAAAAGTCACGGCAGCCGTGACGAACAACCGCGTGATAATATTAATCTTTCAGGGTTATATTCCCCGAAGCTTGCATCGTTCCCCGGGGTTTTAGGTAATCCGTAGCTTGCTGCAGGGTAGTTCATTCTACCGGGGTTATATTCCCTGAAGCACACTTCGTTCCTTGCCGTTTTGGATACACCACCGCAGCTAACTGCGGGGTGGTTCATGAAAAACCGCCCCGCGGGATGCTGCGGGGCGGCGTGAACAAGGGGTTCCGGATCATTTACGACCGTGGCTGACGCAACTCATCGACCTGCATATGCCTTTGGCCGGATGCTACATAAACGAGTGGGCGTCGTCGGGGAAGGTGCCGCTCTTCACCTCCGCGCAGTATTTTTCCACCGCTTCCCGGATGTGATCGTTAATGCGGGCGTATTGTTTCACGAACTTCGGCGTGAACCGCTCGAAGAGACCCAGCATGTCGTGGACGACCAGGACCTGACCATCGCAATCCACCCCGGCGCCGATGCCGATGGTAGGAATTTCAAGGGCGGCGGTGATTTCCTTGGCCAGACCCTTGGGGACGCATTCGAGGACGATGGAAAAGGCCCCCGCTTCTTCCAGGATCTTGGCGTCTTCCAAAAGGCGCTGGGCCGCCTTGTCTCCCTTGCCCTGGACCTTGTAGCCTCCCAGTTGGTGGACCGACTGGGGGGTCAGACCGATATGGGCCATGACGGGAATCCCGGCGGCGGCGATGCGGCTCGTGACCTCCGCCACTTCCCGTCCACCTTCTAACTTTACCGCCTGGGCGCCCGCTTCCTGGAGAAACCGGCCGGCATTGCGGACGCCCTCGGCGACGGATGTCTGATAAGACATGAATGGCATGTCTCCGATCACCATGGCCCGCTGGGTTCCCCGACAGACCGCTTTGGTGTGGTGGAGCATGTCCTCCATGGTGACGGGCAGTGTGCTGTCGTAGCCGAGTACGACCATACCCAGAGAATCCCCGACCAGAAAGATATCCACGCCGGCGGAATCCATTGCCACCGCCGTGGGATAGTCGTAGGCGGTAAGCATGGTGATCTTTTCACCTTTTTTCTTCATGTCCCGAATCTTGGCCGTAGTCACCCTGGTAATTTGAACCTGTGTGCTCATGTTTTTCCTCCCTGAAGTAGTTGTTTGATCATGCTTGCCTTTTCTTCCATCAAACTCCGCTTTTTAAGTCCCAGATCCGTGGCGGTTATACCCAGTGCCCGGTAGGCGGGGAGAAATTCAGGCAGCTTATCCTGAAAAGCGAGCAGGTGCTTTTCCACCGTCCCGATATCTCCCCGGGCAATGGGTCCCGTCAATGCCTCTACGGTTCCCCGGGACTCGATATTCCTCAAGGTGCCCCGGACCAGGGGCCAGAACGCGCGAATGGCCTCCTCGCGGTTCAGTCCTAGGTGCAGATATATTTCTTCCACCATATAGAGCAGGGTGGTCAGATAGTTGGAGGCGATACATGCGGCGGCGTGGTATAGGGGCTTGTCCGTGTCGGGAACGAAAAAGGGCGCTCCGTCCAGAGCGAGGACGAAATTCACGGCCCACTCCCTGATTTCCTCGCCGGCGGTGATCCCGAAGGTGCTGCCGGGGATGTTGTCGATGGCCCCCTCCACATGGGCGAAGGACTGGATGGGATGGATACTGGCGATTAAGGCTCCCGATTCCCGGGCGGAGATCAAAAGGTCGAGGGAACCGGCGCCGCTGCAATGAATCACCTTCTGGCCGGGGTGGAGAGCGCCGGCGAGCTCTCGACAGGCGGAGGCGATGGCGTCGTCGGTGGTAGTGATGAGTACGGCATCGGCGTCCTGGGGCGCGGCGGCAATGGTTGGGCAAATCCGGCCGCCGGTATAGGGGTGGGCCTTCGCCAATGCCGCGGGATTACGGTCGGCTATTGCGGCGATGGGATAACCGGCCCTTTTCAACAGGTATCCCATGGCGGTTCCCACCTTGCCCAACCCGACAATGGCTATCCGATCTTTCGGTTTCATTTACCTGCCCTGATCGATGCCGGACAACTGCCAGGGGTTGTTGCCCACGGGGCGGACAAAGGTCCAGTATTCCTCGAATTTGACTGGATCCGTCTTGCTGCCGTCCAGTAACTCTCCCCGTTCCGAGACGGTGTAATCGAGAAGGTTGGCCAGAAAACGGACCGTGATATAATCCCGGCCTTCCTCCTGCCAGGCCTCAGCGATTTCCACGTTGCGGACGGCAATGTTTTCCAGCTTGTTGAACTTTTTATCCCGTTGCATCTGCTCCGCTTCGCTCTGGAGGATCCGGAACATCTCGTCGGTGAGAAGAGACCGGGCGGACGCCATGTCCCGATTTGCCCATGCCCCCTGGATCTTAAAGAAGATATCCATGCAGAGGGTCTGAAAATTATCTTCGTTGAATTGTGGGTCCATCAACCGGATGTGGGTGAGACCCTGCCGGTGGTCGGCGCCATAGTCGTCCCGGGATGATACGTCGACTGGTTGGGCATTGCTTGGCAAAGCCTGGGCATGCAGTCCGGAGGCCTGATAAAAGGACGTCTGGGAAGTGGCCATGGCTTCTTGCTGACGGCGACGTTTCAGGAACCAGTAGATTCCGTACAAGATTCCGCCTATGAGAATGATATCGAAAAGGCCGATGCCGCCGCCAAAACCGCCGCCGTGACCGAAGCCGAGGCTGCTGAAGAGGAGACCGCCCAGAAGTCCTCCCGCAAGTCCTGCGCCCATGGTGCGGAGGAATCCTCCCCGCTGGGGCGACTGTGGCGACGCCGGTGATGGGCTGGTCATACTGCGGGTGGGACTCGACGGCTGGCTGGGAGACGGCTTGGAGGTGCTGAAGGCAGATCGTGAGCCACGGCTGCCGAAGGAACGGCCGCCGCCCACCCGGGCATAGGCATCGAGTTCCAGAACGAATACGGCCATGAACAGGGCGATGACCAAGAAGGCCCCGTATTTGGTCCAGGGTCGTTTTTCCATATCCATGCTCCTTGAAAAAAATTATTCCTCGATTTGCTTGCCATTCAAACCCGAGTTCTATATACCAGTCAAGGACAATTTTGCATGAATAGGGTAACATATGATAAAAATTGATTTATTTGTTTTTGATCTCGACGGCACGCTGGCGGATACCGGTCAGGATATTGCCGCCGCCGTCAATCATACCCTGGAGAAGCTGGGTATGGCTACGCTGGAGCATAAGCGGATCATGAACTATGTCGGTGACGGGGTGCAGGAGCTCATCCGGAGATCCCTGGGGACGGATCATCATTACGCCCTGGCGGAGGCGCTGACCGTCTTTAGCGCCTATTACGGCGAGCATATGCTGGACAAAACGGCTCTGTATCCCGGAGTGGAAGAATGTCTGGCCCATTTCGCGGGAAAGAAAAAGATGGTGATCAGCAACAAGAAACACGAGTTTACTGTTAAAATAGTGAAAAGTCTCGGCATTGCCCATTATTTCGATGACATCATCGGCGGAGATTTCCGGCCCTACCTCAAACCCGATGCCCGCCTTGTCGATCATTACCTCGATCATTACCATATTCCCCGGGAAAAAGCGGCGATCGTCGGCGATGGTCATAACGATATACTCCTGGCGAAAAATGCGGGGATTATAAGTTGCGCCTTTCTCAACGGTTTCGGGGAACGGCAGCGGCTCCTTGCCCTGCGACCCGATGTGACCTGCGAAAACCTGGCGGAACTGAAAAATATATTTTGCTGAGATAATATTTCCCTAATCGGTTTCGCCATGTTGAAAAAGGTCCGGAAGGCCATCGAAGAATTCGCCCTGCTCAGTGACGGTGATACGGTCCTCGTGGCCCTGTCCGGGGGTCCGGATTCCGTGGCCCTCCTTGCGGTGCTGCGGATGCTGGCTGAGGAGTACGGAGTCTCCGTGGCCGCCGCGCATCTCAATCACGGCCTCCGTGGGGAAGCGGAGGCGGAAGAATGTTTCGTCAGGGAGCTGTGTTCCCGCCGGGCGGTGCCGTTGACAGTGGAGCGGGCGGATATCCAGGCGCGGAAAAAGGCGGCGGGAAGATCGACGGAAGATATGGCCCGGGTGGTACGCTACGAATTTCTGGAACGGGTGGCGGCATCAGTAGGTGCACACCGCATCGCCCTGGGGCATCATCTCCAGGACCAGGCGGAGACGGTACTGATGAATCTCTTCCGAGGGAGCGGTTCCGAGGGGCTCAAGGGGATGACCCCAATGCGGGACGGCCTTTATATCCGCCCTTTTCTCCACATTGAACGCCGGGAAATCATGGCCTTCCTCACTCAGGAGGGACTGGATTGCGTTATGGATCGCTCCAACGACGACCGCCGTCACTTGCGAAACCGCATTCGCCATGATCTGCTGCCGCTGCTCCGGCGGGATTACAACCGGAATATCGATCGTGCCCTGGCCCGGACCGCCGCCGTGCTTAAGGAGGAGGACGAATTCTTTAAGAGTCAGGTAAAGCGTCTCCTGACGGCTTGGAACATCGCTGTTACCCCGGAGGGTTTCAGCCTGGAAGTAGAGAAAATCCGGGTGCAGCCGGTCGCCCTTTCCCGCCGGCTGGTGAAACATCTGCTGGAGCGCTTAACAGATGTGGAGCAGGGGATTTTTTTTCATCATGTCCAGGCGGTTCTGGAACTGGCCTTCGCGCCGCGGCCGTCGGGACGTCTCCACCTTCCCCATGGTCTGGAAGCGAAGCGGGACTACGGGCGGCTGATCTTGGCCCGTCCGGAGACCGGCGGCCGCGACTTCGCCTTCGCTTATACGGTGGCCACACCCGGAGAACTGACGATTCGGGAGACGGGGGATATCCTGACATTCCGGATCAGCGAGGATTTTGATTGCCGGCGCTGGGAAGGGGCGGGGGATCGTCAGGGTTGCCGGGAGCGGACAAGGCCCCTCCCGGGCGCGAAAGACCGGGCGAATTGCGGCGATTCCCGCCCGGAAACCGACGACCAGGTTACGGCTACGGCCTGTCTCGACGGCGACCGGACCGGTACGCCGGTCATGGTGCGAAACTTTCGCGCCGGGGATCGAATGCGCCCCTTGGGGATGGCGGGCGAAAAGAAGCTGCAGGACATCTTCGTGGACGGAAAGATCGGCAGGAACGAGCGCAAACGATTGCCCCTTATTGTGGCCGACAAGCGGATCGCCTGGATCCCCGGTGTGTGCGTTCATGAAGAGTTCAAAATCACTTCGGAAACAAAGAGGATCTTGCGGATCGATTACCGGCGTCCGGCATAGAAATCCATTGAAATGAGAGTAAGGTTATTGTAAGGGAGGGGCATCGCCTCAGCGGCGAATTCAAGTATCAGGAGACATCCTTTTGAATCAATTGCAGAAAAATATCGCCCTGTGGCTGGTGATCAGTCTGGTATTCGTCCTGCTGTATCACCTTTTCACCCAGCCCAAGGGACAACAGGAAAGTGTTGTTTACAGTGATTTCGTCGCCTATGTGGAACGGGGACAGGTTCGGGAAGTGACCATTCAGGGAGACAATGTCACCGGCAAGCTCACGGACGGAAAAAATTTCAAGACTTTCATGCCCAAGGACGCCACGATCGTCGATAAGCTCAAGGCCGCCAATGTGCGCATCGCCGCGAAACCCGCCGAGGATTCCCCGTGGTACATGACGATACTCATCTCCTGGTTTCCCATGCTGCTTCTCATCGGCGTCTGGATATTCTTCATGCGCCAGATGCAGGGCGGGGGAGGGAAGGCCATGGCCTTTGGAAAAAGCCGCGCCAGGCTCATGACGGACAAAACGAACAAGGTGACCTTCGAAGATGTGGCGGGGATCGACGAGGCCAAGGCGGAACTCCAGGAGGTCATCGAATTCCTGCGGGATCCGAAAAAGTTTTCCCGTTTGGGGGGGCGCATCCCCAAGGGCCTCCTGCTGGTCGGATCCCCGGGAACGGGGAAGACCCTATTGGCTCGGGCCATTGCCGGCGAGGCGGATGTGCCATTCCTGTCCATCAGCGGTTCCGACTTCGTGGAGATGTTCGTCGGCGTCGGGGCCTCCCGGGTCCGGGACCTCTTCAACCAGGCGAAAAAACATGCCCCCTGTATTATCTTTATCGATGAAATAGACGCCGTGGGCCGACAGCGTGGCGCCGGTCTTGGCGGCGGCCACGATGAGCGGGAGCAGACCCTCAATCAACTCCTCGTGGAGATGGACGGTTTCGAATCCAATGAGGGGGTGATTCTCGTGTCGGCGACGAACCGCCCCGATGTTCTGGATCCGGCGCTGTTGCGGCCGGGACGTTTCGACCGCCAGGTCGTCGTTCCCCTGCCGGACGTGAAGGGACGAGAGAAGATCCTGGCCGTCCACGCCCGTAAGGTGCCCATCGACAACGATGTGGACTTCCAGGTCATTGCCCGGGGGACGCCGGGTTTTTCCGGCGCCGATATCGAGAACATCATCAATGAAGCGGCTCTCTATGCCGCCCGGACCAACAAGGAGAAGGTGAGTATGGCGGATTTCGAATTCGCCAAGGACAAGATCCTCATGGGCACGGAGCGGCGGAGCATGGTGATCAGCGATGAGGAGAAGCGCAATACGGCCTATCATGAAGCCGGTCATGCTCTGATCGCCAGGCTGCTGCCGGGAACGGATCCCATCCACAAGGTGACGATCATCCCCCGCGGCAGGGCCCTCGGTTTGACCCAGCAGTTGCCCATTGATGAAAAGCATACCTATCGCCGTCGATACCTTCTGAACAGCATCGCCATCCTCCTGGGGGGACGGGCGGCGGAAGAACTGGTGCTGAACGATTTCACGACCGGAGCGGGTAACGACATCGAACGGGCCACGGCGCTGGCGCGGAAAATGGTCTGCGAGTGGGGAATGAGCGAAACGATGGGTCCCTTGAGTTACGGAAAAAAGGAAGAGGCCATCTTCCTTGGCCGGGAGTTTGCCACCCACAAGGATTACAGTGAAGAGACCGCCCAGAAGATCGACGCCGAGGTCGCCCGCATAGTTTCGGATCGTTACGAGGAGGCCAAAAAACTCCTGACGGAGAATCTGGACACCCTCAATCACCTGGCAGTGGAACTGTTGGAAAAAGAGGTTCTTAACGCCACGGAGATCGATGCCATCATCGGCATCCCCATGCGGGAGACCGAACCGGATAATGCAGAAGTCTGAATGATTTCCCTATGTGGTTTTTAAGAGACCTGCAGTTTGCCCACCCTGCCGAGACCGTCGCCCTCCTTCAAGATACCGGTGTTGACCCCCACGGTATCGCGGCCATGCAGCCGAAGATGCAGCACCTCAACATTCACCTGGAGGGGGTTTCCTGCCCGGCAGCAAACATCATCAAGCAGGAAATGCTCGCTGTGGGCGGGGATGCCGCCGTGGCCCGGGGTGCGGTGTCCTGCCGGCTTCCCGCTACGGATGTGGTCCTCATGGGCACGAGGAAACAACTGGGAAGGTTCGCCGGGAAGATCGCGGGTCAACCATTCGGGCTGTCGGTGCTTGCGGAAAGATTGAAGGGACTGATCGAAAAAATCGACCGTGACTCCTGGAAATTGATCACTCCCCGCCGGGAAATCGCCGTGGGGGAAAAGACACTGGTCATGGGTATAGTCAATGTGACGCCCGACTCCTTCTCTGACGGAGGAAGGTACCTGGAACATGATCGCGCCGTGGACCATGCCCTCCGTCTGGTGGCGGAAGGCGCCGATGTGATCGACATCGGTGGGGAATCGTCACGGCCCGGCGCCTTGCCCGTGTCGCCGGAGGAGGAAATGAACCGGGTGCTCCCGGTGATTGCCGCCGTCGCGGGACGGACCGATATTCCAATCTCCATCGACACGACCAAGGCGAAGGTGGCCGGGAGAGCGATAGCAGCCGGGGCAGAGATCATCAACGATATCAGTGCGCTGAGGTTTGACGAACAGATGCCCGCGGTTGCCAGGGACAGCGGCGCCGCCGTCATCCTCATGCACATGCTGAGGACGCCCCGGGACATGCAAACGGGGGATCTTTCCTATCGGTCGCTGTGGGGGGAGATCGTCAGTTTTCTAGCTGGGCGGATTGAGGATGCCCGGGACAGAGGCATCCCGGAGGAACGGATCGTCATCGATCCCGGCTTGGGATTCGGAAAAACCGCCACGGACAATCTGAGGTTGATCAGGGAGCTTAAGGAATGCCGCGTCCTCGGCCGGCCGATTCTCATGGGTCCTTCCCGCAAATCGTTTCTGGGCCGGATCACCGGGGAAACGCTGGAGAACCTGCGGGAAGAGAACGTGGCGGCGGTAACGGCGTGCATCCTCAACGGCGCCCGGATGGTCAGGGTCCACGAGGTGCGGGCGGCGAAAAAGGCCGCGGCCGTCGCCGATGCGATAAGGAAGGGAAGATCGTGATTGCCGGCATCGGCATCGACCTGGTGGAGGTCCCACGGATGCAAAAGATTCTGAGGCGCTGGGGCGACAGGTTCACCGCTAGGGTTTATACCCCGGAGGAAATAGCCTATTGCCGGGGAAAAGCTCTGCCGGCAATACATTTTGCCGCCCGGTTTGCCGCCAAGGAGGCGGCGCTGAAGGCCCTGGGCCTCGGATTGGGTATGGGTCTGGACCTGCGGGAGGTGGGAGTGGCGCGAAACAATGCCGGCCTTCCTCGGCTTGCCTTTACCGAACGCGGCCTCCGGATGCTCGGGGAAAGGGCAATTTGCCGGACGCATCTAAGTATGACCCACACCCGGGAATTGGCGCTGGCAATGGTCATCATGGAGACGCAGACCTGAAAATGAAAATTGTGATCGCCTCGAAAAGTTCTGAAGAGACCCTGAGGATCGGCAGGATCATCGGGGAGACAGCGTCACCCGGGGAGGTCATCGCCCTGGTAGGTGAACTGGGGACCGGGAAGACCTGCCTCACCCAGGGGATCGCCCGGGGACTGGCTGTCCCCGAGGCATATCCCATAACCAGCCCCACCTTTACCCTTATCAATGAATATCCTGGCCAGTTGGCCCTTTACCATTTTGATATCTACCGTCTCGAAGGGGTGAAGGATCTGGAAGATATGGGTTATGAAGATTATTTCTACGGAGGGGGAGTAACGGTCATCGAATGGGCGGAAAGGATCCTGCCCCTGCTTCCGGCCGGGACACTGTTTGTATATCTCGCTTATCGGGGAGAAAATGATCGGGAATTGATCCTGACGGGAAATAATGAACTGATCGGGAAAATAAATAACTTGTGTAAAGAGGGAGGTTGCTGAGAAATGGCACTTGTGGTGCAAAAATACGGCGGCACGTCGGTGGCGGATATAAAACGCATCGAAAATGTTGCCCGGAGGGTGATCAAGACAAAACAAGCGGGCAATGACGTGATAGTCGTTCTGTCCGCCATGGCCGGGGAAACGGACCGGTTGATAAATCTGGCTCATCAGGCGGCGGCGGATCCCGATTCCCGGGAATACGATGCCCTGATCTCCACGGGGGAGCAGGTAACGGTGACCCTACTGTCCATGGTACTCAACAGGTTGGGCTATAAGGCCCGTTCGTTTCTCAGCTTCCAGATAAAGATCAATACCGACCGGGCGCATAAAAAGGCCCGGATCACCAAGGTGGACACCCGGAAGATGCGGGAGGAGCTGAAGAAGGGATCGGTGCTGGTCGTGGCCGGTTTCCAGGGGGTCGATGAGGAAAACGACATTACCACTCTTGGCCGCGGCGGATCAGATACGAGCGCCGTGGCCCTGGCGGCGGCCCTGAAGGCGGATCTCTGTGAAATATACACCGATGTGGATGGGGTATATACGACAGATCCGAATATATACGACAAGGCGCGGCGTCTGGAGCGGATCTCTTACGATGAAATGCTCGAAATGGCCCGGGCGGGAGCCAAGGTTCTACAACCCCGGTCGGTGGAAATGGCGAAAAAATATGAAGTTCCCATTTATGTCAAATCTTCTTTTTCAGACGAAGGGGGAACTCTGGTGACCAAGGAGGATAAGGAGATGGAAAAGGAAGTAGTATCCGGCGTGACCTACGATCGTGACCAGGCAAAGATTACCGTAATCAACGTTCCGGATCGCCCCGGGATCGCGGCGCGCCTGTTCACGCCGTTGGCGGAACATAATATCATGGTGGATATGATCATCCAGAACGCCAGCGTCGATGGCTTCACGGACCTGACCTTCACGGTCTCCCGCAAGGACGTGAAACAGGCCGCGGTGCTAGTGCAGGAGGCGGCCAATGACATCGGGGCGGCGCGGGTGGAGATAGACGACAGCGTCGCCAAGGTATCCATTATCGGCGTGGGGATGGTGAGCCATTCCGGCGTGGCGGCGAAAATGTTCACCATTTTGGCCAAGGAAGGCATCAATATCGAGATGATCAGCACGTCCGAAATAAAGATCTCCTGCGTCGTCAAAGCCAAATACACGGAATTGGCGGTGATGGTTCTTCATGACGCCTTCGAATTGGAAAAATAACCGTTGCGGCGAGAACCTCAATGACCGGCAACGGCAGGGCTTACTGGTAATCCTTGCCGTTGTCGCATTTGTTTATGCAGCTATGTCGGCGTATGAATGGGATCAGCGCAAACCATTGTCCATCACCGCCAGCAGTGCCCAAAACGGTCCGGTGGTGGTGGAGATCACCGGGGACATCCAGGCCGCGGGGATCTATCATCTAGAAGAAAATACTACTCTTTCAGAATTGCTGACTCGGATCGCATCGATCGATCTAAGCGTGGCGGCGTCCGCTCCCGAGCTTGGGCGGGTGTTGAGAAACGGCGACGCGGTGCGGATCGACAGCAACCGCCACCTGCATTTAGGACGGATGGAGGGGACAACCCGTCTGGCCCTGGGTATACCCGTAAACATCAATACCGCCACAAGAGAGGAACTGATCATGATCCCCGGCATCGGTGAAAAAACGGCCCAGGGCATTCTGGAACTACGCCGTTCCTCACCCGGAGGCATTCGCAAGATGGAAGACCTGGTGGCGATAAAGGGTATCAAGGGAAAACGCCTGGAAAAACTGCGGAGATATTTATACATCGAGGGGACGGTTTGATGGCGAGCGTCATTTACCCTGACGGATCGGCTTGATAAAGACTCTCCCGACCTGAGTCAAATTGCCCAAAAAAATAAACGAAATTGATTTGAATGCTTTGGAGTTCCCAGTGGCGCCTAAGAGGTCATGCAGGCCCATCGCGGTCGATGAACTCCTCAACCTCAACATTGTCAATGGTTACGGAATTGGTGGTAGTGACTGAGGACGCGCTGGACGTAGTTTTGGGTCTCCCGGTAGGGAGGAATGCCCCGGTGTTTGATGACGGCGTTTTCTCCGGCATTGTAGGCGGCCAGGGCTAAAGAAAGGTCGTTTCTGAACAGCTCCATCAGATAACGG
>JAKQIZ010000151.1 GCA_029561465.1 Deltaproteobacteria bacterium | reverse complement strand
GGCGTTGCGTCGCACCGCCGAGCGGGTGGACGACCAGATGGAAAGCTACCGGCGCGATCGGGGCGTCCGGGAGATCTGGCCGGCCGCGGAAAGGATTCTGGTCTGTATCGGCACGAACCCCCGCTCCATCCGGCTGATCCGCGCCGCCCGCCGGATGGCGGCGGTGCTCCGGGCGGAATGGATTGCTGTGCATGTAGAGGCCCCGTCCCATGTCAAGCCGTCCGCGGAGGACAAGCGGCGGTTGGTGGAGCATATGCGGCTGGCGGAAAGCCTGGGGGCGCAAATCGTGACCCTGGCAGGGCACAAGGCCAGCGAGGAGATCCTCAACTATGCCCGCCAACGCAATGTCAGCAGGATCATTGTCGGCAAACCGACGCATCCGCGCTGGAAGGACAAACTCTTCGGATCGCCGCTGGACGAGATCGTCCGGGGCAGCGGCGACATCGAGATTTCCGTGATCACCGGCGATGCCCCGGAAGCAGTCAAAAAGCCCGCCCTCAACATGCAACTGCCCGGGATCAGGGCGCGGGAATGGCACTGGTGCCTGGGGGGCGTAGCCCTCTGCACCGCCCTGGCCGGTTTGATGTTTCCCTATTTCGACCGGACGGACATCGCCATGATTTATCTGCTGGGCATCGTCATCATCTCCACCCGGACGGGACGCTGGCCCGCCCTGGTCGCAACGCTGTTGAGCGTGGCCGCTGTTGACTTCTGCTTCGTGCCGCCCTATTTAACCTTTGCCGTAAACAACGTCCGTTTTTTGGTGACCTTCGGGGTGATGTTCTTTGTGGCTTACGTCATAACCCGGATGACGCTGCAAATCCGGGAGCAGGCGGAAGCGTCGCGCAACCGGGAGCGAAGCACCGCCGCCCTGTACGCACTAAGCCGCAAACTGGCCCGGGAGCGCAAGAAAGGCATGATCTTCGACGTTGCAGCCAAACACATCAGCGAGGTGTTCCACAGCCGGATCGCTTTCCTCATCCGCGACGAACAGGGGGAACTGACCACCATGGAAACGAGAACGGGCACCTTTGCCCTGGACCGCAAGGAACAGAGCGTCGCCCAATGGGTCTTCAAAAACCGGCATGTCGCCGGCATGGGCACGGACACGCTCCCGGGGGCCAAAGCCCTCTACCTGCCCATAGTGGCCTCCACGGGCGTCGTGGGGGTGGTCGGCGTTCTTCCCGAATTTCCCAGAGAAGGATATGATCCCGAAGAAATCCACTTTCTGGAGAGTTTCGTGACGCAAACCGCAATGGCCATGGAAAGGGTCCTTCTGGCCAAGGAGGCTCACGAAGAGCGCCTGAAAGCGGAGGCCCAGATCGTCAGGAACACCTTCCTGAGTTCCGTCTCCCACGATCTGAGGACCCCGCTGGCCGTGGTGGCGGGGGCGGCAAGCACACTGCTGGAAAAGGACGCGGATCTCACTACCCCGGCACGGCTGGAACTGCTGAGGACTATCCATGAAGAAACGGAACGGCTGGAACGGATCATTCGCAATGTCCTGAATCTTACCCGCCTCGAATCCGGCGCCATCATGGTGCGCAAGGAATGGCAGCCCCTGGAGGAAATCATCGGGGTCATCCTCAACCGTTTTGCCCCGCGCCTCCAAGAGCGGTCGCTGGCATTGAACATCCCGCCGGACATGCCGCTGATCCCCTTCGACACCCTGTTGATGGAGCAGGTGTTGGCCAATCTCCTGGAAAACGCCCTGCGGCACACCCCCCCCGGCACCCCCATCGAAATCGCCGCCGAGGCGCAGCAGGGGGAGGTCATGATCGCCATTGCCGACCGGGGTCCCGGCATTCCGGTCCATGAAGAAGAGGCGATTTTCAGCAAATTTACCCGGGGCACCCGGACGCGGATGGGCGCCGGCATCGGTCTCTCCATTTGCCGCACCATCGTGGAGGCGCACGGCGGACGTATCTGGGTCGAAAACAGGCCGGACGGCGGCGCCGTTTTTAAATTTGTCATTCCCATCGAGGGAGCGCCGCCGACCATGATCCCGGAGAAGGAGTTGCCATGACGAAAAATACGGGGACCGTTCTCCTGGTTGAAGACGAAAGACAGATGCGGCGGTTCCTCAGGTTAACCCTTCAGAGTGAAGGCTATGCCGTGATCGAAGCAGAGACCGCCGCCGAGGGGCTTTCCCAGGCCGCCATGAGGAATCCCGACATTATCCTTCTCGATCTGGGACTTCCGGATATGGACGGTCTGGAGGTAATCGCCAAACTGAGGGAATGGACCTCCCTGCCCGTTATCGTCATCTCGGCGCGGGACCAGGAAGGAGATAAAATCAAGGCCCTCGACAACGGCGCGGACGACTACTTGACGAAGCCTTTCGGCGCCGGGGAACTGCTGGCCAGAATCCGCGTCGCCCTGCGGCACGGGGCGTTAAAAAGTACGGAACCGGGCGAGGCAATCTTTACCGTGGAAGACCTGAAGATCGATTTCCTCAAGAGAAAAGTTTATCGCAGCGGCGGGGAAATCCACCTTACCCCCATCGAGCACCGGCTGTTGACCGTCCTGGTCGAAAATGCCGGCCGGGTCATGACCCACCGGCAACTCCTTAAAGAAGTCTGGGGGCCGCCCTATATCGAACAGACCCATTACCTACGTGTTTTCATGAACCAACTGCGAAAGAAAATCGAGGCCGATTCCACCCGCCCCCGCTTCCTGCTGAACGAACCCGGCATCGGTTACCGCTTCAAAACAGATTTCGATTGATAATCAATGGAAGCAATGTCAGTCCATATTCAATGCCTCCGTAAAAAGTGAAATCATGAGAATGCAGCCTACCAACTTAATGAAATCTTAGGTGCGATTTCTCAAAAGGCGCTCCTTTTCTATTTGCCCATCAATCATTTCCAACGCAACCTGGAAAAAAAGGTTTCAATAGTCCGGATTAGTGTGCCCTCTTCACGCCACTGGCGTGGCTCTGTCCGCACTGACCCCGGGCCGCCCGCGGCGTCCCCGCCCATCTAGCCTCCGTCCGGCGGGGCAAAATTCCTTTGACACCCCTGCCGCCCTGCCCTATACTTTTTCAAAAAAAGACCCGCGAGGAGGCGTCATGTTCAAGCATCTGTTCACCCCGTTCCAGATCGGAAA
>JAKQIZ010000126.1 GCA_029561465.1 Deltaproteobacteria bacterium | reverse complement strand
CGGCCAGTTGCGTCTCCCCGGCCAGCCAGTAGTAGATGTTGTCCCGGGGGTCCACCCGGCGCTCGAAATTCTCCAGAAGACGCGTCCGCCCCTGCTTGACCACGACCACCCCCTTGATCTCCTCCTCGGGGAGGGCGGGGATGTTGACGTTCACCGCCGTTCCCGGCCAGGGCTTGGCCAGGATAAACGCCGCCATTTTCCGGGCGAAGCGGGCGGCAAAGCCAAAATCCGCATCTTTATGGGTATCCAGGGAAATCGCCAGGGAGGGGATGCCTAGGATGACCGCTTCCGTGGCCGCGGAAACGGTGCCCGAGTACAGGACATTGACGCCCACGTTGGCGCCCCGGTTGATGCCGGAAACGACGAGGTCCACGGGACCGCCGGTTAGAGCCCGGATCCCCAGTTTGACGCAGTCCGCCGGCGTTCCCGCCACGGCATAACCGAGCGCGGCGCCGTTTTTCCGGGCCTCCCGGACCATGAGGGGCCGAAAAAGGGTAATGGCGTGTCCCACGGCGCTCTGCTCCACCTCCGGGGCAACCACCAGGCATTCGGCGTCCCGGGAGAGTTCCCGATGAAGCGCCGCCAGCCCCTTGGCATAGATGCCGTCGTCGTTGGTCAACAGATAACGCATGATCTTCTCCTCAATAAAAGGCCCGGAAGTTCCTTAGCAAACTTCCGGGCCCCGGCAAAGCTGTTTTTTCTAAATGTGTTTGGCCTATGTGGTCCCGCCGGCCCCAGGAACTCCAGAAAACGCACCTCCCGAAAAGGGACCGGGATAGGTCAAGAGTTCCACCACGGTTCTATCTGGTCGCTACCCGCTATTTCACTTCCTCGAAATCGGCGTCCACGACGTCGTCGTCCTTCTTGCCGCCGCCCGCCTGGGTCCCGGCGCCCGCCCCGGCGGCGCCGGCGCCGGTCGCACCGGCGCCCGGACCTCCCTGCTGTTCCGCCGTCTTGGCATACATGGCCTCGGCCAGTTTATGGGAGGCGGTGGTCAGTTCCTCCTGGGCCTTTTTGATGGCCTCGAGATCGTCTCCTTCGATGGACTTCCGGACCTTGGCCATGGCATCCTCTATCTTTGTCTTTTCCGCGGCGTCGATCTTGTCGCCGAATTCCTTGATGTTCTTTTCCACGCTGTACACAAAGGAGTCGGCATGGTTCCGGGCTTCGACGAGATCGCGCTTCCGCTTGTCTTCATCGGCATGAGACTCCGCATCCTTCACGAGCTTCTGGATCTCCTCTTCCGAAAGGCCGCTGGAGGCGGTGATCTTGATGCTCTGCTCCTTCCCGGTGCCCAGGTCCTTCGCCGAAACATGGACGATGCCGTTGGCATCGATGTCGAAGGTAACCTCGATCTGGGGCAGACCCCGGGGCGCCGGAGGAATCCCGACGAGTTCGAAACGACCCAGGGTGCGGTTGTCCGCCGCCATGGGCCGTTCGCCCTGCAGGACGTGGATGCTCACCGCTGGCTGATTGTCCGCCGCCGTGGAAAATATCTGGCTCTTCCGGGTGGGAATGGTGGTGTTCTTCTCGATGAGTTTCGTCATCACCCCGCCCAGGGTTTCGATCCCCAGCGACAGTGGCGTCACGTCGAGGAGAAGGACATCCTTGACATCCCCGGCCAGGACACCACCCTGAATCGCGGCGCCGACGGACACGACCTCATCGGGATTTACTCCCTTGCTGGGCTCCTTACCGAAGACTTCCTTGACCTTCTGCTGCACCCGGGGCATCCGCGTCATCCCGCCCACGAGGATCACCTCATTGATGTCCTGGGGAGAAAGATTGGCGTCCCGCATCGCCATTCGGCAGGGGGCCTCCACCTTGGCGATGAGCTCCTCCACCAGCGCTTCCAGTTTCGCCCGGGTCAGCTTGATATTCATGTGCTTGGGACCGGAGGCGTCGGCGGTGATGAAGGGGAGATTGATGTCCGTCTCCATGGCCGTCGAGAGCTCGATCTTTGCCTTCTCCGCCGCCTCCTTAAGGCGCTGGAGGGCCATCCGATCGCTCCGGATGTCGATGCCCTGATCCTTCTTGAATTCCGTAGCCAAAAAGTCGATGAGCCGCTGATCGAAATCCTCGCCGCCCAGATGGGTGTCGCCGTTGGTGGACTTGACCTCGAATACCCCGTCGCCGATCTCGAGGATGGAAATATCGAAGGTGCCGCCGCCCAAATCGAAGACGGCGATTTTGCCCTCTTTTTTCTTATCCAGACCATAGGCTAGGGCCGCCGCCGTAGGTTCGTTGATGATCCGCCGGACGTTGAGGCCGGCGATCCTCCCCGCGTCCTTGGTGGCCTGACGCTGGGAATCGTTGAAATAGGCCGGAACGGTGATCACCGCGTCGGTAATCTTTTCTCCCAGGTAGTCCTCCGCCGTCTGTTTCATCTTTACCAGGACCATGGAGGAGATCTCCGCCGGGCTGTAATTACGGTCCCGCACGGTCACCTGGGCGTCGCCGTTGGCCGCCTCGGTGATCCGGTAGGAGCTGATGCCCTTGTCGTACTGGACCTCCTTGGCACTGTACTTTCTGCCGATGAGCCTCTTGACTGCATATACGGTATTCTCCGAATTGGTAATGGCCTGGCGCCTGGCTACCTGTCCCACCAGTCTTTCGCCGCTTTCCGTAAATGCAACCACCGAGGGGGTCGTCCGGTTTCCTTCCTGATTTGCAATTACCACCGGGTCGCCGCCTTCCATGACCGCCACGCAGGAATTGGTGGTTCCCAAGTCAATACCGATTATTTTTCCCATGATTATATATCCTCCTTAATTAACCCGATTCTTGTTCAACACGTCCCGTTGTCGTCGGGCCGTTTACAGACGGTCACCTTGGCGGGCCGCAACAATCTGCCGTTCAACAGATATCCTTTTTCCAGTTCGTCCACGATCTGATTGTTTTCGTGTTCCCGGCTCGTCACCTGCATGAGGGCCTCGTGGTAGTTCGGGTCGAACTGCTTGCAGGCGCACTCGATGGGCTCCACGCCGTGTTTGCCCAGACAGCAGAGGAGCTGATCCTTAAGCATCCCCAATCCCTTTTTGAAGGATTCGAAATCATTGGATTTATCGGCATGCTGCAAGGCCCGCTCCAGGCTGTCCGTTAGGGGCAGCAGCTCCCGGATCAGGCTTTCGTTGCCGTATTTGATGGCCTCGGCCTTCTCCTTTGCCGCCCGTTTCCGGTAATTATCCAGTTCCGCCACGGCGCGCAGGTATCTGTCGTAGTTCTCCGCGCATTCCCGCGTCTTTTCCTCCAGTTCCCGGTCCACCGGCGACGCCTGGAGATCCTCCGGCGCCGTCCCCGTCGTCTCTTCTCCGGTCTCCGCAGCGCCCGTCTCCCGGACGTCCTGCTGAGGATTAATCTCTTTTCTTGTCTTTTTCACCATGATCGAACCATTTTCATAACTTAAACTTCATTTCAGATCCGGACGCTGGAAGAGCTTGAGATCCACCATCTGGCAGAGGACGTGTCCCAGGGTGATATGGACCTCCTGGATCCGCGGGGTGCTTTCGGAAGCCACATTGAGGTTGTAGTCGGCGATCCCCGCGATGTCGCCGCCGTCCTTTCCCGTCAGGGCGAAGGTCGTCAATCCCATTTTCTTTGCCTGTTCCAGACCCTTATAAACATTCCGCGACCTGCCGCTGGTGCTGATCCCCCAGGCGACGTCGCCGGTCTGGCCCAGGGCCCGGATCTGCTTGCTGAAGATCTCGGAAAAATCATAATCGTTGCCGATGCTGGTGATAATGGAAGTGTCGGTGCTCAAGGCGATGGCCGGCAGGGGCGGCCGTTCGATAAGGAAACGGTTCACGAACTCCGCCGCCAGATGCTGGGCGTCCGCGGCGCTGCCCCCGTTACCGAAGATCATGATCTTGTTGCCCGCCTTCAACGCCACGGTCATCATCTCTACGACCCGGACGATGCCGGAGAGGTTGTCGTTGACGAAGCTTTCCTGCAACCGGCTGCTGTCTTTGAATATTTTGACGATGAGGTCTTCCATATCCGTCCTTCCTTCACAAAGCGGCGCTAATATATTTATCGCGCCTCCCGGTGTCAAGGCCGTCAGGACGATTCTCGTGAAGGCGATCAGGGAAAGTCAAATTGTTCGTGGCGGCGGCGGTCCCCCAGTTCGGCGATTTTGCCCTTGTTCCAGTCCGCAACCCGGCTGTAATACTGGGTGATCTTGGCGATCCCGTCCACATGAGCGGAGGAACACCGGTCGCACCGCGACTTGAGGCCCGGAAAGGTGCCGCCGCAATCCCGGCAGGCGGTAAACTCCGGGGAAAAGATGAGCTGTCGGCAGGAGGTATCCCGATAGGCCCAGGTGAGCAGTTCCGCCAGTCCGGACGGAGGCGCCGGCTTTTCCCCCAGCCAGATCTGGACGGCGGCGCCAGCCCCGATCAGAGGGTGGAATTTCCCTTCCCGGCGGATACGTTCCGCGGGCTTCAGGGGGGCGGAAACGGGCAGATGGGTGGAATTCGTGTAGTAGAGCGACCCCGCCGTGATATCGCCCCGCACATGGCGTCCCGCGGGAGGGGAAAAATAGCGTAGGTCCAGGCGGGCGAAGCGATGCGCCGTCGTTTCGGCATGGGGCTGGTCCAGGACCAGGTTAAGGTCGTAACGGGCGCTCAAGGCCTTGGCCTGCCCGGCCATAAAGGCGATCACCCGGAGTCCGAATTCCTCCGCCGCCGGCGATTCATGGAGGGATTTTCCCGTCATGACCCGCACCAGTTCGTTCAGGCCCACCATTCCCAGGAGATACGCGGACCGTTCCCGCCGCAGATAGGGGGCGCCGTCAAGATTCATGGCCAGCAGGGACAGAGGACCCTGATCGCCATAGGAAAGCAATCTTTCCAGAAACGTCCGTTTCTGGGCATGGGCCTGGGCGGCGAGATCCATGAGGGTCTCCAGATGAGAGAAGAGCTCCTTTTCGTCTCCGGTGGCCCGGTAGCCCAGGCGCGGAAGGTTGATGCTGATGTTCTGAATGGCCGCCACGCGCTGTCGCCAGGGGGCGGCGGCATCTTCCGGCGCCGCCGGTATCCCCAGCCCCCCCAGCCCATAAACATCCCCTTCCCTTTCCAGGACGAAGCAGGGATTGCCCTTGTCGGCGGCAACCGCGCAGACCTGAAGGAGAAACTCCTCATGCCCGGGGGCGGCAAAAAAGCGGGGGGTGATGTGCACCACCGGACGGGGAAAGATAAAGGGCTTGCCCATACCGTCCCCTTTTTGGAATACCTCGCAGAGGGCCCGGGCCAGACGCTGCGCCTCGCTTTCGTAATCCCCGCAGGCCCTCCCCGTGGGCGCCCCCCCCGGCCCGATCATGGGCAAATCCCGCAGCGGCTCGGGGACCTCCCAGAAGAGATGGATGTCGGTGAACATGGCCTGCCCGCCCCGGGCCGCCGTCAGTTGGGAAAACTCGTAAACGAGCATCTGGGCGAACTGCCGCACCTCCCGGTCGGACATGCCGGCCAGGTAAGGGGCGAAAGACAGGTTGACGAAGTTCCAACTGATGACGCCGGCGAAATAGCCTTGCAGGACGGCTCCGAATCGTACCATGTGGGCCAGCAGCACCTCGGCGTGCTTGGCGGGTTTGGCGACATTCAGGGAGCGGGGCAGATTGAGTCCGAATCTCTTCAGGTATTCCAGATTCTGGCAGCCCGAGAAGGGACGGTCCACAAATCCCAGGCCGTGGATGTGAAAATCACCCAGGATGTGGGCGTCGCCGACCTCCTGGGTGAAGATGCTGTACAGGGCGTATTCCCGTTTGATCCCCTGGGCCAGAACCAGATTCGTCCCTTCCGGCCCGTGCGGGACGTTGGCGTCTTCCTTGTTGTGGTGGAGGATGAGCTGATCGACGTCATAAAGGGGAAAGCCGAGGCGGGCGTGCATCCGGCGGGCCTTCTCCAGCCCCCGTTCCACGAGTTTCGCATCCACGAGTTCCCGGATCAGGGAGGTCGTCAGCACCGAGACCCCGGAGGCAAAGAGGCCTTTCTCCACATCGATGCTCACCGCCTCCGCCGTCGCGACGTCGATCCCCGTTTCCCGGATCAAGGCGTCAACGATGCGCCGGCGGTTCCAGCGGTCCACCTCCTCGCCCTTGGACCGGACGAAGAGGGTCATATCGGTCGTTTCCGGCATCGGTATCTTCACCATCATGATCCGCTCATATATTCGTCCGCGATGCCGCGCGGGGATTCTCCAGGGACTGCTCCGCCGCGGCGGCGACCGCGGCGTCATGCTCATGATTCATGGTAAAGACCCGGAAGTGAACGATCCGGGCGGGAATGAACCGGTAGATGTCCCGCAGGGGCTCCTGGGATGTCTTGCCCAGGGCCGGGTTGAAGACGTTGATCTGCTTGTCCGTCTGGACCATGGGATTGATGGGCCGGGGGTCCTGGGTGGCCAGATCCACCCGGAGGGCGATTTTACGCAGGGATCTCGGCAGACGGCGGCGTATCTGCTCCTCGTAATCTCCCGCCGAAGCGAAGCTCGTTCCCCTCTGGACGTTTTCCACCGATATCTCCGTGGAATAGGACATCTTCCATTTCACCTGCCGGCCGTACAGGCGCTGCCACTCCCGACCGAGACGCCTGCGGCGGGGGTCTTCCCCTTCGGTCCAGCGGCGGACGGTCTCGAAGAGCCGCCATTCATCGAGACGGCCATAGGCCTCCAGATCCTCCCGGGGATCGCCGGGGCAGAGGAGTTCCATGGTCTCCCGGAAGATCTCCTGGAGGTGGAGGTCCAGGGCCCGG
>JAKQIZ010000089.1 GCA_029561465.1 Deltaproteobacteria bacterium | reverse complement strand
AAGATATATTTCCCGGGCGCCGGCGGACTCCACGGTTTCCCGAACCGCCCGCTTCTCCACCTGGGTGATGCCCGATGGCACGGAGACAATGATCCGGGGCCGCACCAGGGTGCGGCGGTTATGAACGCTCAGGATAAAATGCCGGAGCATTTCCTCGGTAATGTCGAAATCGGCGATGACGCCGTCCCGCATGGGTCTGATCGCCCGGATGTTACCCGGGGTCCGCCCCACCATCTTTTTGGCCTCCGCTCCCACGGCGAGCACCTTCTTGACGCCTTTGGAATCCATATGCACCGCCACCACCGACGGCTCGCTCAGGACGATACCTTTCCCCTTCACGTACACCAGGGTATTGGCTGTCCCCAGATCGATGGCCAGGTCGTTGGAGAATTTTCCCAGAATAAAATCAAAAAGCACGCTTGCGGCCTCCTGTGTTTTCTCAATAAATTATTATGTTTACGCTTTGTAAAAAGCGTACTGGCGTAATCCTATAGCCTATTTCCCCCACCTAAGCAATGCCTTTTTAAAAAGGTGATTGCATTTTGATTGGGACTATAATAACCATACCGAATTAAAAAACTTGCCAAGAGGAAACCCATGCTTGAACTGATGAGAAAACATGCCCGCAACTGGCTCATGAAGCTCCTCCTCGCCATCATCATCATCGTCTTTATCTTCTACTTCGGATCCATGACCGGGCGGCAAAAGGCGGAGGCCATCGCCACGGTTGACGGCAGAATCATCACCTATATGGAATACGAAAAGGAGTATCGAGGCCTTGTCGATATGTACAACCGTCGTTTCGGGGGTAGAATGACGGAAGAGATGATGAAGGGTTTGAATCTCAAGGAGCAGGCCTTCAACAAGCTCATTTACCAGGCCGTCTTGATGAAGAAGGCTCAGGATCTCAAGATCATGGTCACGGACGACGAAATCCGCACCTACATCTCCCTAATCCCCGCCTTTCAGCGGGACGGTGCCTTCGATTCCCGCCTTTATCAGCAGATGTTGCGTTACAATAAAATCACCCCGGAAGACTTTGAAAACGACCAGCGGAAATCGCTGCTGATCATGAAGGTCGAGGACCTGATTCAGGACGGCATCCATGTTTCCGATCAGGAGGTGCGGAACTTTTACCAGGCCCAGAGCGAAAAGATCAACCTCGCCTTCATCCGGTTCCGGGGCGGCGATTTTGCCGGCAGGGTCCAAGCCGGAACCACGGAATTGGAAAAGTACCGGAAGGAGCACCAGGGCGATTTTCGCACCCCCGAGCAGATCCGGATCAAGTACCTGTTGTTTGCCCCGGAGGACTTCACGGGCAAGGTGAAGGTTACGGACAACGAGATTGCCGATTTCTACGAAAACCGCAAGCAACAATGGACAAAGGACGGCAAGACCGTGCCGCTCGCCGGTGTCCGGGATCGCATCATCGCCGAGATCAAGCGCGCCCAGGCGATGAAGCTGGCTTTCGAGGCCTCCCGCCAGGCCCGGGAAACGATATATCAACAGGAAAACTTTGAAGCCTACGCTGCCGCCCAGGGCCTGAAGGTGACAGAAACGGGATTCTTTTCCGAAAAGGAACCCCCAGAGATTTTCCGGCGGCTCCCCGATTTCGCCCCAACCGTCTTTTCCCTCCAGAAGGATGAACTAAGCAAGGTCATCTCCTCGGAACGAGGCTATTACCTGATCAAGGCCGGGGCAAGGAAACCCGCTTATACCCCAGAGCTCAAGGAGATCGAAAAAGAGATCCGGAGCCGCTATATAGTTGCGGAGGGGCGGCGCCGGGCCGGGCAGGAGGCGGATGCCGCCCTAGCCCGCCTGCGGAAAGGTGAAAAACTGGCGGATATCGGCCGGGACATGAAGCTCAAAATCGAGGAGACGGGCTTCTTCCTTCCCACCGGCCCGGTCCCCCGGATTGGATCGTCCGGCCAATTGACAAGGGCACTCTTCCTACTCTCCCCCAAAAAACCTTACGGGGACGAGATATTTACGATCGATGGCGATCATCTCCTCGTCGAGCTCCGGGGGCGGGAAAAGTCGGAACAGGAACTCCCGGCGGACCAGAAAGAGCAGATAAGGAGGGCCTGCCTGCACCTGAAAAGGAACGAAGCGATTCAGACCTGGATCGAGGCGAGTAAAAGCGCCATGATCAAAGAGGGAAAACTGAAGATCAACAGGGAGGCAAAAGAGCTCTGATTCCGGTTCCTGTTGAAATCCCCGGCTTTACCGGTTTCGTCATCAACGGCCCTTGCATTCCGATTCGCCGCGGCCCCGGCCGTCCGTATCCTCCCGGATGAGTTTGCCTCCCTCGAAGGTCAGGATATAGATGAAATCGTCCTTGCCGCAGTTGTATGTCCACTGCTCAACGGTTTTGGTGGTCTTGCCGCTTTTCCCTTTCGTGCTTTTTCCCGTTGACGCATAGCGGGTCTCCCGGTCCGCCACCTTCTCTTTGAAGGTGGGCTTGCCGCACTCGATTAGAACCTTCCCCTTGGAATCGCCCACGCTCACCATGCCGCTGCCACAACGGAAGGCATGGCCGGGCGGGGGGGAAGACAGCAGAAACACAAGGGTAAGAACCGCGGATAAAGCTCCGTAAACAAGGACTTGCATGCCGCTTAACCTCCTTCCGTTTCCGAAGTCGTTTTATAGGCTGCGATAGAGACCTTTATTGATGATGTAGTGGCGCACCGGGTCCGTGGTCAGGTAGGTGACGGATTTGCCGTCCCGGACCCGCTGCCGGATGCGGCTCGAGGAGATGTCCAGGAAAGTGACCTCCCGGAAATAGATCATGTAGCCCGTGGGTCCCCGAAAACCGTTTTCCCGGGCTTCGTAGTGAAAGCGGGAGGAAAACTCCGGCGGCAGGATTCCGGCCAATCCCTTGTTCTCGTATCCCGGCCTGGTCATCACGACGAAATTACATAGCTGCAACAGCTTTTCCCAGTCTTTCCAGGTGGTGATGGCGTGAAAGGCATCCTGGCCGACGATGAAGTACAGTTCCAGGTTCTGCAGGTACTTCTTGAGGATGAACTCCACGGTCTCCACAGAATAGGATTTGCCTTCCTTCCTGTTTTCCGCATCGGAAAAGGAGAAGGAAGGATTGTTTTCGATGGCCAACCGGACCATCTGCTCCCGGTGGTAGAAGGAGGTTATTTCGCCGTCGATTTTGTGCGGCGGCCGGGAAGCGGGGATAAACATGATCCGGTTCAGATCGAATATCTCCAGGATTTCCTCGGCGCAACGCAGATGGCCGATATGGATGGGATCGAAGGTCCCGCCCAGCAGTCCCCATTTCATGTTCTCACCTGCCCGTTTCCGTAAATGATGAATTTGGAGGTCGTCAACTCTTCCAGTCCCATGGGCCCGTAAGCATGGAGTTTGGTGGTGCTGATGCCGATTTCCGCCCCGAGCCCCAGCTCGAATCCGTCGCTGAACCGCGTCGAGGCATTGACGAGCACCGTCGAGGACTGAACTTCCTGAAGAAACCGCTGGGCCCGGCCGTAATCGCTCGTGACGATCGCCTCGGTATGGAGGGAACCGTAGCGCCGGATGTGGTCCATGGCGGCGTCCAGATCTTCCACCACTTTTACGGCCAGGATCAGGTCGAGATATTCCGCGTGCCAGTCCGCCTCCGTTGCGGTGGCAACTCCGGGAAGTATTTCCTGCGTCACGGGGCAGCCGCGGAGCGTGACGCCCGCCTGTCGATATTGTTCCGCCAAAAGGGGAAGGAACCGGGGGGCAATTTCCCGATGCACCAGGAGCGTCTCCAGGGCGTTGCAGACCCCGGGGCGCTGGACCTTCGCGTTCATGCAGATCCGCACCGCCATCTCCAACTCCGCGGTCTCATCCACGAAGACGTGGCAAACACCTTTGTAATGCTTGATGACGGGGATCTTCGAGTGGCTCACCACGGTGCGGATCAGATCCTCTCCCCCCCGGGGGATGATGAGATCGATCCATTCCTCGAGCTGGAGCAGCTCGTAAACCGCCTCCCGGTCCGTCATGGGAACGAGTTGAATCGCATCCGGAGGTAGAGGCCCTCTCTTCAGCACGTCCGTGATGATGCCGGCAACGGCCCGATTGGAATTGATGGCCTCGGAGCCGCCCCGGAGAATCACGGCGTTCCCCGACTTGAGGCAGAGGGCGGCGGCATCCACCGTGACGTTGGGCCGGGATTCATAGATGATGCCGATCACCCCCAGGGGGATGCGCATCCGACCTACCAGCAGGCCGTTGGGACGGCGCCACATGGAGGTGATCTTGCCCACGGGATCGTCGAGGGCCGCCACCTCGTCGCATCCCGCGGCCATCGCCGCAATGGTCGCTTCCTTAAGAGTGAGGCGATCGATCATCGCCGCCGGCAGGCCCTTTTCCGCCGCCGCGGCTACATCCCGGGCATTTTCCTCCTGCAGATACGAGGCATTTTCCCGTAGGGCCGCTCCTACCGCCCGGAGGATCCGGTTCTTATCCGCCGCGGATAGAACGCTCAAGACGGCGGCGGCCATTTTTGCCTCCCTGGCCATCGTGAGCACTTGGGTTCGAACAGACATTTTTTTATGGCTCTCCCATTGACAAAGTCAACAAATTCTGCCTATTAACGCGCCCTCGTTTTGCATCAATACCCACCTCCCGACGGAGGATGGGAGGAAAACTGGATCACTCTACAAAACCACACCGCTTGTGTCAAGGTGATTTGAGGAAAGGGGCGGCTATGAACAGGCTCTGCGTCAAGGCCGGACCGGGGGCTTTCCGGCGGATTCGCGATGGAGGCTTCACCCTGGATGCCGTCACCTGTTACGCCGGTCCGGCGGTGGGTCCGCGCTGGTTAATCGCCGGCGGCTTCGACCTGACCCTCATCAAGGAGCAGGTCCTGGGCCGGACGCGACCCCTGACCCTCATCGGGGCCTCGGCGGGGGCCTGGCGCTTCGCCGCCTGGATTCAGCCGGAGGCGGAAAAGAGCTATCGCGCACTTCGGAAGGCCTACATCGAAACGATATATACCCGGACGGACCGCCCAACCACCATCCGGGAATCCCTCATCTCCATCATCGACCGGGCCATCGAAAACGACGCCTTGCCCTTCGCCCTGAACTCCCGCAACTACCGCCTGGCCGTCATCACGGCCCGTTCCAGGCGCCTCGCCGCTTCCAAAAATCCCCTGCTACAGCGACTGGGATTCGCCGGCGCCTTTCTCGCCAATACGGTGAAGCGGTCCTGGCTCTATAACTTTCAGGAACGGGTGGTCTTTTTCAGCGGCCCCAAGCCCCCGGCCTTCACCTTGCGGCCGGATTTCCGGGGTGTTTATGTACCTCTCAACACCACCAATTTCAAACCGGCCCTGGTGGCCTCGGGGGCGATCCCCCTTCTCGTCGCCGGGATCCGGGATATTTACGGGGCGCCCCGGGGCGTCTATCGGGACGGGGGGC
>JAKQIZ010000085.1 GCA_029561465.1 Deltaproteobacteria bacterium | reverse complement strand
CCTCCGGCTTTGAGCAGTCGAAGCGGATGGAATTCATCAAATAAGAGTCCCACACAAGGCGCTGCTGCGCGGCCTCCCCCAGGGTTATCGCAGCAGCGCCCCCTCCTTTTGGGGTTGTCCCGCCCACGACCCCTGCCGATTTCCGCCCGTGCACCCTTTTTGCTTGCAAAACCACCTCCGAATGGATATATTATTCCCACTACCGGAACTTGTTCATTCAGGAGAGAAGCCATGCAGCGATTTCTTCCCGTCCTCCTCGTTTTCGCCCTTTTGCTCCCCCTGCGCGCCCAGGAGCGCCGCGACCGCGCCCTCTTCGAAGTGCGCCGGGATGCCATGCTCGACTCCATTGAGGCCGCCGTGCAGAAAGCCAGGCCGGTCAGCGAACCCAAAAAGTTGATGCAGCTCGATTTTTCCGCGATCAAGGCGCCGCAGAGCCCGGACGAATTCAGGAGCGTCTGGCATCTGCCGCCGGTCCTGCAGGGGCTCTCGGGGATGTGCTGGTGTTTTTCGACCACCTCCATGCTCGAGTCCGAAGTCCACCGTCAGAGCGGCCGGGTGATCGATATCTCCGAACTGTATACGGTCTATTGGGAGCATGTCGAAAAGGCGCGCGAGTATGTGCGCACCCGCGGCCGCAGCGTCCACGGCGAGGGCTCGGAATCCAACGCCGTCTTCCGCATCTGGAAAAAGTACGGCTGCGTTCCCGCCTCCGCCTACACCGGCCTCAAACCCGGCGCGACATTTCACGACCACGAGAACACCCTCTTTCCGGAGATCCACGCCTATCTCGCGAGCGTCAAGGCCGCCAACGCCTGGAACGAGGAGACGGTCGTCGCCACGGTGCGCGCCATCCTCGACCACTGGCTCGGCGCGCCCCCCGAAAAGGTCACCGTTGACGGCGCCTCCTATACACCGGAAGAGTACCTCGCCAAAGTGGTGCGCATCGATCCCGGCGACTATGTCGATCTGCTCTCGCTGATGGAAAAGCCCTGGTACGAAAAGGTGGAGTTTCCGGTGCCGGACAACTGGTGGCACAGCGCCGATTACCACAACCTCCCCCTTGACGAGTTCATGGCGGCGATCAAAGGCGCCATCCGCAAAGGCTATTCGATCGAGATCGGCGGGGACATGAGCGAGCCCGGCTATTCGCGCGGCGCCGCCGGCATGGCGGTGGTGCCCTCATGGGATATCCCCGCCGCTTTCATCGATGACGAGGCGCGCCAGTTCCGCTTCAGCAACGGCACCACCGCCGATGACCACGGGCTGCACCTGGTCGGCTATGTCGAGAAGGATGGCCAGGACTGGTATCTGATCAAGGACTCGTGGAGTTCGGCGTATAACAGCAGCCACCCCGGTTACTATTTCTTCCACGAGGACTATGTGCGGCTCAAGATGCTCTGCTGCAGCATGCACAAGGATGCGGTCAAGGAGGTGCTGGCCAGATTCAAATAGTGATGGATGCAGACAAAAAAGCCCGGGTCTTTCGTGACCCGGGCTTTTTTTATGGTGTGCTCGGCATGTTTCATACACTTGGGAGTGCAAGTCTCCTATGAGCCCGGTAAGGGGAATCATTAGCTGGACGGCAAGGGTGACCGGGGCGACCCGGCGCCTGAAGGAAGCTGCAGGCAAAGCACTGGCTCGACGAACAGGAATCACATAGAGGCATGCAAACCGGATGAGAAGGCATATATCTTCAAAGTCCGAAACTTACCCGGAAGGTTCGCATGTATATGTGGCGGGCATAAGTGTGAAGGTGTGTGGGACTTACCCGAGGAGACCTGATAATCTGTCGTGAGACTATAGTGATTGAGAGGTCACTAAAGGGATTATCAGGAGTCAGCCGAGGCCATAGTAGACGTTTGACCAGCGTTGAAGGGCCGAACCGGAAGAGAAAGGAGTGCGTGCGTTACTGTGAAGCGGGAGAGAGCAGCAGAAAAGAGGGCCGAGAAGCCTGAAGCTGTAAATGGAGGTACCGGACGGAATCCGGGAGAGGCCGTATACAGCGCAGCAAGCCCGACATTGGTAGCGGAGACGGACTCGCCGGGAGAAGTAGAGATGATGGAGCAAGTGGTCGAACGCGGGAACATGAAGCAGGCCTATGAGCGGGTAGTCAGTAACCAGGGAGCAGCCGGGGTGGACGGGATGGGAGTGGAAGAGCTGCTGCCCTACCTGCAGGGTTCATGGGCGCGAATCAAGGAAGAGTTAGTCAGCGGGCGTTACCAGCCGGGAGGCATCCGGATGGTAGAGATCCCGAAGGCGAGCGGCGGGAAGCGGCAGTTGGGGATACCGACGGTAGTAGACCGGATGATCCAACAGGCGCTGCAGCAAGTGCTGAGTCCTCTCTATGAGCCGACATTTTCGGAACACAGCTACGGATTTCGGCCGGGCCGGAGTACCCACGGGGCCATACAGAAAGCCCGGGAATACCAACGCGAAGGCCGGAGATGGGTAGTAGACATGGATTTGGCAAAATTCTTCGATGAGGTAAACCACGACCGTCTGATGAGTCGTCTGGCGATACGAGTCAAGGACAAGCGGGTAATACGGTTGATCCGGAAGTATCTTCAGGCGGGAATGATGATCGACGGATTGGTGCAACAGCGGGAGAAGGGGACGCCGCAAGGCAGCCCGCTATCGCCGCTGCTATCCAATATTGTCCTGGATGAACTGGACAAAGAGCTGGAACGACGCGGACACCGGTTTGGGCGCTACGCAGATGATTGCAATATCTACGTCAAGAGCCGGAAAGCTGGTGAACGGGTAATGGCTTCAATCACGATATTTGTGGAGGAGAAGCTAAAGCTCAAGGTAAACCGGGAGAAGAGTGCTGTGGCACGACCGTGGCAACGCAAATTTCTTGGCTACAGTTTCACGCAGCATAAGGAGGCCAGAATACGCGTATCGGAAATCAGCATCGAGAGATTCCGTGAGAAAGCCAAAGAGGCCTTTCGCCGAGGCCGGGGAAGGAATATGGAGCGATTTATCAAAGAGGATCTGAATCCAATGATCCGAGGATGGATTACCTATTTCAATCTGGCAGAAACGAAGGGATTTGCGGAGGATCTGGACGGCTGGATACGCCGGCGGCTCCGGGTAATCGTTTGGCGGCAGTGCAAGAAACCACGAACGCGACTGAGACGCTTGATACAGCAGGGCATCAGCCCTGATCGAGCGGCCATGTCCGCCTATAATGGCCGAGGCGCCTGGTGGAACTCTGGCGCCTCGCACATGAACCAAGCTTTCCCGAAGAAATACTTTGCCAGCTTGGGCCTATTTTCAATGCTTGATTATCTCACTTTGAACGGTAAACATTAACTTCTGGAACCGCCGTATACGGAACCGTACGTACGGTGGTGTGAGAGGCGTCAGGGGTAACCCTGACGCCTACTCGAT
>JAKQIZ010000071.1 GCA_029561465.1 Deltaproteobacteria bacterium | reverse complement strand
AAAAAAACAGACAAACAGACAAAAATCTTCGAGGTCCTAACCCGGTACGTACTAGTACTAAACCTGGTTAGTATGTTTGTTTGTTTTTTATCTTTCTTGTTTGTGTATTTAGAGGGTCCGGAGATAGGCATAAATAGCGGTGTCTCCGGACCCAACTATCACCGAATGAAGGGTTAATATCACCGAATGAAGGATTTTCTATCACTAAATGAAGGGTTTCTATCACCAATTGAAGGGTTTTACCATCACTCGTTGACTTTTAGAGTGATATTAAATAAAATGATTGGAAATGGAGACCGAGGAAGAAAAAAAAGAGCTGGAGCCAAAGCCACCAGAGCCGCCACACGCCCGGCTCATCATGAGCCCGAAGGCCCTGGTTGTGAAGTCTAACAAGCTGGTTGAAGCCCGGCAACGGTTGAGCATCCAGGAACAACGGTTGATCTTGCTTTTGATCTCCAAAATCCGGCCCGAGGACGTCAATTTCCTTTGGTATAAATTTCAAATCATGGATCTGGCCAAGTTTCTAGGGCTGGAGAAGAGCAAACGGATTTACATCGACGTCCGAAAAGCCGTTCGGAAGCTGATGAAGCGAATTATCACCATTGACCGGAAGGTTCGTGACATTGATTTACACTGGATCGAAGGCGCCGAGTATGGTGATAAGGGAAGCATCAAAATCTGTATCAACCAGGTTCTAAAGCCGTATCTCCTCAACCTGAGAGCCCACTTTACCAAGTATTACATCGGGTATGTGGTTCATCTTCGAAGCACCTACTCCATCAGGATTTATGAGCTTTTGAAGCGGTTCGAGAATTTGGGGGAAACCACGTTTGAAGTGGATCGGCTGAAACACATTCTTGGTGTAGACAAGGATGAATACAAGCTTTACGGGCATTTCAAAAACAAGGTTGTCCTGGTTGCTCAAAAGGAACTCAAGGAAAAGACGGATATAGCCTTCACCTTCGAGGAAACCAAAGAAGGGAAGAAGGTTGCCGCGATTCGGTTTGTCATCAAGAAGAACGACCCGAAACAAAAATTCCTGGCCCTTCCGGATCCTCCGGCCTTCGTTTGTGAGGAACCGATAAAACCTCAAAAGCACCAGGCCAAAGAAGAACCCCGGCCCAGATCGGCGGAACCACCGCCGGAACTCCCCGAGGAAAACGGAGACACGGAAGAAAACTTCACCCGCCTGGTTACCCTGCTCCCGGAGAAGTTCCGGGAAATGAAATCCCTTCAAAAGGTGATACAAAGGGCACTTCGGGAATACGGGTATGACTTTGTGGCCCGGAACATCAATTACACGAACGTGAAGTCAAACGCCGTGAAACCGGGAAGCAATCCAGACCGGCAGGGGAACTACGGCGCGTATCTCTCGAAAGCCCTTGTCGGGGATTTCGGCCTGTCATTCCAGGAAAACGAAGATTTGAAGGCAACGGAAAAGGCCCTCGCGGATCGCCGCCGCGAAGAGGAAGAGGGAAAGAAGCGGGAGGAAGCGAAGCGCCAGGCCAAGGAAGCGGAGAACCGCGCGAAGGCGGAAACAATCTTGCAGGCCCTTTCAGAGACCGAGCTTACGGAACTCCGGAAACAGGCTGTTGAACGCCTTCCGCCGGACCTTCAGAAGAGCAAGTTTTCCTCGATGATGGTCAAGATGGAAATGCAAAAAATAGTTCTGGAACGGATCGCCGCCAAGCCCCCGGCCCCCAAGGAACCAATTTCGGAATAACCAGGCCTGATCAATTTTTACCGGAGGTAGCCGAATGACCCGCAACCCGCCCGAAATCATGACCGCTCTTGCCCGTCAATTTCCCGCCCTCCGGAAGGCGCCCGGTGTCGATCCTTGGCACCCCGAAACCCTTGATGAATGGGGCGCTTCCGGGGCCGCAAGTTCCGGGGAAAAGGTGGTCGTCCGGTTTCTCCTGGCCGTTTGGAACGGTTCGGAGGATTACTGGAAGTCCGGTCCCTTTCGCTTGCGGGACCTGAACCAGCTCGATGATGGAAACTTCGAAGCTTGGCGCACCTGGTCTAGTCGGCCTTTTTTCCTCTAACCCATCAGACCGGGAGAGCGTTCCCCCGTCCGGCCGAGCGGCCCAAAGATGGACGGGGGAACGCCGACGAAAGACCCGCCAAAACGCGGACCGCTGATCGCGGCCCGCGCGGGATCCGGAAGCCGTGGCGGTCGTCCGCCGGACGCCCACCACGGGGAACCAACCACGACGGACCGCGAGCGCGGACCGTTGCCCGGAGCCGGGAATAAGCAGGTGGCGCGGCCCCGGTCGGCGTTCCGAGCCGGCGGCCGCGCACAAGGACATTTCCGCTGTGGTAGCGGCCCGACCGGGAGCCCGGATCGGTTGCCGCTTTTTGATTTGGACTCCCCCGCCCGCCCAGGGGTGCTCCGGGACCTGCTAACCGGCCTTTCGTTCGTCCGGTCGTGTTTTTTGGCGCAGCCAAAAAACAGGGGTGGGGCTTAGCTCCGGGGTAAGCTTCGGTCGGGGCGGGTCATGCTTTTTTTCACTCCGCTTCGCTCCGTAAAAAAAAGCACCGGGCTGTCCGCTCCGCTGATGCAAGGCCCGCGCCAGTCCCGGCCCTCCCTGGCCGGTCCTGTCACGGATCCTTGCGGCGTCGCCGTCTGATAAGTGATCACTTATCAGACGCTACCCCTTGACCCACCCCGCCCTCGGCCTCCACCCGGCGGGAGCCCGCCGGGGTCGGCTTTACATAATGCCTTCATTATGCAAACTTACCCCTACGCCAAGCCCCACCCCGCCGCGCTCACGCGCGGCCGACCGTCCCGGGCATCGGCAACCCGCCCCGCGATCCTGGGTGCCGTGGTCCAGGTTCC
>JAKQIZ010000189.1 GCA_029561465.1 Deltaproteobacteria bacterium | reverse complement strand
CCTCGCCGCCACCGCCTTGGGGTTCGTCTTCCAGTTCTTTCGCCAGCCGGTCATCCTGGGCTACCTGGTGGCCGGGGCGCTGATCGGTCCCGGCATCGGCTTCAAGCTCGTCTCGGAGCCCGCCAACATCGAGGTCATTTCTGAAATCGGCTTGATCCTCCTGCTGTTCATCATCGGTCTGGAACTCAATCCTAGGAAGCTCCTCTCATCGGGCCGCCAGCTATTCTATGCCGGAATCGGCCAGTTCATCCTCTGCGTCCTCCTCGGGGTGGGGTTTTTCATGCTCCTGGGATACGGGCTGGGTCAGGGCCGCATCGACGCCCTCTATCTCGCCCTGTTCTGCGCACTGAGCAGCACGGCCATCGTGGTCAAACTCCTATATGACAAATTCGAGCTGGACACCCTCCCCGGGCGGATCACCCTGGGGATACTGATATTCCAGGACCTCTGGGCGATCCTGATTCTGGCCCTCCAGCCCCATTTCACCAATCCCCGCCTCCTCCTGGTCGTCATGGCCTTGAGCAAGAGCCTGGTGCTCCTGGCCATCGGTTACCTCCTGAGCAAATACCTCCTCCGCTGGATATTCGAGCAGATCGCGAAGACGCCGGAGATGGTGGTGGCCATGTCCATCTCCTGGTGTGCCTTTATGGCGGGGATAGGCTCATGGATCGGCCTGTCCATGGAGATGGGGGCGCTGATCGCCGGAGTGGCGATTTCCACCTTCCCCTACAGCGTCCACGTGACCGCGAAGGTGCTTCCCCTGCGCGACTTTTTTCTTACGCTCTTCTTTCTTTCCATCGGCATGAAAATCCCCGTTCCCGATGCCGCCCTGCTCATCATGGCCGTCGTGATCGTCCTGTTCGTCATCGTTTCCCGCTTCCTCACCATCTACCCGCTCCTCACCCTGGCGGGCAGCGGCCGGCGCACCGGTTTCATCGCCAGTCTCAACCTCTCCCAGATCAGTGAGTTCTCCCTGGTGGTGGCGTCCCTCGGGGTTGGCTTCGGCCATATCGACCAGCGAATGATGTCTTTGATCATCTACGCCATGGCCATCACCTCGGTACTCTCCTCTTATTTCATCAAGGGGAATCATGCCGCCTATCTCCTTTTCGACCGCTTTATGGAGACGATCGGTTTTCCGTCCCAGGCCAAGGAAAAGGAGGCGGAAACCGGCGCGGGGCATTATCCCGTGGTCCTCCTCGGATTCCACCGGGGGGCACGGGCCTTCGTGGACCAGTTGGAGGAGATCGCCCCGGAGTTGCTGAAAAAGATCCTCGTCATCGATTTCAATCTCGAGGTTCTCAAGGAACTGGGAGATCGGGGCATCAAAGGAATTTTCGGCGACATCAGCAGCCTGGACACCCTGGAGCACGCCCACGTCGCCGAGGCGCAAATCATCCTGTCCACCATCCCGGACATGCTCCTCAAGGGGACAAACAACCGCTCCATGGTTACGACCTGCCGGGCCGTAGCATCCAACGCCGTCATTGTCGCCACCGCCGATTCCGTGGACCAGATCGACGCCCTGAAGAACTGCGGGGCCAACGAAGTGCTTCTGCCCTACACCCTGATCGGGGAGCATCTGGCCCGGTTCATCGTCACCAGCGTCCGGCCTGAGAAGGCCTAACCGGGTAAAGAGCCGCTGGAGATAGCCGCCGCCGGCCAACGCTGTTTGCGGCCCGCCGCCGGCCCTATGCCGGTCCGCGGGGGACATGAAAACTGCTTTGTCGCCGGGGGGCATCGCCGCCCCTCAGCCGAGCCGCCGGGAGGGATACCGGACCCACCGGGGCGTAGTTCATGGCACCATGCAACTGATCCTGTTCAATATCGGCTTGATCTCCCTGCTGAGCCAGGTCATCCTCCTCCGGGAGCTGGCCGTCGCCTCCTACGGCGTGGAGCTGATCTATCTGTATGCCCTGGGCGTCTGGCTCCTGTGCACCGCCGCCGGGGCCCTTCTTAGCCGCCGCCGCTTCGCCGTCGTCGGGACCATCGCGGCGGCGCTGTTCGCACTGGCGGTCCTCCTGCCTGTTGCCGTAACGTTCGTCCGGGCGAGCCGCCTGCTTTTCGCCGGGGTGCCGGGGGCTTATCTCCCCCTCGCCCGGCAGCTCCTCATCCCCATACTGGCCCTCGGCCCGATCGGGCTGCTGGCCGGTTTCCTCTTCCCCCCCGCGGCGACGCTTTATATCGACGCCCGACCCGGCGCGGCCCGGACCCTGGCCGGGGCCTACGGCATCGAAAGTCTCGGCGCCTTGGCGGGGGGGATCCTCGCCACCCTGTTTTTGAAATTCAACCTCTCCATCGTGGCGGCCACCCTGTTGACCAGCGCCTTTATCTCCCTGAACGGCCTGGCACTGCCGGGAAGGAAGAGAGGGAGGACGGCCTGGCCGGCCGGGGCGTTGGTCGCCGCCGTCCTCATCGCCCTTCCGGGAGCGTCCCGGATCGACTCCATGACCGGCGCCTGGAACCATCCCCACCTGTTGGCGACCGGGGATACCGCCTACGGGCGGATCACCGTAACCGGTCGTTCCGGACAGGTGGCGGTCTTCGAAAACGACGTCCTCGCCTTGGAAACGGAGGGGATCGAGGGGGAGACCTTTGCCCATCTCATCGCCCTCCAGCACCCCCGGCCGCGACGGATCCTCCTTTTGGGCGGGGGAACGGAGGGGATTGTGGCGGCCCTCCGCCGGCACGATCCGGAGCAAATCGACGTGGTGGAACTGAACGAACGGATGGTAAGAATGGTGTTGCCCCATCTGCCCCCGGAGCGCCGACAGGCCCTGGCGACCCCCCCGGTGCGCCTTGTCTTTGCCGACCCCCGTGGCTACCTCCGCGCCGGCGACGCCTATGACTTGATTCTGGTGGCCATGCCGGACCCCGCCTCCGGGCAGACCAACCGTTTTTACACCCGGGAGTTCTTCCGGGACTGCGCCGCCCGGCTGCGACCGGGGGGGATCGTCGGGCTCCGCCTCCGGGCGGCGGAAAACATCTGGCCCCCGCCGCTGACCCGCCGTATGGCGGGCATCCACTGGGCATTGCGGGCGGAGTTTCCCCACGTCCTCTTCCTCCCCGGGGCCACGAATATCATCACCGCCTCCATTGCTCCCCTGCCGGAAGACGCGGCGCTACTCAGCGCCCGCTGGGCTGACCGGGGGATCGAGGCCCGAATGGTGCGGCCTGCTTATCTCGAGTATCTGTTCACCAACGACCGGTTCGGGGAGATCCGGCGGATCCTGGGGGCGACGGAAACCGCCGTCAACAGCGACCTCCAGCCGGTGTGCTACCGCTACACCCTCCAGATCTGGCTGTCCAAGTTTTTTCCCCGGGCGTCTTTCCTGGATTTCGCTGTCTCCCATCGCGACTTGCTTATGCCTCTGGCCGTTTCCTCCCTCCTGGCCGTCGCCGGGTCCCTGCTCCTCGTCCGATCCTACCCGGCCGGCCGGCGGATCGCCCTGGCGGCGGTGGCGGGTTTTGCCGGGATGATCCTCCAGAACGTGCTGCTGCTGTACTATCAAGTCAAAAACGGCGCCCTCTATCAGGATATCGGCCTGCTCATGGCGTCCTTCATGGCCGGTCTGGCCCTGGGAGCGCTGCTGATGCGCCGGAGGCGTCCTCCCGCCGGGAAACTCCGGCGGGGTGCCGTTCCGGCCGGCTTTTTCACCCTGGCGGTTCTGATCCATTTCGTCCTGTTCCGACAGAGCGGTCTCGGCCTGCCGATCATGGCGGGCCTCCTGGCCCTCTCCGGCTTCTTTTCCGGCGCCCTCTTCGCCCAGGCCGCCCAAGTCGGTCCCGACCGTCGCGGCGGCCACAGCGACCCTGACGACCCCGAACGCCGCCGGACACTCACCGCCCCCCTCTACGCCGCCGATCTTCTGGGGGGCGCCGCCGGCGCCGTCTTCGGCGGCCTGATCCTCATCCCGGCCGCGGGCCTCGCCCTCCCCGTGGCGATCACCGCTGTGTTGATCGTCCTGTCCCTGCTCGTCGTCTGATTGTCCGACCGGCAAGAACAAGCCTCTACGGGCGAATCGGCAGGATAGTTTTCCGGAGGATGGGCATAAACAATGGGGTAGTTCCCGGACGGAAACAGAACGGACACGGATCCAAACCCTAACGGGCGTCGCCATCGAGAGCGGAGTCTCCGTCTCCAGAACATTGCCGCCCTCGATAACCCACAGCCGCTGCTCTGGCGCGGATGTTTGCGCGGGCATGGTGATTGATTTCCGGCATTTTTTTATTGACTGTATAACCTCGTCCATCTATAGTATTTTCAAAAGTCGAGTAACAACAAATCTTTCTCACCAACAGCTACGGGAGGCTGCGGGATCAGTGTACCCAAGACGTCAATTTCGTTTTCCGACCATGGTGGTTCTGGGGGCGGGAGTCATTATCGGCGTGGTTCTCACGGCATTGATGGCGGGAGGGTATCACACCTCGGGAAACCCCCGTTTCTGCGCCGCCTGCCACAGTATGGATCATGTCCGGAATCGCTGGCAGCAATCGAACCATAAGCAATTCGCCTGCATCGAATGCCACCTGCCGGCCGCCAACATCGCCGAGCAGGTATCCTACAAGGTCCAGGCCGGCCTCAACGATCTCTTTCACGAAACCCTGCGGGACTATCCCGCGGCGATCCTCATCTCGGCGAAGGGGAAAGATATCTTGCGTGGCAACTGTCTTAGGTGCCATCAGGCGACGATTGAAAACACGGCGATGGTCAAAGGCGAGGCCGATTGCCTCAAGTGTCACCGCTATCTGGTTCACGGCCGCGGTCTGGACAAAGGAGGGATGAGAGTTGAATAGGAAAACAAAGAGGAGACTCATGTTGCTGTTGGTGGTGGCCGCCCTGATCGGAGTCGTGATTATCTTCCAGGCCTTCGTCCGCAAACCCGAATCTCAGTTTAAACTGGCTAACATTCCCGCCGGCGAGTTCGACCCGGCGGTCTGGGGAAAGTATTATCCGCTGCAATATGAGAGCTACCGGAAGAACCTGGAGATGTCGCCTTCCCCCACCGGTTTCGGCGGCAGCGAAAAGGTGCAGAAATCCGTCCTGGAACCTGAAATCCTGATCAATTTCAAGGGCATGGCCTTCAGTAAAGAATACACGGAAGACCGTGGTCATCCCTATGCCATTCAGGATCTGAAAGAAACAAAACGGGTGACACCGGCCAGCCCCGGGGCCTGCATGACCTGCAAGACAGCCAATCTGATCGACATTTATAAGAGCAAAGGATGGCAATACGCGAAGACACCCCTCCCGGAGCTATATCCCCTGATGAAGCATCCCATCGTTTGCGCCAATTGCCATGACCCGGCGACGATGAATCTCCGGGTGGTCAATCCGGCGTTTGTCGAGGCCATGCAGCGGCGCGGCATCGATGTGAAGAAGGCCACCCGGGAAGAGATGCGCAGTTATGTATGCGGTCAATGTCATGTGGAATACTATTTCGAGCCGGAATCCCAGAAGGTCGTTTTCCCCTGGGAGAAGGGGGTGCTTCCGGAGCAGATGTATGCCTATTATCAGGAGCGTCCCGCGGGATTTGACCAGGATTGGCTGCATCCCGATTCACAGGCCAAGATGCTCAAGGCCCAGCACCCGGAATTCGAAACCTGGCAAAACAGCGTGCATGGCAAATCCGGCGTGTCCTGCGCCGACTGCCACATGCCGTACGTCCGCAAGCACGGGCGGAAATACACTTCCCACTGGGTGACGAGCCCCATGCGGACGACAAAGGAATCCTGCATGACCTGCCATACCCAGAGCGCGGAATGGCTCCTCCAACGCGTCAAAACGATCCAAGGCAACGCCTGGCAACTTCAGAAGGTGGCGGGACAGGCGGTGGCCCGGGCTCACGATGTCATCGGCAAGGCGGGCAATGTGGCGGGAGTCAAGCAGGCGGAGCTGGCCAAAGCGCGGGAGTTGCTCCGAAAGGCCCAATGGTTCTGGGATATCGTCGCCGCGGAGAACAGCATGGGATTCCACAATCCCGATCAGGTCCTGAATACCCTGGGGCAGTCCATCGACATGGCCCATCAGGCTGCCGCAACGGCCAACAAAGCGGCGAACGGAGCTTTCTGATTCGCCCAAACCGACGGCCGGCAACTGGACAATACGTAGTGAAATCAAGAGGAGGATACCCATGAGCGAAACAACCATCCAAAATGATCTGATCGCCCGACCGTTGAAACTCGCCGAACTGGCGACCTATCAGGGGCATTCCATCGTGAGCCGGGAGATCATCAAGAAGGCGACGGGAACCGTGACGGTTTTCGCCTTCGATGCGGGTGAAGGACTGAGCGAACATACAGCGCCTTTCGATGCCCTGGTTTACGCCCTGGAAGGCCAGGGGGAGATCATGATCTCCAAGACCTGGCACATCGTCAAGGAAGGCGAGATGATCATCATGCCGGCCAACTCTCCCCATGCCGTAAAAGCCGGCGAACGCTTCAAAATGCTTTTGGTTCTGGTCAAATAGGTAAGTTTTCCCCCGGTTTTTTCGGTTCAGAATTTAAAGTTGCCGAAGCTCGATTCCTCGATGGGCTTCAAAAGCGACACCTCAAAAGCCGTGGCGAGGGCGTCGCGACAATCTTTAAAGGGGAGCGTGCCGTCCTGAAAGAGACGCGCCTCCAGGAAAAACGGATGGGCCTCACGGGAATATTTATCCACCATCATCTCCTGGAATTTGCGGGCCGCCTCTTCATCCATCTCCCGACCTGCTTTCTTGGCGTTGGCCCTCTCCAGGCTCGTCAGGATAAACCCGGCCGTCTGCCCGGACATGACCGATGTCCGCGCCCGCATCGTATGAAATATGAAACGGGGATCATAGGCGCGCCCACACATACCATAATTGGCGGCGCCGTGATCGGGACCGATAACCCATTGGACTTTTGGCACTTTCGCGCAAGCGCAGGCCCTGACCATATCCGATCCGTACTTGCCAATGCCGGCGTATTCCTCCTGGGTGCCGACCATATAACCGGGTGAGGCCTGGATGTAGAGGAGAGGAATTTTCTGCGTGCAGCATCGGACGACCCACTCCGTCGCTTTTCGCGCCGCATCCACGTAAATGACGCCATTGTTGTTAGAGGCAATAACACCGACGGGAATTCCCTTGATGTAGATCTTCCCGCAGACAATATTATCACCCCGGCCCGGATTGTAATTTCGCTTGTATTCGCTCAAGCAACTGTCATCGGCGATCGTGGCGATCACTTCCCGCACGTTGATTCCCCGGTAGGTGTCCTTGGGCAGTATTTCATAGAGACGCGTGATGGGAACCCGCGGTTCCTTTGTTTCCCTTCTCTCAATGCACAGTTTCTGCTTCGGATCATAAGACAGCAGTTCTCTGAGTTTCTCGATCCCTTCGTCCTGACTGCGCACAAAATGATCAGCTCCACCGGAGATGCCGGTATGAACCTTGGCGCCCCCGAGCTCCTCCATGGAAACCACCTCGCCGATGGCGGACTTGACCATCGGGGGACCGCCAAGGAAGGAATAGGCCATCTTGTCGATCATGATCGACTCACAGGCCAGATATACTATGTATGCGCCGCCGGCAGTGTTCCCGCCCGTACTGAGGGTGTACTGTTTGAGCCCTTTGGCGGACATTCGGCACATGTTAAAAAAGAAGCGGCCAAATTGTCCCCGGCCGGGGAATACGCCGGCTTGCATGGGCAGAAATCCGCCCGCCGAATCGGCGATGTAAACGCACGGAATGCCCGCCTCGTCGGCAATATCCTGCGCCCGCAGGTGTTTCTTCGTATTGATCGGATAATAGGCGCCGGCCTTTACGCGACTGTCGTTACAGATCATCATGACCCAGTTGCCGTGAACTTTTCCCAGGCCGGTCGCCAGACCGGCGCTGGGGACGTCTTTTGTGGACTCATAATTGATTCCGAAACCGGCGCCCCGGCTTAGTTCAAAGAATTCCGTGCCGGGGTCGATCAGTTGCCTGATTAACTCACGCACCGGTTTTTTCCCCTGTTTGATCAAACGATCGACCTGATCCTGGCCACCTGGATAATATGCCTCTTCCCACCGGGCATAAAGCTTCTCCTCTTCCGACAACCAATATCTTCGGTTATCCGCGTATTCCCTTTCTCTTTTTTTCTGTCTGGCCTCGCTGGTATTTGCCTTCTCCGTCATTTATCCTGCTCCTTTTCCGGAATGTCCGGGACGTTATGGTAGCTCCCGTAAGGCGATCATTGACACCGGCAAAAGCGATAATGCCCGCCTCGGTCAACGTGCTTGCGGGAGACACGATCATTTTCCCTACCACACAATCATGTTGCCGGGCCAATCATAATCGCCACGGCGCCCATGTAAGTTGACCGGATCACCTCTGGAAAAACAGTATAACCCCACCTTCCGGAAACTATGCTATAACTACTTGATATGATTCACGATGGATTTTCATTTTTATGGACTACATCTTCATTTTTTACGCTTTAGTCGAATGAACCGCAATTATCACCCTGCGCTTGGCCAATAATTATTTCCGCCCGCCTCCCGGAGCATGGAGACCAGTTTCCCGTTGACACCCCCGCCGGCAACATTGCCGTTTTTTGCCTTTCCGCCGCCACCTCCTTTGTGGAGCTTGTGAGAATGCATCTGTTTGAGCATTGTTTCTATTTCGTCATCGGCAAATCCAAACTGCCTGAGGATGCGGAGCACATAGGGCGGCGACAGTTCCCCAGCGCCCATATCAATGGGTACAATTCGTTTTTCCCTCCCAAATGGCGAATCAACAGCCGGTGGTCTCCTTTGCCTTCTCGATGGAATTGGCAACCGTGCTGTTCCAGGATATGAATCAATGCTCGCGGTTTCAGAGAAGGGATGTTCTTAGGTATAAACGGCCCGCAACTCGTAGCTTGCCGTCTGGGGTTCGTTGCCTTCGACCGTAAGGAATTCATGGAGATCTTTTACTGATATTGGCTCATTATACACGTCTTCTTCAGCCTTCAAGGCCTCCTGAAAAGAAATGATCGCCTCTTTGAGTTTTCCAACGGCCTCGTCACTGCTTCCCCCCTGTCCGACCAACCCGTTTTCGAGGCACATAGCCACCCAGTAAGGATCGCTTTTTCTCAAAACAAAAGTATAAAAATCCATAGATCCTCCTACATAGGCATTAAATTCATCACAGGATCTTCCCCGGCGGGATGGGATCCGAGTACAACTAACCACATAACATGTAAAGCATATTTTATGTGCCGTCGCAATCATATTTCTTCCCCTGCCTTGCCGGCGGCATCGATGAAATAATTGCTGCAACACAGGGTGGAGTCCGTCCATACCGCCCTGGGGCAATTGCGGCGGGAAAAGAAGGAGGGGGAAAGGCCCGTCTTCGTTTTGGAATTATAGGGTTGCATTTTTAAGATCATAGTGGTAGGTGAACGCTAGATTTGCCGATCACATCAATACTTAAAGTAAAGGTGATTCATGATTCAGGCAACATCGGAAAACCTCATAAAGCCCGCTTACCCGGATAGGGAAGCGGGCTTTTGTACCTGAGAAGATCGCAGTTTCATTTGTTAAATCCAGCTTTAAGCTCGAATGTCTCACAAACGGTTTTTCACCCTCCCCCGTATGGGCGCAGCCCCGAGGGCAGAGGGGTAACACGAATATGGAGATAAAAATGGCGAAGGTTCTCTTTTCCGGTTCATCGGGTTAATGCGTACTTCCTGAAGTCCACACATACTCAAAATCGATGAAGTTACTTGACTTCAAACGTAAATCGTGAAAGTGGAGAGCGAAACATAAAGCGGTTTACAGAGTTCCATCCCGTATTAATGTACCGGAGGGAAACATGGTCGTGCCAATTAAAACCCCGTTTCTTATAAAAAAGAGCGGGGTTTTTGCACCTGAAGCCACCGCCAATAATTCTGGACAGATTTGCCATATTTTCCGAGGTTCGCTTTTACCGTTTATTAGCATATTATACGAAGTACTGTGTATGTGTGTTCACTCGGAATCATGCTTTAATATCCGATATACGGGGAATCGCCTCTGTTGAGATCATATCCGGAATATCGGAAAAAGCGAAGTTCGTACATTTATTGTTGGCGCCGGGCTGTGCGCGTCGCCAACCAGTCGCTGAAGCGGTCGTCACTTCACCAGCAAAGCCTGCTTCGCAGTCTAGCAGGTTCGTGCCTTCGCTTAGCTTCGCCGTTATGCACAAGGAAATATAGCCATGAGAGAGTATCACCTACAAGATAACGAAATTCCTGAAGGGTTCCAAATATTCGAAGAACGACTTGAGGTTGCGGGTGTGTCGTTTCGGAAGGCTGATGCTATTTCATTCGCAAAATCTAGTAATGTCTGGTTAGAGCTTGAGCGAGATATCGGAAACAAGCACGATAAAAACGCCATTAAGGTAATCGGTTGCAGCAAGGGATTCTTTGGTGCCAAACGCCGTTTCATAGGATACATTCCAAAAGATGTATCGGAGCTGGTTGTTACTAACGGATTTTGGGGGCAAGTTAAACCAAGATTGCTTAAAACCTATGTGGGACATGGAGACTTTGTGGTAGTGTCAAGTTTTTTGTGTAAAATATTCATAGGCCAATTCCTTGAAGAAAGGCAGGTTCTTACGCACTTTTCCTACAGGGTTCGCTCTCCAATGCAACTCCATTTTCAAAGAGATATAGGCCAGAATGCGATAGCAG
>JAKQIZ010000169.1 GCA_029561465.1 Deltaproteobacteria bacterium | reverse complement strand
AAGCAGGAAGAATACCCTCGCGACAGTGAAAAACTGCTTATCTTGTTTCTTCTCTGACATTCTTTTTCCCCCTAACTGTAGTTCATTTTGAAGTTAATTTCATCGGTCGGATTAACCCAAAAAGTACTTTACGTAGGGGTTAGCATAGAGAAGAACCAGCGCCACAACCAGGGCATAAATACAAACGGATTCCGCCATGGCCATACCGACGAGCATCACGGTCATGATCTTTCCCTGAACCCCGGGGTTTCTTCCGACGGCCTGACAGGCCCCACTGGCGGCATTGCCGATACCGGTGCCGGCGCCGATCGCACCGAGGCCGATGGCAAATCCCGCACCAATCATCGCGCCCACTGCATAAATGACCTTTACGTAAGACTCACCCGCACCCGGTAAAGCCTCTCCCGCCGCGAATACGACCGGTGAGGATAAAAGTACCGCTGCCATCGTGGTCATAAGCGTTAACAACTTCTTTCCGAATTTCCCTAACATCTTTTCTTCTCCTTTCATGTGTTAACTTATGATCTTTTTTCCCCTCCTTAACACAGTTCACATGCCTGGGGAAGGGAATTTTTTCAAACTGCGCCGGGAATTGCAACAGCTGTGCCATGGCGGCCGACCCCGCCGCCCGCGCGCCTTAAGAATCGACAACCATTTGGTAAATTTGTTCCTATCCCCCCCTGCCCGCTCCGGGAGTAGGCCTGCCGCCGTTGAACATTTCATTCAATCGGCGGCGCCGATTGAATGAAATGTCAAATTCCGGCCCCGTCAACCGCATGGTTCTTGCCGGAAACACATTTTTATTGAAATTTTACCCGGACGCAAGTAGGATCGATAGAATGCAACCTGATCCTACATTAACACAGTATCCTGAAGGGGTTTGATAATGCAAGAAATATTGACGGCCGTTACCTATCTGGTGGTGTGGTTGATATGCCAGCGGGTAATCGGCATTGAAAGCGGACTGGTCAATCTTATCATCTCGCTCAGCGCCGCCGTGGGCGTTTACGTCCTGATGGCGGTCAAGGAGCACAATGAGAAGAAAAAGAGGGAAGATCGGCATGAATAAGGCCGTCGAAGAGGCGCTTGTCCAGGAACGGAAGGTAATCGTCGGCATTATCGAGGGCTCCCCCATCCCGACCTTTGTCATCAACCGGAAGCACGAAGTGATCTTCTGGAACCGGGCCTGCGAGGAGCTCACCGGCTTCGCCGCCGGGGATATGATCGGTACGGACAGGCATTACATGCCTTTTTATGGGACCAAAAGGCCGCTGATTGCCGATCTCATCGTCGATCAGGACATCGTCTCCCTGGAGAAACTCTACGGTTCCAAACGGGTCCGAAAGTCCGTGAAGGTGGAAGGGGCCTACGAGGCCCGGGATTTTTACATCGATCTGGGTGGGCAGAGCCGCCACCTCTATTTCCTCGCCGCCCCCATCTACGACGAGCAGGGGGAGATCATTGCCGCCATCGAGACCCTTCAGGATGTTACCCGGGAAAGGGTCATGGAGCTCAGCCTCAAGGAGCATGCGGAGAATATCCGGGAGGAGCTGGAAAAGAACATCACCCTGCGCAAGACCATCGAGGGTATCATCGAGGGATCGCCCATTCCCATGTTCGTAATCGGCAAGGACCACAAGATCATGTTCTGGAACCGGGCCTTTACCGAACTGAGCGGTTACGAGGGCAAGTATTTCATCGGAACGGACCGCCAGTACGTCCCCTTTTATCCGGAAAAACGTCCGGTAATCGCCGACCTCATCGTCAATGACGATATCGAGAGCCTGGAAAAGTTTTACGGAAAAAAAAACGTCCAAAAATCGCCGATTATCGAGGGTGCTTACGAAGCCTGGGATTTTTACCCGAACATCGGCGGCCGGAATCGCCACCTCTATTTCCTTGCTGCCCCGATTCGCGACGATAGGGGGGAGATCATCGCTGCCGTCGAGACCCTGCAGGACATCACCCGGGAAGAAGAGATGTCCCTGTACCTCAAGGAATACGCCGAAACCCTGGAGAACGAACTGAAGGAGAACATCCGGCTCCGCCAGGAGATCGAGGGGTTGTACAACTACATGCAGGCAGTCCTGGAAAGCTCTCCGGACACCCTTTTCGAACTGAACAGCGACGGGATCATCACCTTTGCCAGTCGCGACCGGAGGCACGACGGCATGCAGGCGGATCAGATCAAGGGGAAGCATTTTACCGAGTACGCCCCGGCGCACAAAGAATATCTCCTGGAAAAATGGCAGGAAATAAAAAAGGGCGTTTTCAAGCCCTTCGAGATGGATGTGACCACCCGGGACGGCAGCAGGCAGTATCTCCTCATTACCCCCTGTCCCCTCAAGGGGTCGGCGGACCGGTATGTCATGGTCCGCCGGGAGATCACCGAATTCAAGGAGTTGGAAAAGAAGTATTATGAAAGCCAGAAGCTGGCGGCGATCGGCCAGCTCTCCGCCGGGATCGCCCATGAGGTCCGTAATCCCCTCTCCTCCATAAAGATGAGTCTGCAAATTCTCGAAAAGCGCCTGCAACCCACGGGCAACGACCTGAAACGATTCCGGATCGCCCAACGGGAGGTCGAACATCTGGAGGAATTGGTCAACGATGTCCTGATTTTTGCCAAGCCCGGGGAGCCGAAGCGCATGCCCACGGATCTGAGGCGCGCCATAGAAAACGCCCTGGAGATGGTGGAAAAGGCCGTTACCGACAAACATATCGCCGTCGTGATCACGATGGCGGAGGAGCTTTCCCATCCAAACATCGACGGCGCCATGATGGAGCAGGTCTTCCAGAACATCTTCCGGAACGCCGTGGATGCCATGGAGGAGGGCGGGCAACTGCGGATCTCCGCTCGGGATAACGGTGGCGCGACCTCCGCCGTTGTCATCGAGATTGCCGACAACGGCTGTGGCATGGACGAGGAGGTTCTTTCCCACCTCTTCAATCCCTTTTTCACGCAGAAACGATATGGAACGGGACTGGGCATGACCCAGGTGAAAAAGATCATAGACCTTCACAAAGGCAACATCGATGTCGAAAGCAGAAAAGGCGAGGGGACGAATATAGTGATTACCCTGCCTATGAACATCTGAGTAATCTCAATATCAGGAGCCCCTCATGGCAAAGATTCTGGTCATTGACGACGACAGTTCCATCGCGGAAAGCCTCGACCTCTACCTTACAGAGGAAGGATATACGGTTTACACTGCCGCCACGGGAACCGACGGTCTCAATGCCTTCGTGAAGCACGCTCCCGACCTGGTCGTACTCGATATCCGTCTCCCCGACATCGACGGTTTTACCGTCTTGGAAGATCTGCGGGAGGAGGATGAGAACGTGAAGGTGATCATGATCACTGCCTATCACGATATGGATTCCACCATCAAGGCCATGAAGGGAGGGGCCTTCGACTATATCCACAAGCCCATAAACGTGGAAGAACTGGACATGGCCATCAGGAAGGCCCTTAAGACCCTGGAGATGGAAAAGAAGATCAGCGGTCTGCTCAACGAGCCGTCCCGGAGTTTCAAGGTTGGCGACATCATCGGCAATACGAAGGAAATGAAGGAGATCTTCAAGACCATCGGCGTCGTTTCCCAGAGCCGAACCACGGTCCTCGTCGAGGGAGAAAGCGGCACCGGGAAGGAGCTGATCGCTAAAGTCATCCACAACAATACCTCTCCCGATGAGCCTTATATCGCCGTCAACTGCTCCGCCATTGTGGAAACCCTCCTGGAGTCGGAGCTCTTCGGGCACGAAAAGGGATCTTTCACCGGCGCCATTACCCGCAAGCTGGGGAAATTCGAACTGGCCCGTTACGGCACCGTTTTTCTCGACGAGATAAGCGAGATGTCCGTGAACCTCCAGGCAAAACTTCTGCGGGTCCTCCAGGAGATGGATTTCGAGCGGGTAGGCGGCAAGGATTCCATCAAGGTCAACGCCCGGATCGTCACGGCGACCAACAAGGATATCAAATCGATGGTCAAGGAGGGGAAGTTCCGGGACGATCTCTACTACCGGCTGAATATCGTGGCGATCCGCCTCCCCCCCCTCCGCGAGCGGCGGGAAGACATCCCGGCCCTGGTGGATTACCTTCTGACCAAGATCAATCGGGAACTCCACAAAAGGGTCATCGGCATCTCCGATGAAATGATGGACCTGTTCATGACCTACCGCTGGCCAGGCAACGTCCGGGAACTGGAAAATCTCCTGACCCGGGCCGTGGTGGTGACCAAAAGCCAGGTGCTGACCCGGAACGATTTCCCCGATCTCTCCGAAGAGGTCGTGGCCGCCGACGATGGCAAAGGGAAAGACGCCGTCGAAATCAATGCCGGCGGACTCCTCACCCTGGAGGCGGTGGAAGAGCAGTATATCAGAAAGGTGATCAAGGAGAACAGTCACCGCACCAAGGGAGAGTTGTGCGAAATCCTGGGCATCTCCCGGCCGACTTTCGAGCGCAAGTTGGAAAAGTACGGTCTTGCCATCGAGCGGGATTGAGATCGCTCCATGAAGATCAGGTCCGCGGAGTTTGTCAAGACGGCGCTCCTTCCCTCCCATTATCCGCCGCCCCAATTTCCGGAAATCGCCTTTGCCGGTCGTTCCAACGTGGGGAAGTCCACCCTGATCAACACCCTGGCGAACCGGGTGGGTCTGGCCAGGGCCAGCCGGACGCCCGGGCGGACCCAGGCCATAAATTTCTTTTTGGTAAACGAAAGATTCTGTTTTGTCGATCTGCCTGGCTACGGTTTCGCCCGGGTTCCCGACCAGGTCCGGCGGGACTGGGGTCCTATGGTGGAGGCCTATCTGGCGGGGAGAGAAAATCTGACCATCATCATCCTGATCCTGGATATCCGCCGGGACCTTCGGGAGGACGACCGGAATTTCCTGCTGTGGATGGAGGAGAAGGGACGCCCCTGGCAGCTTGTCCTGACCAAGACGGACAAACTTTCGCACCAGCAGGCCCTGACGCGCCGGCGCCACATCGAGGCCCAGGCCGGTATCCCCGTACCCCGGGAACCCATTCTCTTTTCCGCCCGCACGGGCCAGGGAAGGGGGCCGCTGTGGCGGATCATCGAAGCGGCGGCGGAGACCCCTTGAACCGCCCAGGGCCGGCGGCAAAGGAAACATCGCCCACCGGAGGAACCGTGGTCCGGAATGATCCAAATATCTCCGGAACTTTAAAGGAGTTAACCTCTTGGACGGAAACTTTTACCCTTGACAGGGATGCTGAATCATGATAGCGGCACCGTCGGTTGAAGTCCGCAAAATCCGGTCAGGGAAAAAGGTCGTCCTTGAAGACTTATAAAATATATAAACCCGCATATACCCATCTTTTGAGGTGTCTCTCGTGATCAATGACAATGAAAAAATCGGTTCGGTTATGGTTGTCGGTTCCGGCATCGCCGGGATTCAGGCTTCCCTCGATCTGGCCAATTCCGGCTTGAAGGTGTATCTGGTGGAAAAGGACATCAGCATCGGCGGCGTCATGGCCCAGCTCGACAAGACCTTCCCCACCAACGACTGTTCCGCCTGCATCCTCTCCCCTAAACTGGTGGAGGTGGGCAGGCATCCCAACGTGGAGATCCTTACCCGGCGCACGGTCAATGCCGTGGAAGGGGAGGCGGGAAAATTCACGGTCCGGATGACCAAGGCCCCCCGGTTCATCGATCTGGACAAGTGTACGGGCTGCGGAGACTGTGCCAAGGTCTGCCCCATCAACGTCCCTTCGGACTTCAACGAGGGCCTCTCAGAGCGCCAGGCGACCTATCGCAAGTTCCCCCAGGCGATTCCCAGCGGCTTCGCCATCGACAAACTCGGCACCTCCCCCTGCAAAGCGGCCTGTCCCACCCACATCAGCGTTCAGGGATACGTGGCCCTCATCGCCGCGGGTAAGTACAAGGAGGCACTGGCGCTCATCAAGAAAGACAATCCCTTCCCCATCGTCTGCGGCCGGGTGTGCAATCATCCCTGCGAGTCGGCCTGCATGCGCGGCAAGGTGGAAGAGCCCATCGACATCATGCACCTGAAGCGTTTTGTCGCCGATCTGGATCTGAAGGGCGAGACCCGCTTTATCCCCGAGAAGAAGGAGAGCAAGGGCAAGAAGGTGGCCGTGGTCGGCGCCGGTCCCGCGGGTTTGACCTGCGCCTACTATCTGGCGGCGGAAGGATATGACGTGGAGGTCTTCGAATCCCTCCCCGTGGCGGGCGGCTGGCTCGCCGTGGGCATTCCCGAGTACCGCCTCCCCAAGGACGTGCTCCGGGCAGAGATCAAGGTCATCGAGGATCTGGGGGTCAAGATCCATCTCAACACCGCCGTGGGCAAGGACATCCCCTTCGGGAAGCTCCAGAGTGACTATGACGCGGTGTTCATCGGTTGCGGGACCGTCAACAGCAGCAAGCTCAACATCCCCGGCGAGGATATGCAGGGCGTCATCCACGGCGTCGATTACCTCAAGCGGGTCAATCTGGGCGAAAAGGTCTTCCTGGGCGACAAAGTGGCCGTGGTCGGCGGCGGCAACGTCGCCATGGACGCCGTCCGGACGGCAGTCCGCACGGGATCGAAAGACGTCTTCATTCTCTACCGACGGTCCCGGGCCGAGATGCCCGCCTCACCCGAGGAGATCGAAGAGGCCCTGGAAGAGGGCATCAAGATGGAATTCCTCGTGGCCCCCAAGCGGGTGGTCGGTGAAAGCGGCAAGGTGACCGGGGTGGAATGCACCCGCATGGAACTGGGCGAGCCCGATGCGAGCGGCCGCCGCCGGCCCGTGGAGATCAAGGGATCGGAGTTCATCGTTCCCTGTGACGCCCTGATCCCCGCCATCGGCCAGGAGGCGGATCTCGATTTCGTTCCCCAGGAGAGCGGCATCGCCATCAATAAATGGAAGAATTTCGATGTCGATCCCGTGACTTTCGCTGCTAATGTCCCCGGCGTATTCGCTGGCGGCGACGTGGTCACGGGTCCCCAGACGGTGGTCAAGGCCGTCTATGCGGGCAAGGAAGCCGCGGTTTCCATCGACCGTTACCTGAAGGGCGAAGACGTGGCGGCGGGCCGGGCGAAAGACTGGAAACAGGGTCTGGCCGACAAGGCCGACGTCTCCAAGGTAGCCAAGATTGCCCGGATGAAGTATCCCCATATGAAACCGGAGGACCGGCGGACGAACTTTAGCGAAGTGGGCATCGGCTTCACAGAAGAAGAAGCCGTAGCCGAAGCTAAGCGCTGTCTGGCCTGCGGGATCTGCTCGGAATGCTACCAGTGCGTTGATGCCTGCATCGCTGGTGCCATTAACCACGACGACACCTTTGAAGAAGAAACCATCGAGGTGGGGGCCGTCATCGCCGCCCCGGGTTTTGAAGTCTTCGATGCCAAACACCGGGGTGAATACGGTTATGGGATTTACCCGAACGTTGTCACCAGCATCCAGTTCGAACGGATTCTCTCCGCCTCCGGCCCCTATTTCGGCCATGTACAGCGGATCAGCGATGGTCGGGAACCGCAGAAAATCGCCTTCATCCAGTGTGTGGGCTCCCGGGACACCTCCTGCGGAAATAGTTGGTGCTCCTCGGTTTGTTGTATGTACGCCACCAAGGAGGCCATCATCGGTAAGGAACACGCCAAGGGGCTGGAACCGACGATTTTTTTCATGGACATCCGGGCCCATGGCAAGGACTTCGACCGGTTCGTCAACCGGGCAAAAGACGAATACGGCATCCGTTACATCCGTTCCATGCCCTCGACGATCAAGGAACTTCAGCAATCCAACAACCTGCTTTTGAAGTATGTCCAGGAGGACGGCAGCCTCGTCGAGGAGGAATTCGACATGGTGGTCCTTTCCGTGGGTCTCTGCCCGCCTTCCGAGGCGGCGGAACTGGCGAAGGCCCTGGGCATTGAGCTGGAAGAACACGGCTTCTGTAAAACCGCTCTGGAAAATCCCGTGGAGACATCCCGGCCGGGCATCTTTGTGTGCGGCGCCTTCGGCGGCCCCAAGGACATCCCCGAGACGGTCATGGAGGCCAGCGGCGCGGCGGCCCGAGCGTCGGGCATCCTGGCATCCCGGCGGGGGACCATGATCTCCGAGGAGGAAGTCCCTCTGGAATCGGATCTCCGGGGGCTGGGCCCCCGGACGGGTGTTTTCGTCTGTCACTGCGGCATCAACATCGGCGGCGTCGTCAAAGTGCCCGAGGTGGTCGAATACTGCAAGACCCTCCCCAACGTGGTCTTTGCCACGGACAACCTCTTTACCTGCTCCCAGGATACGGCGGTGAAAATGGGCGAGGTGATCAAGGAACAGAACCTGACCCGGGTTGTCGTGGCTTCCTGCTCCCCCCGGACCCACGAAGGACTCTTCCAGGAGAACTGCGAAAAAGCGGGACTCAATCGCTACCTCTTCGAGATGGCCAACATTCGCGATCAGAACTCTTGGGTGCATATGCACGAGCCCGATGCGGCCACGGAAAAGGCCAAGGATCTTGTGAGGATGGCTGTCGCCAAGGCGCAGTTCCTCAAACCGCTGAAGCCGGGCCAGTTGACGGTCAATCATGCCGCTCTCATCATCGGCGGTGGCCTGGCGGGGATTACGGCTGCCCTCTCCTTGGCCGATCAGGGCTTCGAGTCCTATATCGTGGAAAAGGAGCCGGTTCTGGGCGGCAATTACCGGAAGCTCTATTACACCCTGGAGGGGCTGGATACCCGCAAGCATCTGAAGGATCTACTGGAAAAGGTGCAGGCCAGCAAACTAATCCATGCCTATGCCGGGGCGACGATCGCGAAGCTAGAAGGTTTCATCGGCAATTACAAGACTACCATCACGACGCGGGACGGAGAAGAGCAGTTCGAGCACGGTGTGGTCATTGTAGCCACGGGCGGTTATGAACTGGAGACGATGGAATATCTCCATGGTCAGTCCCCCCAGGTCGTCACGCAGCGGGAGCTGGAGAAACTCATTGCCGAGAAGGACGACAAGGCTCTCCAAGCAGGGAGCGTGACCATGATCCAGTGCGTGGGCTCCCGAATACCCGAGCGGCCCTATTGCAGCCGTTATTGCTGTTCCGAGGCGATGAAGAACGCCCTGAAGCTCAAGGAAATGGACCCGGCCCGGGAAGTCACGGTGATCTATCGCGATATCCGCACCTTCGGCCTGAAGGAGGATTACTATAAAAAGGCCCGGGAACTGAACGTCCGGTTCATCCGCTACGATGAAAACCGGAAACCGGAAGTGATTCAGCAGGGCGACAAACTCTCCATCCGGGTCTTCGATCCCATCATGAACGGTCCCATGGAATTCAAAACGGATCTGCTGGCTCTTAGCGTGGGCACCGTGCCCAATCCGGAGAACGTGGCCATCGGCAATATGCTCAAGGTGCCCACGAATCAGGACGGGTTCTTCCTGGAGGCCCATGTGAAGCTCCGCCCCGTGGATTTTGCCACCGACGGCGTCTTCATGTGCGGCATGGCCCACGCCCCGAAGCTCAGTGAGGACGCCATCGTCCAGGCCAATGCCGCGGTTTCCCGGGCTTGCACCATCCTCACCAAGGATTTCATCGAGGCGGAAGGCAAGACAGCTTTCGTGAACAAGGAGCGCTGCTCCGCCTGCGGCCTCTGCGAGGAGAACTGCCCCTTCGGCGCCATTCGGGTGAATGTGGTGGAAGGATGCGCCGAGGTCAACGCCATCCTCTGCAAGGGATGCGGGGTCTGTACCGCCTCGTGCCGGATGAATGCCGTGGATCTCAACGGCTTCACCAACGAAGAAGAGCTGGAGCAGATATTTAATATCTAAACTAAGGTCAACGGCCGAGAAGGCGCATGGCCACGGGAAGGAGAATATATGGGTGAAAATGCAGCAAACAAGGAATGGGTGCCAAAAATCGTCGCCATTGTCTGTAACTGGTGTACTTACGCGGGCGCCGATCTGGCCGGAATCAGCAGGATTCAGTATCCGCCGAACGTGCGCATCATTCGCGTGCCCTGCACGGGAAGGATCAACCCGTTTTACGTTGTGAAAGCCCTGCAGACGGGAGCCGACGGCGTTCTGGTTTCCGGCTGACACCCCGGTGAATGCCACTATATTTCGGGAAATTTAGTGGCGCGCCGCAAGTTTGCGACGTTGAAAAGTTTCCTGGACTACATAGGGATCGAAGGTGACCGGACCATCTTTACCTGGGTCTCGGCATCGGAGGGGGAGCGGTTTGCCAATGTCATCAAAGGCGTGACCACGAAGGTACAGGCCCTTGGTCCGGCGACGAAGCTGGTGAAGGAGTTGTAAAGACCGTTTTGGGGGTGCCGGGCGCGGCGGAAAAGCCCTGCATTTGCTTTTGCATGAAGACAATATCAATTCGAGGATTCATATAAAGTGGAAAACATCGAGAAAAAGTTAAGGGAAGAGGCAAAACGGCTTCTGGAAGAAAAAAGGGTGGATGCCCTGGTGGGTTACGAGGCGGGCACCCTGCCCCTTACGGCGACGCCCTGTTTCATCACGAATCCGGAAGAGGCCGACCGGCTTGTCTGGAGCGCCTTTTGTACCCAGAACCTGGCCAAATACGTTCACGATCTGATCTCCCAGCATCGTAATGCCCAGAAACGGGTCAAGCCGGAAGACCGGAAAAAAAAGGTGGTCGGTGTCGTGGCCCGGGGCTGCACCACCCGCTCCATCGTGCTCCACCTTCAGGAGCGCCAGTACGGACGGGACGAGGTGGTGATCATCGGCGTGCCCTGCACCGGCTACGTGGATCGCAAGGGCCTGACGTCGGCCCTGGACGGCGCGGATATCCAGGAGGGGTCGTTGGCGGGAGACCGGCTTACCATCCAGACGACGGGGGGGAAGAAGGAGGTTTCTCTGCAGGACGTCCTGGCGGACAATTGCCGCACCTGCAAGTTCAACAATCCCATTATCTGCGATGTGATGATCGGCGAAAAGGCCCCGGAGATGCCCGGAGCGGCCCGGGAGTACGCCGAGGTCGAGGAATTCGAGAAACTTTCCACGGAGGAGCGCTGGGAGTATTTTACCAAAGAGATGTCCAAGTGCATCCGTTGCTATGCCTGCCGCCAGGCCTGTCCCTCGTGCTACTGCCCTACCTGCTTTGTCGAGCAGAGCCAGCCCCAGTGGGTGGGCCTGGGGGAAGACGCTACGGACACCCATGTCTTCCAGTTGATGCGCCTCTTCCACATGGTGGGGCGCTGTGTGGACTGCGGTTCCTGCGTCTCCGTATGTCCCATGGGCGTCGATCTGAGGAAATTCCTCAAGAAACTCGACAAGGACGCCTTTGATTTCTTCGGCAACCGGGCGGGGGCTTCTCTGGAAGATCCACCGCCCCTTTCCACCTTCAAGGAACACGACAAGGAAGATTTTATCTATAACCCCTAAATATGACCGGCAACAAGATCCTGGTCAAATCCTTCGGCTGTCTGCCTTTAACCGAGGATGAACGGATGGTGAATGGAGTCAACATGAAGACCTTTCTGGAAGAAGTAAACGAGAAAATAAACGGCGTGCCCCTGCAGCGGTGCTATCACTGCCGGAAGTGCACCGCTGGCTGTCCCCTGGCCTTCGCCATGGAACACAACCCCAACAAGGTCATCAGGATGATCCAGATGGGAATGAAAAAGGAGGTCCTGGGTAGTTCCACCATCTGGCTCTGTGCATCCTGCGAAACCTGCATCACCCGCTGTCCCAACGAGGTGGACATCGCCCGGATGATGGATGTTCTCCGGGAGATATCCATTGCCGCCGGCATCGGGGCCAGGGAAAAGAATGTCCTTTCCTTCCACGAGGCGTTCCTGGCCAGCATCAAGTCCCGGGGCCGGATCAACGAGCCGTTCATGATGGTGGACTATAAGCTCAGATCCGGGGATCTATTCTCCGATATGGGCATGGGCATCTCCATGTTCATGAAGGGCAAATTGTCCCTCGTCTCTCCAAAGACCCGGGACATGAATACGATCCGGAAGATATTCGATAAAACGAAGCACGCGTAACGCGGCAAGCGACAGCAAGGAGGCAAGTGTTGAAAGTTTCTTATTATCCGGGATGTTCCCTCCACGGGACGGCGAAGGAATACGACCAGTCCGTCAAGACGGTGAGCCGCGCCTTGGGCGTGGAACTCAAGGAAATCGAAGATTGGTCCTGCTG
>JAKQIZ010000149.1 GCA_029561465.1 Deltaproteobacteria bacterium | reverse complement strand
TCACCTTGATATGATAACGCTTTTTCAACCTGCATAACTCCAGGAGAGCCAATTGCGGCGCTTATATATCTTGAAGCAACTCGAGCAACGAATCCACCTTGGTGCGTACGGTCTCCTTTTCCTCGTGCAATCCCTTTAGTTGTTTATTTACTTCTTCCAGCTCTATATCTTTATTTTTAAGGAGCTCTTCCAATTCCTGGCAATGAGTTTTCAAGGCCGCCTTTTCCTCGAGAATCCTTTTTATCCTCTCTTCCAGTTCCGTAAATTTTACGAATTCCACCCTGTCCCTCCACCTTATCCCTTATTATTAACGACGATTGAAATATGCCAAAAGGCTCATGAAAAGTCAAGGGCATTGTTGAGTTGGCAAAAGTATATCCCCAATGCAACCAGCAGAGTCTCAACGTCCTTAAGTTCGCTTAGGCGCTGCCGGAAGGAGGCGCTTCCAGGCAGACCCTTGGTGTACCAAAGGATATGTTTACGAAAATTCTGTACCCCGATCTTGGGAACGGTATAACGGCGTTCCAGGTCCAGATGCTCCCGAATAACCCGCTCACGCTCGATAAAGGAGACGGGCAGGCGCCGATTTACCGCGACATCACTTTGTTCCAGGACCAATAGACTTTCTCGGGTTGCACTATTTACAGTTGGGTCACCAGCATCCTCGGATATGGATGCCGAAACCATCCTACCGACATCGACCCTGGCCTCCCCCAGGCTTCCTTGTTGACTCAATACCGGCCAACCATTTATAATCTCTTGGAATATCCATGGATTACCCAGAGCAGCGCGACCGATCATCACCCCGTCGCAGGCCGTTGCGGTCATCATGCGCCCGACATCCGCGGCCCGGCGGATATCGCCGTTGCCGATTACCGGAATGCCGAGAGCATCTTTAACCGCCCGGATGATCGACCAGTCCGCCCGACCGCTGAACCCCTGATCGGCGGTCCGGGGATGAACTATGACGGCATCCGCCCCCTCCGCCTCAGCAATCCTGGCAATCTCGATTGCGTTGACCACCGAGCGCCGCCACCCGGCCCGGATCTTAACCGTTAAAGGCAGGGATGTGGCCCTGCGTACGGCACTCACAATCCTACCCACCTTTGCGGGATCCTTGAGCAGAGCGGACCCTGCTCCGGCACGGACTACTTTTTTCACCGGACAGCCCATATTTATATCGATTAGATCGGCACCCCTGTCCGTTGCGATACGTGCCCCCGCCGCCATGATCTCCGCCTCGGCCCCGAAGATTTGCACGCCCAGGGGACGATCCTCAGAGGCGCCGTCCAGATACCGACAGGTCCGTTCCGCTCCCCGGACCAGACCATTGACACTGACCATTTCCGTAAAGGCCAGCTGGCAACCGCACCTGCGGACGATAGTTCGGAAGGGGAGATTGGTTATTCCGGCCATCGGCGCGAGAAAAACGGGGACATCAAAATCCAGTTTGTCAATCTTCATTCCCGGGCACCCTCGTATAGTTTAGTTCTTTTTGCCTGCATCTCCTGCTTAGGCCACGTCTTCCCAGGCAGCAACAATACGACGGGCACAGGCAAGTTCTTCCGGGGTATTGATGCCCATCACCTCTACGGCGTCCGCCGCCACATAGGCCTGTGTCCGCACTCCGTCCCGCCGGGCGATTTCCATGATATCTGTTAGGTAGTATTCCCGCTGGGCGTTGCAATTGCCGATCCGGGTCACGGCAGAGAAGAGGAACCCGCTGTCGGCACAATAGATCCCCGTATTTATCTCGTGGATTTCCTTTTCCGCCTCCGTGGCATCCCGGGCCTCCACTATCTTCATTACCTCCCCGTTTGCATCTTTTACCACCCGCCCGTAATTGCCGGGATCGGAGAGTACAACCGTCATTACGGTTACGGCCGCTCCGGTCGCATCATGATGATCGATCAACGCCGCTATCGTGTTGGTTCTCAGCAGGGGGACGTCACCGCAGAGCACAAGCACTCTCCCCGCAAAGCCGGCAAATGCCTTCCGGGCCTGGAGGACGGCATGGCCCGTACCCAGTTGAGGTCGTTGTTCCACGAATAACAGACCTGGGGCAGCGCATAATTCCCGCACCTGCTGGGCTTGATGGCCGATCACCGCTACAATTCGTTCCGCCCCCACCGCCCTGGCCAGATCGACGCTGTATGCCAGCATGGGCCGCCCGTCGATCGTATGGAGGACCTTCGCCAAATCGGAGTGCATCCGTGTCCCTTTTCCCGCCGCTAGAATAACGGCCCCTATGGATTTATCTTCCATATTTAATCATCTTTCCTTTCACCAATGTTTCATTGACTGAACAGTCCTTTTTCGATATTTAACACGGCCGTGGGGATTCAACAACCGTAAAAGAAAGGGAGGAACGAGAACATGCCCAACATACTTCTTGTAGGCAACGGGGCCCGGGAACACGTCCTGGCGGAGACACTGGTCCGTTCTGCACACAGGCCCCGGCTGTTCGCTTACATGAAAGCAAACAATCCCGGCATCGCGGACCTTTCCCAAGAGGTGCGGATGGGAGGGTACGGTGATACAGCGGCCATCGTTGATTTGGCCCGGCATCGAGAAGTGGATTTCGCCGTCATCGGTCCTGAAGATCCCCTTCACGCCGGTGTCGTAGATGCCCTGAGAACGGCGGGCATCCCGGCGGTAGGACCCTCCCGATCCCTCGCCAGACTGGAAACATCAAAATCCTTCACCCGCAGTCTTTTGGAGAAATACGGTATCCCCGGAAATGCCACGTTCCGGGTCTTCAGCTCCATGACAGGGCTGGAGGAATTCCTGGCTACCCTGCCGGAAGTGGTGGTGAAACCCGACGGCCTGACCGGAGGTAAAGGGGTAATGGTTCAGGGGGACCATTTCCATACCAAGGAGGAAGCCCTGCCAATCTGCCGGCAGATACTGGAAGAACATGGACGGGTTATCGTGGAAGAAAAGCTCGTCGGGGAGGAATTTTCCCTCCAGTGCCTCTGCGACGGAAAACATGTTGTTGCCACGCCTCCTGTCCAGGACCACAAACGGCGGTTCGTCGACGACAAGGGACCCAATACGGGGGGCATGGGCTCTTATTCCTGCGCGGACCATCTCCTCCCCTTTCTCCGTCGGGAAGACATCCTGGCGGGCATTGAGATTACCCGCCAGGTCGCCGCGGCCATCCGTCGGGAAACGGGGGAATACTACCGTGGAATCATGTACGGTGGCTTCATGATAACCCCGACGGGCCTTCGCCTTCTCGAATACAACGCCCGATTCGGTGATCCGGAAGCCATGAATATCCTCCCGCTCCTGGAAACTGATTTCGTGGACCTCTGCAGCGCCATTATCAACGGCACCCTGGATCGACTGGCGGTATCCTTCTCTTCCCGGGCAACGGTCTGTAAATATATCGTCCCCAAAGGGTATGGTCTGCCCAAGGACCACCCCGACTATCGGTCGACTGCGGCCCGGATCGAAGTGGGGGACACGGGAAAGGCCCGGCTCTATTATTCTTCCGTAGACAAAAGGGAAGACGGACTGTATATGACCACCTCCCGGGCCATCGGCGTCGTCGGAATCGCCGCCGAACTTGCGGAAGCAGAATCTATCGCCGAAAATGCCGTGGCGGCGTTGAAAGGTCCCGTAGCCCACCGGCCGGACATCGGCACGGCGACCCTAATCGACAAACGGGTCCGCCATATGGCTGAAATCAGGAAAGATTTTCCATAAGATCAACAATATATTAGTTGAATAAATGATATCGTTTGCCGTTCTGCTTGCAGTCGGGACCGATAACAAAATAATTCCTCAAACACCTATGCAGGTCGGGAGGAAAAGCACTAAATTTGAAAGGTTTTTTAATACTCTAAAAAGCAGGGAGGCAAGAATGTATCTGAACGAGATCAAGCGGGCGCTGATCAGCGTCACCGAAAAGCAGAGAATAGTGGAATTCGCCAGAGAATTGGCATCATTCGGGGTGGAAATCCTTTCCACCGGGGGAACGGCCGCCAAATTGCGCAACAGCGGCCTGGCGGTCCTGGAGGTTTCAGATTATACGGGCTTCCCCGAAATGATGGATGGCCGCCTCAAGACCCTTCATCCTAAGATCCACGGCGGCCTTCTGGCCCGCCGCGACAATCCCAACCATATGGAAGCCTTGCGTTCCCATCACATCAGCCTGATCGACATGGCGATCATAAATCTCTACCGCTTCGAGGAAACGGTGGCCAAACCCGGTTGCACCCTGGAAGAGGCAGTGGAAAACATCGACATCGGCGGACCCACCATGCTCCGTGCGGCGGCTAAAAATTACCGATTCGTATCCGTGGTCACCGATCCGGCGGATTACGATAAAATTATTCAGGAAATGAAGCGGACGGGCGGCAAGGTGTCGGCGGAAACAAATTTCTACCTCGCCGTCAAGACCTTCCAGTTGACCACCCGTTACGACGGCGCTATCTCCAACTATCTGGGCCGGATCAAACCCGATGGATCTCAGGCGGATTTTCCCCAAACATTCACCTTTCAGTTCGCCAGGGCCCAGGATCTTCGTTACGGCGAGAACCCCCATCAGAAGGCAGCCTTCTACAAAGAAAGCAAACCCTTTCTTTCCGCCGTCGCCAACGCCCGCCAATTGCAGGGCAAAGAGCTTTCCTACAACAATATAATGGATGCCGACGCCGCCTGGCAAATGGCGTCCGATTTCAATCTTCCCGCCGCCGTGGTGATAAAGCATGCCAACCCCTGCGGGGCAGCAACCGCGACCGGCGACGACATCCGAACGGCCTTTGAAAAAGCTTTGAAGACCGATCCCATTTCCGCCTTCGGCGGCATCGTGGCCATGAACAGGCCTGTGGACGCGGGCACCGCCGCGGAGCTGACCAGGATCTTCCTCGAGGTAATCATCGCACCTGCCTTTAGCGACGAGGCGCGTTCCATCCTGGGCACTAAAAAGAATGTCCGGATCCTGGAAATCCCCGTGGCAGCCTCATCCGCTCCTCAGGATTACGATTTCCGCCGGGTTGTCGGCGGATTGCTCATCCAGGAAAGGGATACGGATGCCTTCGATATCCGCCAGGCCCGAGTCGTCACCAAACGCACCCCTACTGCGGATGAATACCAGGCTCTGGATTTCGCCTGGCGGGTAGTAAAACACGTAAAGTCCAACGCCATCGTCCTAGCCGCCAAGGACCAGCTCATCGGCGTGGGGGCGGGACAGATGAGCAGGGTGGATTCCGTTAAAATCGCTCGGATGAAGGCCAATCTCCCCACGGCCGGTTCGGTCCTGGCCTCTGATGCCTTCTTCCCCTTCCGGGACGGAGTGGACATGGCAGCGGAGGCAGGCGTCACGGCCATCATCCAGCCGGGAGGTTCCGTCCGGGATGAAGAGGCGATCCAAGCGGCGGACGAGTACAACATCGCCATGATCTTCACGGGCCGGCGGCATTTCAAGCACTGAGGGTAAAAAAGCAGCAGATATAGGAGGCCACGTATGAGCAACCAACCAGTTCCCAAAGTCAGTGTGGTTATGGGCAGTGATTCCGATTTTTCCGTCCTGGAAGAAGCGACCCTGATCCTGAACCGGTTCGGCATCCCTTACGAACTCTTTCTGACTTCCGCCCACCGCTCCCCCGCCCGGACCGCCGCATTTGCCCAGAGAGCGGCGGAGAGGGGAATAGAAGTCATCATCGTCGGCGCCGGCGCGGCGGCCCATTTGGCGGGAGTCATCGCCTCCGCGACCCATTTGCCCGTCATCGGCGTTCCGATCGACGCCACCGCCTTGCGTGGTCTCGACGCCCTGCTGGCCACCGTCCAAATGCCCGGTGGCATACCGGTGGCAACGATGGCCATCGGCAAGGCGGGGGCAAGGAACGCCGCCCTATATGCGATCAGGATTTTATCACTCCATGACGTCGCTCTGAAAAATGGACTGCTCGATTACATAGCAAGCATGTCCCGGGAAGTGGAAATAAAACACGAAAAAATGCAGCAAGCGCATAGCTCAAAAAAACAAATTTCTTGATCCGGGCCGCGCTGAAGCACTTAGACACCAAGGCTCCAGGAAGGGAGACCGGGCCGTTGAGAGCATCCCTTTTACCACCGTCATCATGGCCGTAAGGCAGTGTACAAAAATTACGAACATCAATCGTCTCAATGATTTGATTTCACAAATATTTCATGAAAATTCGGAATAACAGGATTATCGCGGCAGCGGAACTCGACAAGGCAGTAGGCATTCTTGCCGCCGGAGGCGTGGTCGCCTTTCCCACCGAAACCTTTTACGGCCTAGCCGCCGATGCGGGCAACGAAGGAGCTATCGATCAAATTTTTACCCTCAAAGGTCGTTCCTTTCGTAATCCCATCGCGCTGATCATCGCCGCACCGCCCGATCTCGAGGCCTTGACGGAAGGGATATCCGACAACGATCATAAACTAATGGCGGCTTTTTGGCCCGGCCCCCTGACCTTGGTATTCCGGGCGGTGCCTGCGGTCAGCTTCCGCTTGACCGCCGGCACCGGCAAGATCGGTGTCCGCATCTCCAGCCACCCCATCGCCCAGGCGCTGGCCGCAGGACTGGGCCGCCCGATTACCGCCACCAGCGCCAATCTCTCTGGTCATCCCGGATGTACTGCCGCTGATGAAGTCAGCAAGCAACTGAATTCTGATTCGCTCACTATTTTAAATGGAGGACCAACCCCGGGAGGAAAAGGATCGACCATTCTGGATGTTACCGTTCATCCTCCCATTATCCTCAGAGAGGGGATGATTTCCAAAGCCGCCATCGCAAATATCTTGAGCGGATTCAAACCAGACTTCAAAAAAACGCGTCTTGACTATTGATTGATGCTTCTCTATAATCTCTATAATCTATTAAAATATGAGTTAGCCGAAATTATTATATATTATAGAATAATTTCACAAATAGCGGATATTTTCATCCTTCGTTGTGCCTGCGCCGGGCATGGGGGTTAATCAAATAAACAAGCTAATAATTCGAGCGATAAACTAATGAAAAAGAATCCCATCAGCATCTTTGTTATACTCATATTTTTATGCTCTTGCTTATCATTCGCTGTTCCCATCGCCGTAGGATCTGAAACATATCAACAACCTACCACCAATCTACTAGATCAGGGAATTAGCCAATACAGAGAGGAGAATTATGAAGAAGCCATTGAGATACTGACAAAGGCTCGTCAGCAAGACAAGACATCATCGGCGGCAGCCTTTTTTCTCGGTCTTTCCTACAAGCAGGCCAATGAATATCAGCGGGCGCTGGACAACATGCGTGATGCG
>JAKQIZ010000131.1 GCA_029561465.1 Deltaproteobacteria bacterium | reverse complement strand
TTTTATGGCCAGAGTATGTGAAATATGCGGGAAAAGACCCGTGGTGGGAAATAACGTCAGTCACGCCAACAACAAGACAAAGCGGGTTTGGCGGCCCAACCTCCAGAAGATTCGCGCCTTGGACGACAAAAACGGGGCGGTGCGCCGCATCAAGATCTGTACCCGCTGCCTTAGATCCGGATTCGTCCGGAAGGCGGTTTGATCAGTATTCGGGATTGAAGCCGGCGCTCCGGATCTCCGCGAGGGCCGGCTTCATGAAGTCATCGTAATCCCTCACCAACTCCATTCCCTGATTCATGACCTCCGCCAACATGGCCAGCGCCTGATCATCCTCCCGGGAAATACCGAATTTGCCGGCAAAGAGCTGAATTCTGCCTTCCATGCTCATGAAACTCCTGATCCGCGCCCGATTGTAAAACGCCGCCCCCTTTCGCATGGTTTCCGCCACCGTCGCCGGCGACATGCCATACAGCCAGGCGATGTCGGTGCTGAATTCCGTAAGTTTTTCCTCCACGGTGAAGTGCATGGCATCGCATATAAGGGTGATCAACCTTTCGCCCTCTCTGCTTTCCGCACCATGCATGGCAAGATCGAAGGTCATCTCGATTACCATGTGGGAGCGGTAGGCGGCCTGGGCATAGGGGATGGGCGTGCCCTGAAATTCATAAATATCACGCAGTGGTTCTACCAGTGGTTTACCCTTCAAATATGTATAGCCTTGGGAATCGGGGTTGAATTCCCGGACGGGCTCGGTGGGAATCATCCCGTGGTGGGATAAGTCATCCACCATGAGATGGAATTGAACGAAGGCATTTTTTCGGCGATTCTGGGGTAGCGGGGTGAAACGGGAGATGCCGTGTGTTTCCGATGCGGTAATCCCTTTGTGAAGAGGAAGGAGATCGGGACAGATATTGTAGATGAACAGATCCAGATAATCGCTGCTGAGCCGCTTTTCCTTAAGATAGCTGTCGAGAAGCCAGGTATGGGTCATCATCAGCATGTGAGGCCTCCTAATGCGGTACTATTTCTGCGGACCCAGGATCGTCATCCTTTTCAGGTCCGCCAGGCGGATTTGAAAGGTGCCGTAGCTCGTTTTACCAAAGGCATGGGAATTCTTTTTTACGGTGAGGGACAGGACGGCACCGTCCCTCATTTGTATTTGGGCGATGAGGATATCATTTTTCATAAGATAATCGATATAATGGATGTTCTCAAACGCCACGGTGTAATTTCCTTCCCCTTTTTTCCCAGCGAGAAAGGCATGCCCGTCGATACTGGCCTCGCTGACATCCGTATAGGTGTCGGTCTGATCGATGAACGCGGCCTTGAATTTCTTTTCCGGCACGGGGATGCGGGCCGGAGATTCGCCTCCCAGATTGCTCATGCCCATGAGCAAGGGAAGTATAACAATCACGTTTATCAACCGGTAAAGCCGCTTCATCTTTTCCTCCCTGAAAGCGGAGCTCAATGTTCACCATCCGTTCCAGATCCGGGTCAGGAGATCCGCCGGCAGGCGACAATTTTGGCAATCCGTGCAATTATCTCGAATACTTCTTCTTTGAAATCCGGCATGATGGTAATGCGCACTCGAGCTATATGAGGATCGATGGTGGTCACGGCGGCCACCCGCCCGTATCCTTCCAACAGGAACTGGAACAACGCCAGATTTTTGCGCGACATTTCAATTTCCACAGTTTTCATGACTTCTTAGTATGCCAGTGACCGCTGCCGTGTCAACAAAAAAGCAAATTTCCTGCTTGACATTACGACTGATAAGTCTATGATACAGAATCAAAATAAAAGGAATATGTATCTAAAATTGAGGAATAAACAGTCGTTGCCGGTAACCAGGTGGCGTTTTTCCCTGGAAAAAGAGGACCTCACGGAACATTTGGCCCGGGAACTTGGCATCCTGCCGATTATATCCAAAATCCTCATGAGCAGAAACATCCTCTGCATCGACGACGCCAAAAGATATCTCTTCCCCTCCCTAAACGACCTGCACAATCCCTTTCTCATGCAGGACATGAAAAAGGCGGTCCATCGCGTCATCCAAGCCATCACCAAGAAAGAAAAGGTCGTTGTCTTCGGTGATTACGATGCCGACGGCATAACCTCCACCGCCGTTCTCCTCAGATTTCTTCGTCCTCTGCTGCCGGGCATTGATTATTACATCCCCGACCGCATCACGGAAGGATACGGTCTAAACCACAACGCCATCGATATCCTCAAGCGTCGCGGCATCGGTTTGATCATCACCGTGGACTGTGGGGTATCCGATCAGGAAGAAGTGCAATACGCCGCCAGCCAAGGCATCGATACGATCATCCTCGATCATCACGAAGTACCGGAAGAATTACCGCCCGCCATAGCGGTAATCAACCCGCACCGCCGTGATTGTTCCTTTCCCTTCAAGGATCTGGCCGGCGTAGGAATCGCCTTCAATTTTCTTATCTGCCTGAGGGGCCAGTTGCGGGAATCAGGATTCTGGGACAAACGCAGTTATCCCAATCTCAAAGAATATCTCGATCTAGTGGCCCTGGGCACCATCGGGGACATCTCACCCCTTATCGATGAAAACCGCGTCTTCACCAAAATCGGCCTGGATATCATCACCGAGGAACGCCGGGTCGGCCTCAAGGCCCTGAAAGAAATCTGCGGGATCGAAACTCAGGTAGTCGACTCCAACCGGGCCTCGTTCTGCCTCATCCCCCGGATCAACGCCGCCGGTCGGGTCGGTTCACCATCCGAAGCGGTAAAACTGCTTCTAACCGACGATCTCAACGAAGCCCGGGAATTGGCTAGACTACTGGACGGTTACAATCGCAAGCGTCAAGCCATGGAAAAGAACATCCTCGACGAGATCCTCGCGGAGATTGCCCAAACAATGGATCCGCTTTCCAGATCCGCCCTCGTCTTCGCCTCGTCCAACTGGCACCCCGGAGTTATCGGTATCGTCGCCGCAAGACTCGTCGATCGTTTTTATCGACCCGCCATCCTCATCAGTATTCGTAACGGCATCGGCAAGGGCTCCGGTCGGAGCATTCTGGATTTCAACATCTACCAGGGACTGAAAAAATGCGACTCCCTGCTGCTGTCTTATGGCGGTCATCAATATGCCGCCGGGATCTCCATTCGCGAGGAACACATCGGCGATTTTCGCCAGTTGCTGGAAGAGGTGATCAGGGAGAATATTCAGCCCGGAAACATGATCTCACAAACCTCCATCGACGCTCAGTGCCATCTCCGGGATGTCAACCATGATCTTTTGAATCAAATGGTGATGCTGGCTCCTTTCGGAAGCCGTAATCCAGAGCCGATCCTGTGCGTACGGAACGTGAATGTCGCCGCTTCCAACGTGGTGGGCAACAACCATTTGCGGCTGCGGCTCCACGGCGACGGCGTATCCTGCAATGGCATCTGGTTCAGCAAGGGGCATTTTGTCCATCATTTGACCACCGGAACGACCTCGGACATCGCCTTCACCCCACAATTCAATCACTGGAACGGCATCAGCGAAATCCAATTGAAAATGCGGGACATGTCCGTAGCCGAAAACTGACGTTCCTGTCTGACATCCGCCTTTGATGGTCAAAACCACCTTTTCCGTCTTCGATAGGATTTGACATCGCGATAGGCCCGGGCATCACCCGTCGCCGCCACCCCCAGGTAGAATTCCTTGATATCGGGATTCTCGACCAGATCCTCGGCCGTGCCCTCCATGACGATCTTGCCGTTCTCCATAACGTAACCGTAATGGGCGATCTGGAGGGCCATGTTGGCGTTCTGCTCCACCAGGACAATGGTGGCCCCCTGTTCTTCATTTATCTTCTTGATGATGTCGAAGATCTCTTTGACAATGAGCGGGGCCAGACCGAGGGACGGCTCGTCGAGAAGGAGAAGTTCCGGCTTGGCCATCAGCGCCCGGCCGATGACCAGCATCTGCAGTTCCCCGCCGCTGCAGTATCCGGCCTTGGAGCGGCGTCGGGCCACCAGGGCCGGAAAATAGTGATAGACTATTTCCAGGTCCTGACGATATGATTTATCCCTCCGCACCGCTGTCCCTACGCGGAGATTTTCTTCTATCGTAAGATACTTGAAGGGTTGACGGCCCTCCAGAACCTGAATGATTCCCATCCGGGTAATCGCTTCGGGAGATTGGTTGTGGATGCCCTTTCCCTGAAAGACGATCTCGCCGTCGGTCACCTTGCCGTTTTCCGGTTTCAAGAGACCCGATATCGCCTTGAGGGTAGAGGTCTTTCCCGAACCGTTGCTGCCCAGCAGCGACACGATCTTCCCCTTTTCCACATTCAGGGATACCCCTTTCAGAACCTGGATAACATCCGAATATACTACGGAGATATTATTGACCTTCAACAGCATGTCCCGGCCTCCTCAATAAGAAAACGGCCAGAGTCGGAAACTGGAACGAACGATGCGCCACACCTCCGCCAGCCCCCGGGGCTCGAACAGGATAAACAGGACAATGGCCAAGCCGAAGACAAACTCCCGGAGCGGGGCCATACTCAAACCCATTTGCGATACAAAGCCCATATTCATCATCAAATCGGTTCCCCATCTCAGTATTTCATTCAATCCGGTGATGAAAACGGCACCGAAAAGGGCTCCGGACATGCTGCCCATGCCGCCGATGATGACCATGGCGATGTATTCCACCGAAAGTCCGAGATTGAAAGGTTCGGTGGTGATACTTATGGTATAGTAGGCCCAAACCGCCCCGGCAACGCCGGCGTAAAAGGAGCTGATGGCGAAGGCAAGAAGTTTGTAGGGGAAAATCGCTATCCCCATGCCCTCCGCCGCCCGATCGTTGTCCCGGATAGCGACGAAGGCCCGCCCGTATTTGGTGCGCATGAGATTGACGGCTAACCACAGCATCGCGATGAGCAGGGCGAAGATCACGTAAAAGAAGGTTCGATCGCCGGCTATATCCAGACCGAATATCGTTGCCGTAGGTAAAGTGATCCCCATGGTTCCTCTGGTAACCGTCTCCCAGTGGATGAGTACGTATTCAATGATGAATTGGCCGGCCAGGGTGGCAATGGTCAGATACAGTCCCTTCAGGCGGCTGGAGGGCAGTCCGAAAACAAGTCCGGTGATGGCGGTGATCAGTCCAGCGGCGGGAACACTAACGAGGAAGGGCACCTCCCAGCGGGTCGCCAGATAGGCGGCTCCATAGGCGCCGACGCCGAAGAAGGCACCATGCCCCAGAGAGATCTGGCCGGTGTAACCGACGAGGATATTGAGTCCGATGGCGGCGATGGCGGCAATACCGATGGAATTCACCACATACAGCAGATAAGGGGAACTGGCCAAAGGGACCACCGTGAACAGCAGGATGACCCCAACGGCAGTCCAGAATCGGCCGTAGTCCGTTTCATAGACGTTGAGCTGTGTCTCGTATCGCTCGTGATAGTTGCCGCAGGGATGAAATATCCTCTTTCCCATCTCAGACCCTCTCTATTTCCACCTGTCCGAACAGGCCATAGGGCTTCAGCATGAGGATGACGACGAGGACGACGTAGGGAACCACGTCCCTCAGGGAGGGCGAAATATAACCGCCGGTAAGAGTTTCCAGCAGGCCGATGATGAGGCCGCCGACGATGGCGCCACCGATGCTGTCCAGACCTCCGAGGATGACCACCGGAAATACCTTCAACCCGATGGCACTCAAATCATGGACGTTGACGCCGTTGATGATGCCCAAAATGATGCCGGAAAGCCCAGCCACCAGTGCCGCGATGGCCCAGGAAAGGGCAAAGACGTTCTTTACGTTGACCCCCAGTGACAAGGCGGCCCGCTGATTGTCGGCAACGGATCGCATATATATCCCCTGGGAGGAAAACTTGAAGAACAAACCGAAGAGGGTCAGAAAGGACACCCCTGCCACCAGCGCCAGGGTATAGACGGGTTGAACGGTTACATCGCCCCAGGTCAGGGCCAGCCATTCCGGGAGGAACTCCGGGAAGGTGTAGAGGTTGCCGCCCCAGATCAGGAGAATCAGTCCTTTGAACATGGCTGACAGTCCCACGGTGAGCATGATGACAAAAATCAGCGGTTCGCCGATGAGGGGCCGCAGAAAGAGTTTTTCCACGATGAATCCCAGGGAGAAGCAGGCAAGCATCGTGAGGATGAAGGCGCCATAAATCGGCAGTTGGGCCTCCGTCGCCAGGACCAGAAAGATGTATGCCCCGATGGCCAGCAACTCGCCGTGGGCAAAATTGAGGACGCTGGAAGACTTGAAGATCATGACAAAACCCATGGCGGAAATGCCGTAGAGAAAACCCACACTCAGGCCGTTAACCAGCAGTTGGACAAAAAAATCCATATTTATCCTTTCCGGTGTTATTTCATGGTCAATGTCAAGATGCGGACATTGGTCGTTATCTCCCCTACCCTGCCGTCGCGGTAACGGATCTTCCCCTTCGTTTCCACCTGCTCGACATCCCGGTACATAGCCTCGATGAGGGGGAGATATATGCCGTAGATGAAACGCCGGCGCACTTTTCCGGTCCGAGTCAGTTCTTCGTCGTCCGCATCGAGGAGTTTGTAGAGCAGGAGGAATTTTCTGATTTTCATTATCTCCGGCAGTTGGCCGTTGATAATTTCGATCTCCCCGCGAATCAATTCTTCCACCGCGGGCTGCTGGGAGAGGTCCAGATAGGTGGTAAAAGGGATCAGCCGCTCTTCGGCCCAGTTGCCCACATTTTCCATGTCGATGTTGACCATGGCGGTGATGTAGGGTCTGGCCTCTCCAAACACCACCGCTTCTTTTATGTAAGGACTGAATTTGAGACGAGTTTCGATGAAATCCGGAGAAAACGCCTGCCCGCTCTTGTTTTTGATTATGTCTTCCTTGCGGCCGATGATGACCAGATGTCCTTCCTGATCTAGATAGCCCGCATCCCCGGTCTTCAACCAGCCGTCATGAAAGGCCTTTTCCGTGTTTTGAAAATCACGGTAGTAGCCGGAAAAAAGGGCCTCGCTCTTGACCAGCACCTCCTGATCCTCATTCATCATGATCTGGACGCCCGGCAGAGGTTTGCCCACGGTCTCCGGCTTTACCTCCCCATCCGGCTGGACCTGAAAAATTCCTCCAGCCTCGGTAAGGCCATAGCACTGTTTAAGATTCATCCCCACGGCCTGAAAAAAACGGATCACTTCCGGGCTGATGGGATGCCCGCCGGTATAGGCGTTACGGAGTCCTGAGCAGCCGATCCGGTCCAGAAGCGGGCGGTAGATGACCAAGCCAGCCAATCGGTGCAGAAGGCTCGTAAGAACGGCAGGTTCCTTGCCGTTACCAGGAGCGGCGATAACGGCGGCACCTACCATTTCCGACCAATGAAAGAGCCGTCGTTTCAGCCACCCGGCATCAGCCATTTTCACCCGGATTTTCGAGGCCAGATCTTCCCAAAAACGGCTGGCGGTGATTATCACCGCCGGCCCGATTTCCCGGAAGTCCTCCGTCACGGTCTCCGGGGTCTCGGGAAAGTTCATCGTCATACCGCTATAGAGGGAAACTCCCATCCCCCACATCTGATCGACGATCCAGGCCGGCGGTGACATGGAAAGCCAATTCTCCCCCCGTTCAAGGGCGATGGCCTGGGTCCATTGCCGACCCATGGCGATCATGCTGCGATGAGAAAGCATGGCGAGCTTCGAGACGCCGGTTGTCCCGGAGGTCTGAATCATCAGGGCGATGTCTTTGGCATTCCCCCTGTTGATTTCCCGTGAAAAATAATCCGGCTCCCGTTGTTCTTTTTCCTCCCCGGCACTCAGCAGGTCGGCATATGACTGCAACCACGACTCCTCCCGGTAGGACCGCATCCCCGTTGGATCTAAATAAATCACCTTTCTTACCTGGGGTATGCGTGCTCTAATCTCGATGAGTTTGTCTACCTGTTCCTGATCCTGGGCGACTACAATGACCGCCTGGGCGCGCTGCAGGGAGGTCCGCAGTTCCTCGGGGATGGAGGAGGTAAAGAGGTTGATGGTCACCGCCCCGATGGCCTGTGCCCCCAATTCGGAGAACAGCCATTCCGGATGATTGTTGACAACCAACACCACGTTCTCGCCGCGCCGGACCCCAAGGGAGGCAAGTCCCAGAGCCGTATGACGGACATAGCGGAGATAATCATCCCAATTGTAGGTGTGCCAGACTCCATAGGCCTTCTCCCGTATGGCAACGGCGCCGCGCCCCAGGACTTCCGCCTGTTTGCAGAGCAGACGGGGCAGCGTCAACATCTGTTCATCTTGGAATTTAGTGGTCATCGTGTTCTGCCTCACCCCAGATACGCCCGGATCACTTCCGGATGACGGCGTATCTCCTCCGCCGTGCCTTCGGCGATCTTTTCCCCGAAGTTCAAAACGGCGATCCGGTGGGATACGCTCATGACGATGGCCATATCATGTTCAACAAGAATGATCGTCTGGCCCCAGGCGGAGTTTATCTCCGTGATAAACCGTACCATGTCCTCCTTTTCTTCCAGGGTCATACCGGCAAACGGCTCGTCCAGAACCAGCAGTCGTGGTTCCAGGGCCAGGGCCCTGCCCAACTCCACCCGCTTCATCAGACCGTAAGGGAGTGATGCCACGGTCTTTTTTCTGATGGCCTGCATTTCCAGAAAATCTATCAATTCTTCAATCAACTTGCGGTGGCGAACCTCCTCGCGGCGCACCGACGGCAGATAGAGAGAGGCCCCGGGGAATCCGTAACCGCAATAGAGATGCCGGGCGAGGAGCATATTCGCCAATACGGTCATACCGGGAAAAAGCTCGATATTCTGGAAGGTCCTGCCTATTCCCACTCTTACCAGTTCATGGGCGTGAAGATGGGTGATTTCCCGGCCGTTGAAGAGGATCTGACCGCTCACGGCACGATAGAAGCCGGTGATGCAGTTCATGAGGCTGGTCTTGCCGGCGCCGTTTGGTCCGATCACGGCAAACAGTTCTCCGTTACCCACCTGTAAATCGATGTTGTTCAAGGCCTTAACGCCGCCGAAATTCAGGCAGACGTTCCTGATTTCCAGGTGGGCCCGCCGTTCCTCTTCCTTCCGTGCGGCAAAAATCGCTGGCTGTCCGCGATAGGCTTTCATCCTGAATGCCTGCTCACTTCAGTAAACGTATCTTTTCCTTGCCCGGAACGAAGAACTTGGTTAGGGGCGTGTACGATCCGTTCTCCTGAACCCGGACGAGCCGGGCCTTGAAGGAGGCGCCATGATTTTTCTTCGTGTAGGTCACGTTTGGCACCAGGCCGCCAAAATCTTCGTTCTGAAAGGACTCCATAGCTTTGTTGATCGTTTCCCGGTTGATGTGGCCGAATTTTTCGTGAGCCCGGAGGAATGCCCGCTCCATTATCATTGCCACGACCACTCCCTCCCAATAGGAGGCATCAAATTTATTGACCGTTTTGTATCGCTTCCATAATTCCTCCATGACCTTGATTCCGGGCGTGCGGTCCACGGGAAGGCCGCCGGGGAATTGCATCAGCAGCCGGTCTTTGATCAAGCCTCTGCCCAGGCGGAAGAAATCAGGATCCGTAGAGGTCCAGGTGCCGAAAAACATGGGATTGTAGCCGATGCGGTCGGCGCTCTTGAAGGTGGTGACAATGGCGGCGGGGAGCATCTGCATGATTACGTACTGGGCGCCCTTCTTCTGCAGCCTGAGGAGTTCCGTATTGAGATCGACGGTCTTGGGGGGAAACTCTTCCACGGCCACGATATCTATCTTCACCTTTTTTGCGTATTCCCGGCTGGGTTTGTGGATGGATCGACCATAGGCGTTATTGTAGGTGAGCAGACCGACCTTGGGGATGGTGTTTCCCTGATGAACGGCCCGGATATAATCCAGGATGGCGTAACAGTCCATCTTGTAGCTTCCGAAGGGAAGATACATGTAATCTATGGGTGGTTCGAGGATTTCCCAACTCGTGGAATAGTTGATGGTGGGGATCTTGTAGGTCTGAACGATGGGCTTGGCCGCCAGTCCCTCGCCGGCGCCCCAGGTGGCGATCATATCGACCTTTTCCTGGACGGCGAACTTACGTACCGCCGCCACTGCTTCGGGAACCTTGTAGGCCGTGTCCACCAGAAGCATTTCGATGCGATTTCCCGCGACACCCCCCTTGACCTCGTTGACGTAACGAAAATAATCCTGCTGTCCCCGGGCGTGAAACTGGCCCCAACTCGAGGCGGGACCCGTCATGTTGATTGCCGCCCCCACCTTGACGACCTTCGCCGCCGCCCATCCGGAGACGCCCAGCACCATCAATCCCACTATCACGCCGATAATGATTCCTTTTGTGATCCTTGCTGTCATGTCTTCCTCCTTACTCGCTTTTCCCCTTGCGATTTAAAAAAAAGGCCGGGATAATCTCCACGGCCAAAAAAAACCGTGGGCGCCTCTTCGGTCTGCCCACGGCTCATTCGTTATTGATCAGGTCATGAGCGCGGCGAGCAGACCTCCCCAAAAAAGCCATTAAAGCTAAAAAAGAAAGCCAGATTAAATTTTCTCTGCCGTGCCATGTCGATTTTCCGTTTCACTTTGATTCTATTTGGCAATCACGTTTAATGGATGTGGGTGCCCTTGTCAAGTATTTTTTCAATCCCACCCGGAATTTTCTATCCTCAGCTTTTCGATGCGATAGCGCAGGGAATCGAAGGTCACATGGAGAAGTTCCGCTGCCTTGGTTTTTGAACCTTTTGTTTTGTTCAGGGCCATTTCGATGAACTGCCTTTCAATTCTTGCCAACTCTTCATTCAACTGAATACCCACTTCGGGAATGCCGGCGGGATGTGGATGGTCATTTTTAACCTGTTCCCTGTCGATGAAAAGATTGTCCGGCAGGATGATATTGGTGCTCTCCAAAGCCACGCTGCGTTCGATGATATTCTCCAGTTCCCGCACATTACCTGGGAAAGGATAATCCATAAGTAATTCCAGAGCATAACTTGAAATGGTCTTAATATCCTTGGCAAATTCTTGGGAATATTTTTCTATGAAATAGCGTGTCAATACTGGTATGTCTTCTCTTCTTTCCCGCAGGGGCGGCAGATGAATGGGGATTACATTGAGACGATAGTAGAGATCTTCACGAAACGAACCTCTTTTAACCTTGTCTTCCAGGTTCTGGTTCGTGGCGGAGATTATCCGCACATTGACCTTGATATCAAGCGTTCCACCTATCCGCCGAAAGGTTTTCTCCTGGACGACACGTAAAAGCTTTACTTGTAATAACGATGGCAACTCCCCTATTTCATCGAGGAATATTGTTCCATTATTTGCCGATTCGAAGAGCCCGGCCTTATCCGTGAAGGCCCCGGTGAAGGAACCTTTCATATAACCGAAAAACTCCGATTCGAGGAGATTCTCCGGGATACCGCCACAATTGATGACCACAAAGGGCATGTCTTTCCGCGGACTGTGTTCATGAATGGCCTTGGCTACCAGCTCCTTGCCCGTACCGCTTTCTCCGAGGATCAGGATATTCGCTGGCGTTTCGGAGACCTTCTTGATAGTCCCATAGACTTTCAGCATCTCCCTGCTCTTGCCGATCATTCCACCGAAGGCGACATCATCGGCCAGGTCTTTGATGAATTGCGCCTCCTGTCTTTTGATACCCTTTTTTTCCATGGCTTCATGGACTATCCGCTTTAGTTCGTCGATATCGAAGTTTTTTTCTATATAATCGTAAGCCCCTTCCTTCATTGCGGAAAGGGCGGTATTCCCCGAAGCGAAGGCGGTGATGAGAATTACCTGTGTTTCCGGTTTGACTTCCTTAACCTGCTTCAGGAACTCTATTCCGTCCATCCTCGGCATCTTAAGATCGGTTATGACCAGGTCGAACTGCTCTTTTTGAACTCTTTGCAGGGCCTTGTCCGGATCCCCGCAACAGGCAACCTCATAATCCTCCTGGGTCAGCATGATCTCCAGCAAATCCCTCATTCCGAGATCATCGTCAACGACGAGAATCCTGGCCATTTTCCAAACCTCCTGAAATATTCTCCTGCCAGGGCAACCAGACTTGAAATGTGCTGCCCCGGCCGGCTACGCTTTTGAAGGACAATTTACCGCCGTAGCTGTTGATAATCCTCATGACAATAGCCAAACCCAACCCGGTACCCCTCTCTTTGGTGGTAAAAAAAGGCTCGAAAATCGACCGTTGATCACATTCGGAAATCCCGGTGCCGGTATCCGCGGTAATAAATTCCACCCCCGGCCGGTCGTCATTTGACCGCTGCCGCGCTTCGAGCTTCAGAGTCCCCCCCGCCGGCATGGCTTGGGCGGCGTTGAGTACAAAGTTCCATACCAGTTGGCGCAGTTCCTCTCGGTTGCCGCTCACGGTCAGGCCCGGCTCAAAATCTTCCCTGAGTATAATGGCGCTGTTCCAGTCCGGGGTAACTCTTACCGCTTCCATTACTTCCTTAATGAGATCTGTGAGATGCACCACCTGTTGGGGTCCCCGGTCCGGCCTGGCCAACAAGAGAAAATCCTTGATAAATCCCTCGAGCTGATCCTTGCTCCGTATAATTAGCTGCATCAAGCGTGCCTCCGTGGCACTAAAACCGGTTTCACGCTGCAACATCTGCACGGCGCCGCTTATCGAGGCCAAAGGATTACGTATTTCATGGGCCAACCCGGCCGCCATTTCCCCCACGAATGCCAGACGCCGGTTTCTCTCCAAGACTTCCTCCATCTGCTTGACGGCGGTCAGGTCCTGGAAAACCAAAATATCTCCGAATTTGTGATCGTCGTGATCGCGGAGCACCGAAGGAAGACAACCGACAATCAACTTCCGACCATCTTTAGCCGTAACGGTCATTTCGATGCGGCCCTGGATTTGCCGGTCATAACTACCTTTGTTTTCCAACAGGCTTTCCCAGTTAGTGAATACTTCGTCGATCCCCCTGTTTTCCACTTCCGTAAAGCTCCAGCCGGTGATCTTTTCCGCCGCCCGGTTGAATGATTTTATCCTTTTCTCCATATCTATGGTCAGGATACCGGCGTCAACGGATTCGATAATCGACCGGTACAGAAGGTCCAGCTTGTTGAAAGCCGATTCCTTTTCCGCCAGAAGCGCCCTGGTCTTCCTCTCTTTCTCCACGACAAAGCTGGCCAACCCCGCTATGAGATAAAAGGAAACGATATTAACAAAGATTCGGTAAAATACATGACCGGCGGTATCGGGTATTTCCCACATGGAGGGATACGACAAAGGCTTGATGAGGCGGTAGAATTCGAGATCGATGAGGAGACCGTAACAGATGGAAGCGGCGGAGGCGGCAATCAGTCCCCCATTCCGTCCCAGATACAGGACGGCATAGATGATCACCAGGGGATAGAAAACGGCGTATGTTGACCTGATCCCCCCGGTGACATAGATCAGGGCCGTAATGACAATCACGTCGGTCATGACCTGGAAATAGATCTGCATCCGGTGGTTGGCAGAGATCCGGGAAAGGGCGGAATAAAACAGAGATAGAATGTAGATGGCGAGAATTATTCCATAGAAGTAAGGGATGGAAATCCTGCTGGCGAAATCGGGGGACTGGTTCTGCATGAAGACGAAGATGGCCAACAGAAAGGTGGCCATGGCGATCCGGGAAATCAGCAACATCCTTATCTGCGCATCTGTATTATGTCTGGAAATATCCTGATTATTATGTGTTTCTACTTTCTTCATCTCTTTTCATGAACCGGTGATCATTTTTATCCAATTATTTCGGGATAGGATATAGGCTAAAGGTCTGATCATGTCAAACCGGGATAACTATTTTCCGTCCGATGTCTCTCGCACTATCACAGTCATCCCTTGTAATCCCGAATGAGGAACAGGGCCAGGATCACTGCGGCTAACACCGGCAGCGCTGGAATGACCAGATTAAAGCGGCGAAAGCAATGCCGGCACCGTTCCTCAGAGATAACGGGACAGGTAGGCAAGGATCCGGGTGATCTTCTTGTTCGTTATTTCCATGCTAAAAAAGCCGCCCCAAGGGCGCCGTTGATCTGCGCATAAGGGGATACCGTTACGGTTAGACCCAGTTTTTCTTTTAGAGCGGCCACCACTCCCCGGTTTTTGGCCACCCCGCCGGTCATCATGACGGGACCCCGCAAGCCGATCCTCCTGGCCATGGCCGCCACCCGGACGCCGACGGCATCATGGATACCGGCGACGATGTTTTCCCGGGCGGTCCCCTTGGCGATCAGCGAAATCACTTCGGATTCCGCAAAAACCGTACAGATGCTGCTGATCTTGGCCGGTGCGTCGGCCTGTCGGGAAAGGTCGCCGAAAGCGTCGAGGTTTACCTCCATTGCCCGGGCCATCACTTCGAGAAATCGTCCCGTCCCGGCTGCGCATTTGTCGTTCATCGTGAAGTTGCTCACCTTGCCCCGGTCGTCCAAAAGTATGGCCTTGCTGTCCTGGCCGCCGATGTCGATGACGAATCTGATGGCGGAATCTTGAAAGTAGGCGCCCGCGGCGTGGCAGAGGATCTCTGTCCGGTCTTCATGGGCCACGGCCACGCTTTTACGACCGTAGCCCGTGGCAATAATTCTCGTCAGGTTCTCCGGCACCAGGGAGGCTTCGGCCAGGGTGGCATCCACCACCTTTTTCACGGCCGCTTCCATATTGTAGCCCGTAAAGGTTGTAGCATAGCTGAAGAGCCTGCCATCCCTCATCATGGCCGCTTTGGTGGTAATGGAACCGACGTCGATTCCAAGGGTAAAGATGTGCTTGCGTGAATTTTGTTTTGACATATAACGTGAGTATTATCTTTTGTGGGCCGTGCCTTTATCGATCCGGAGCCGAACTGCGATCAGGTCCGTTTGCCTTACCGTTTCGCGTCCGGGGCATTCTCCCGCCCAGGTGACGGCCCTGTGTTTAACATAAAACCCAGATCTTTTCATCTTGAGTTGTTTAGAAAACGAGTATATTTTATTGACGAGAATAATTATTTAAATTAGCATGAAGGACAAGACCTGTATATCAGGATAGATTTTCCACCCCCAGGCAAAGATCTACAACCGCATCACGACCAATTGTCAGGAGGCAGCGATATGGAATTAGCCAAGTTCTTCCAATCAATCGACATCCTCGCCGATTTAAAAAAAGAAGATCTCGAATTTCTGGCCACCAATTCCCAACTGATCGAATTTCCCCCCGCGGCCCTAATCATCAACACCGGCGAAATCGGGCGTTTTCTCTGGCTTGTTTATGAGGGGGAAGTAGAGGTAACTCTTCCTGACGACAAAGGCCAGGAGAAGGTATTGGCCTCTCTGGAAAGGGGTTCCTTTTTCGGCGAGATGTCGATCCTCACCGGTGAGCCGGCGGCAGCGAACGTAGTCTCCTCCCGGAGCAGCAAGGTGGTGAAGATTCCCCGAGAAGTAATCACTCAAGTCGTGTCCCGTAACCCCAAAACCCTGATGAAAGTTACCAGGATCATCACCAAACGCCTTCTGGAAGACGAAAAGTTCGTTGAGGAAATGAGAAGACGACGCTTGGCCCACAGCCGTAACGAAGACCCCTACGATTTGAATTTTTCTTCCGTTGCGGAACCGATGAAAATTCTCGTAGTGAACAGCGGCAGCTCTTCATTGAAATATTCATTCTTCGACACCACCCAAAAGGAATCCCTGCTGGACGGTCTGGTAGAAAAGATCGGGTCCGGAGCCGCCGTACACATCATCAAGAAGGCCGGGCAGAAGACAACCCTGCCCGCCGATGGCATCGCTACGGTCAGCGATGCCTTTCATGCCATGGTCCGAGCCCTATCCGACGAAAAGCAAGGCGCCGTAGGCGATGTGCATGGCATCTCGGCCGTGGGTCATCGGGTTGTGCACGGAGGCCAGCGCTTCTCCAGTTCCATGACCATCAATGATGATGTCCTGACCGCCATCAAAGAATGCATACCCATCGCCCCTCTCCATAATCCTTACAATCTCGAGGGGATCGAGACGCTGAAAACACTTCTCCCCGGGGTGCCCCAGGTCGCGGTGTTCGATACGTCCTTTCATCTCAACATGCCGGAGGCCGCCTACCGTTACGCCCTGCCCATGGAGCTATGTGACGAA
>JAKQIZ010000128.1 GCA_029561465.1 Deltaproteobacteria bacterium | reverse complement strand
TGGTTCGCAAGCGGCGAATCAAATGTTTTTCGCCGTTGCGTGATTGAACTTAACGCTCGGTAATGAATAAGGTTTATACGTTACCCATTCAGAGGCGAAAAAGATTTCTGAGCCGCGGCGAAGCCATTTTTCAAAGGTCTCTGCTTTGTCAATGGCCTGCCCCTGGTGTTTATCGAACTCAAGGCGGTCTACAAGAACATCCGGGCCGGATTCGACAACAACCTGACCTGGTATCTGGACCCCAACGTCGTTCCGCACGCTTTCCATCACAACGCCTTTCTCGTGGTGAGCAATGGGGACAAGGCCTGCTACGGGTCGATCACCAGCAAGTGGGACCATTTCGTCGAGTGGAAGCGCAACGCGGAGAAGGAGAAGGGGTGCGTGGATGCCGAGGCCCTGCTCGATGGGATGCTGAACCGGGAACGCCTGCTCGATCTGGTCGAGAACTTCATCCTCTTTGACGACAGCCGGGCCGGGGGAACGCGGAAGATCGTCGCACGCAACCATCAGGTCCTGGGGGTAAACAATGCCGTGGCCTCCGTCTGGCGGCAGGAGGAACTCAAGAAACTCTATCCCGATCCGCTAATGATCAGGTGTTGACCCGGCGGATCAGGTAGTAGGCCGCCCCGCCGAAGAGCAGATTGGGGAGCCAGGCCGCCAGGATGGGGGGCAGGTTGCCGGAACGGCCCAGGGAGAGGGAAAAGGCGAAGACCAGCCAGTAGGAAAAGCCGATAACGACCCCGGCGCCGATGCTCTGGGCCACCCCGCCGCTCCGCTCCGACCGGAGGGAGAAACTGATGCCGATGGCGAGGAGGATGAGGCTGACCACACTGAAGGCCGGCTTGCCGTGGAGATCTACGCGGTAGCGGGTGGCGTCGTAGCCCTCCCTTTCCAGCTTCCTGATATAGGGATACAGTTCGAAGAAGCCCATCTTGTCTGCCTCTTTTTGCACCTGCTTGAAATCATCAGGTTTTTCAGGAAGATTGATCTCCAGGACATCATGCCGCTCCAGCTTTGGGAAGCCGCCGCCGGGGGATTGGGAACTGATCAGGACACTCTCGAAGATCCATTTGCCGTCCCGCCAATGGGCCTTTCCCGCATCGACGCGCTTTACCAGCAGGAAGGAGGGATCGAGGTAGTGGATGGTGATGCCGTGGAGGGAGTTGTTATTCACGTCGAACATCCGGACGTTGTAGATGGTGTTGCTTCCCCGGTACCAGATCTCGTTCTGCTTGAAGATCCCCAGGGCCTCCTGCTTCTGGACCTCCACCAGGCGAATGTATTCCGCCCGGTGAAAGGAGCGGGGGGTGATGAGTTCGCTGAAGAAGAAGAGGACGATGCTCACCGCCAGGCAGATGAAAACCAGCGGGAGGCTGAGGCGGTAGAGGCTGACGCCGTTTGCCTTCACGGCTACGATCTCGTTGTGCTTCGACATGGCGCCGAAGGTCATGAGGGTCGCCAGGAGGATCACGGCGGGTGTGGTCTGGGAAACGATCGTGGGGATCATGTAGAAGAAATGGGCCGCCATCTGGGTGAACGTGGCGTTGTTGCTGATGAACATCCGGATCTTGCCGAAGAAGTCGATGATCAGATAGATGGAAATAATGGAAACCATCAGCAGCAAAAAGAGCTTCAGATATTCCCGGATGAGATAGCGGTCCAGTATTCTCATGGGCTGGCACGCCTTCCCCGGAATCCGGTCCAAAGGGGTTTTTCCGCCGCCGCCCGCATAAACAGCCAGATCCCGGCGACCCCCAGGATGATGTTGGGGGCCCAGGCGCCGATGAACGGCGTCAGCCGCCCCGTTTCCGCCAGGGCCTCGCCGCCCAGGCGCAGGAGATAATAGGTGATCACCACGGCCAGGCCGATGGTGAATCCCCAGTATTTGACGGTACGGTGTTTTCTGATCCCCAGGGGGATGCCGAGGATGCCGAACACCAGGGTGGAGAAGGGGATGGAGAACTTCTTGTTGATTTCGATGGCCAACTCCCGCAGATCCTCGTCCTTGAGCTTTTTGTCCCGCATCCGCCGCACCATTTCTCCCACGGTCATTTCGGTGCTGGCCTTGGTCTTCTCAGCGTCGCCGGCCATCGCCGCTCCAAAATCCAGCTTGAGGTCATAGCGGCCGAAGTCCATCCGCCGGTAGTTGTTGAGATTTCGGTCCACGCTGTGGGTGGCGCCGTTTTCCAGGCGCAGCGTTACGGTCATGGCCCGGGGATCGGCGACGAGATAGGCCCTCTCCGCGATGATGGTGCGCTGTTCGGCAGTGTTCCGGGTATCGGAGATCAGGACCCCCTCCATGTGCTCACCGCTCACGGGGACCCGGTCGGCGTACAGGAGAATGCCGCTGAATTCGTCGTTGAAGACCTTTTCCTTGATCCCGACGCTGGCCTTCTGCCGGGCCAGGTCGAACAGGAGGGTCTTGACGGCGAAATTGCCGTGGGGGGCGAGATAGTAGCTGGTCACGGCCGTGAGCAGGAAGCAGGCCGCCACGGCCACGAGGATGGGGCGGGCCAGCCGGTGGAGGCTCAGGCCCGCCGCCTTCAGGACCAGGAGTTCGTTGTCGCCGGAGAGACGGCCCAGCCCCATCATGATGGCCACGAACAGGGAGATGGGGATGGTGAACAAAAGAAACGACGGCATCAGGTAGATGACCAGCAGGGCGATGTCCGTGACCCGGATCCCCTTGTTCACCATGAGGTCCATGAGTTGGAGGATCTTCCCCATGAGCAGAACGAAGGTGAGGATGAAGAGGATCATGAAAAAGGGGAAGGCGATCTCCTTCAGGATATAGCGATCGATGATCTTGTTCATGATCCTCATGGAGATCTACATCATGAGCTTCAGGGGTTCGATGTATTCCGGGTCTTCCTTGTCCATGAGCTCCACGATGTGCTTGTGCATCCTTCTTTTCATCTCCCCGAAGATGGCCCGCTTCTTTTTGAAGGCCTTGGCGAAGGCCACGGACTCCTTCATGAGTTCTTCATTATCTGCGCAGGCCTTGACGATGACGTGATGCTCCTCCAGTTCCTTGGCCCCCATGCGCCTGCCGCTGAAGACGGCTTCCTCGAATTTGTAGTAGGGCATGGCCTTTCTCAGCAGGGCGAACATGCCGGGGAGGAAGGGGATGCTGATGTCCACCTCGGGGAAGCAGAAGAATCCCTTGTCGGATCTCATGAACCGGAAGTCGCAGGCGCAGGCCATGATGCTGCCGTCCCCGAAGGCATGACCGCTGATGGCGGCGACGACGGGCATGGGGTAGAGAAGGATCCGCTTGAAGATCCGGTTGAGGCCGTACATGAAGTCCTTGATGGCCTGGAAGTCCTTCTTTCCGAAGACGTCCATCATCCACAACAGGTCGATGCCCTGGGACCAGTTCTTGGGGTCGTTGGAGGTGATGACGACGGCGGTGATGTCGCCGTTGGCTTCGATTTCGTCAAAGGCCTTTAAAATGGCCTCGGTAAAGGTGGGGTTGTGGCGGTTTTCGCCATTGGTCATGGTAATGACGGCGACGTTCTCATCTTTTGTCCATTCCAATACGGCCATATCTATGTTCCTCCCTAGGGGTAATTTAGGCGGCGACTATTGGCGACGCTGCTGTGAGTTAGCACAATAGCCGTGAAATTTCAATAATCTTAGCGTCGATAATCCATTTGACATTTCCCCCGGCCGAAGGGTACAAGGAGATATGGAAAGTCCGCTGTTCAAAGACATTATCGTCATTTTCCTCGTCTCGGTGACGGTCATCTATCTCTTTTCCAAGCTCCGCATCCCCTCCATCGTCGGCTTCATCGTCGCCGGCATCCTGGCCGGTCCCGCCGGACTGAAACTGGTGGGTTCCGAGCACAACGTGAAGGTCCTGGCGGAATTCGGCGTCGTGGCGCTGCTGTTTACCATCGGTCTGGAGTTTTCCCTCCGGACGCTCCTCAAGATGAAAGGGGCGGTTCTCATCGGCGGGGGCGTGCAAGTGGGTCTTTCCATCCTGGCCGGCATGGCCTTCGCGTTGATGGGGGGGTATCCCTGGGGACAGGCGGTGTTTTTCGGGTGCCTCCTCTCCCTGAGCAGCACGGCCATCGTGCTGAAGCTCCTTCAGGATCAGTCCCAGATCGACAGCCCGCAGGGACGGGCGGCCCTGGCCATCCTCATCTTTCAGGACATCGTCGCCATCCCCATGATCCTCCTGACCCCTCTGTTGGGCGGGGCGGGAGGCGACGTCGGCGGATCGCTCCTCACTCTGCTGCTCAAGGGGGTCTTGACGATCGTCGCCGTTTACATCGGCGCCCGCTGGGTCATCCCCTATATCCTGTTCAATGTCGCCAAGACGAAGAACCGGGAGCTGTTTCTCCTGGTGATCATCGTGATCTGTCTGGCCGTCGCCTGGATGACCAATGCCATCGGCCTGTCCCTGGCCTTCGGGGCCTTTTTGGCCGGGCTGATCATCTCGGAATCGGAGTACAGCCATGACGCCATCGGCCATATCCTCCCCTTCCGGGACGTATTTTTAAGCTTTTTCTTCGTATCCATCGGCATGCTCCTCGATATCGAAGTGGTGTTTTCCGAGCCGGTCATCGTCTGCCTGCTGATCCTGGGGGTGATCCTGCTGAAGACGGCGGCGGCTTTCCTGTCGGTGCTCTTCGAAGGACTGCCGCTGCGGGCGGCCCTCATCGCCGGGTTGTCCCTCAGTCAGATCGGCGAATTCTCCTTTGTCCTCTCCCTGGTAGGGGTGAAGTACGGACTCATGGGAGGTCAGGTCTATCAAGTCTTTCTGGCCGTATCGGTGATCACCATGGTGTTGAGCCCCTTTCTCCTGCGGATCGCCCCGGCCGTGGCCGATCAGGTGGTGCGCTGGCCCCTGCCGGACCGCTGGAAGACCGGCTCACCAATCCATAACCACGTGACGCGGACCCGGCGCCGGGATCACCTGATCGTCATCGGTTACGGCCTCAACGGCCGGAACGTGAGCCGGGCCGCGGCCAAGGCGGCGATCCCCTACATGATCCTGGAGATGAATCCCGAGACGGTGCGGCGGGAGCGGAAAGTCGGGGAGCCGATCTACTACGGCGACGCCACCCACGAGGCGGTACTGCGCCACGCCGACATCGAGTACGCCCGGGCGATGGTCATCGTCATCAACGATCCCCCGGCGACGCGGCGGATCACCGAACTGGCCAAACAGATGAATTCCAAACTCCACGTGATCGTCCGGACCCGCTTCATCCAGGAGATGAAGGTCCTGTACGATCTGGGGGCCGACGAGGTGATCCCCGAGGAATTCGAGACCTCCGTGGAGATCTTCAGCCGCGTGTTGCGGAAATACCTGATCCCCAAGCCGGAGATCGAGCAGTTCATCGCCGAGGTGAGGGCGGCGGGTTATGACATGTTGCGCAACGTCGCGCCGGAATCCATTACCTGCTCCGACTTGAAGATCTGCTTTCCCGACGCGGAGATCGCCACCTTCCGGATCGGCGGGGACGCCCCCGCAGCGGGCCGGAGCGTGGCGGAGCTGGCCCTGCGGAAGCGTCACGGGGTGACCCTCCTGACCATCCGCCGGGGGGAGGGGATGATCTACAACCCGGAAGCGGAAACGCTGATCCTGGCGGGGGATATCCTGGTGGTCTTCGGCGCCCCGGAAAAACTGGCCGCCGCCGCGGATTTCTTTTCCCCCCCGGTCGCGGAGCCGGCGATGGAAACGGTGGAGGGCCGATGAGGCATGCAGGACGGGGGATCGTTTCGGCGCAATTATCAAAGGAACTCAACCGTTGTTTCCATGGCCGATGCAATTCCACCGAAAAGAGAGCGAAATGGTCGATAAATGGATGTGATAGGAAGGGAGTTCATCGTCAGCCGCCCAGCGATAAGGTCCGGGCATTTTTTGACGGAAATTTGGATTCCTGTGCGGTTCCGGCTTGTCCGGGTCAGGGGTTAACGATGGCCGACAAACGGGCAGCGCTAAGCGAGCCGGGGATGAGGAGTGAGGAGCGTGGGCGCCGGCCCCGTGCGTCAAGAGGTTTCCGCCCGTGAAGGTGAACTGGGACCGCCTGACCCTGCTCTTTCTGGGCGGCATGACCCTCCTGCGCCTGCTGGTGGCCCCCACCTTCGGCCTGGGTGTCGATGAGGCCCATTATTTTCTCTACGCCTATTTCCTGGACTGGAGTTACGTGGATCACCCCCCCCTGGTGGGCTGGGTCCACTGGCCCCTTTACAAACTGTTCGGAACGAATGAATTCCTGGTGCGGCTGCCGGCGATCATCCTCTTTGCCGCCGTCTCGCTGTTCCTCCACCGGTGGGTCCTTTCCTTTTCCAACTCCCCGCTGGTCGCCTTCCTGTCCGTCGTGGCCGTGAACAGCTCCTTCCTCTTCAATGCCCTGAGCGTCATGCTTCTCCCCGACTGCTTCCTCCTTCTGATCATCTTCCCCCTCATGACGGCGATGGGGAACATCGCCGCGGCTCCGCGGGGACAAGCGCGGAGGCGGGATTTCGTCATGCTGGGGCTCCTCCTCGGCCTGGCCGGCCTGGCCAAATACACCGCCGTCCTCTTCCTGCCGCCCCTGCTCGTCTATCTCCTCCTGAAGAAACGCTACGACCTCCTGTACGCCCCGGGGATGTACCTGGCGGCGGGGATCGCCCTCGTCGTGATCAGTCCCGTTTTAGTCTGGAATATCCAGAATGATTTCATTAGTTTCCATTACCAGGGGGGGCATGTCCTGGCGGCGACGGCCCCGAGCGCCAAGTCGTTCCTCGTCTCTCTCCTGGCCCAGTTCGGGGCCTACAGCCCCCCGCTGTTTCTAGTGGCCTTTTACGGCCTCTATCGGAGCGGGCGGGAGACCGACGACCGCATCCGCCTCGCCGTCCTTTTCGGCGTGACGATCCTGTTGTTCTTCTTTTACTCTTCCCTGTACGAGCGGACCCTCCCCCACTGGCCGAGCCTGTTCTATCTCCTGTTCATCCCCGTAGGCGCCTATTCTCTCCTTGGTTCCAGCAGCCGGGTACAGAGGAATCTCTTCTTTTTTTCCGTCGGCTTCAGCCTGACGCTGACGCTTTTTCTCGCCGCGGCCCTGCCGGCTAAATGGTTCACCTTCCCGGATTACCGGTCGCCCTTCCGGGACATTGTGGGCTACGAGTTGATCGCCCGGGAGGGGGACGCCCTGCTGCGCCGGGGACCAGCGGGAGCGGAACGGGAAGATCGGCGGGACAAAGCCTCCGGGGAGCTTTCCCCGGGACGCGCGGATGGTGCGGAGCGGAGCGGCAGGGGGATCGTCCCGGTTCCGCCCGTCGCCCCGGCGCCGGAATACGGGCGGCCGGCACGGAATGGCGGGCAAGGGCCCATCGCCGAAGCATCCCCGACGGGCGAGAGCGGGAAGGCCGTCGTTGCCCCCGCCCCCCGGCGAGCCGTGGCGGTGACCAACTGGACGATGGGGAGCCGGATGATCTATTACAGCCTTCCCTACGGCCGGGAGGTCTTCGTCCTGGACAACCGTCCGGATCAATTCGACGTGTGGCAACCGGCGGCGCCGCTGGGGTATGATCTCCTCTTCGTGAAGACTCATTTTCACGGGCTGGACATCTGTCCGGCCTATCGCTGCACCGCCTGCGAAGTGGCGGGGAAGCTGGATATCGTGCTCAACGGCGGCAAGGTGGATTCCGTGGAATTCGTCTGGTGCCGCAACTACCAGGGGATCAGGTGATCGAATGGCGCAAAAGGAATTGCAGTCCCCGGCGTTCTTCGCCGCTTCCCGGAAGGAGGTCCTGCTCTTTACCCTCCTGGTCGGCGCGGCCGTCGCGGCGGCCTATTTCTACCTCGATCTGCCCCTCGCCCGGGCCGGCAATGAGCTGCCTTTCCAGGTGGGCGTTTTTTTTTCGTACGTCACCGTGTTGGGAGAATCGACCTGGTCCCTGATCGCCGCCGCCCTCCTGGGTCTGGCGGCCCGCTTCCTCTGGCGGCGCGACGACTGGATGCGTCGTTCCCTCTTCGTTTTCAGCGCCGTCGTCGCCTCGGGCCTCATTACGGATATCATCAAATGGCTCGCGGGCCGGTGGCGTCCCAAGGCCTATTTCACCGATCATTTTTACGGATTCGATCTCTTCGGCGTGGGCTACGAGCAGACCTCCTTCCCCTCGGGCCATGCCACCACCATCTGGGCCTGCGGGGTGGCCCTGGCGATCCTTTTTCCCCGCTGGCGCCTCCTCTGGTATGCCCTGGCGATCCTGGTCAGCATGAGCCGGGTGATCATCGGCGCCCATTATCTCAGCGACATCCTGGCCGGGGCCTATGTGGCCGTCATGACGGTGCTGGTGCTGGCACGCCTGCGGTATTTCCGTCTGGGGCGCCAAATAAGGAATATGAGTTGGACCGTTGTCCTCCTGGGTTTGACGGTCCGCTTCCTCTGACGGCACGACGACTGGATATGCCTTTTCCTCTTCGTTTTCACCACCGTCGCCGCCTCGGGCCTCATTACGGATATCATCAAACGGCTCGCGGGCAGGTGGTTTCCCATTGACAGGCGCAGCGGCCCCGGTATATAAACTTGTCGCGAAAACCGGATGTTATCTCCTTATAAACCGCGATGGGTGACCGGCGTCATCGCTTCTTTACCGTCCAAGAAATTATTTTCTTCCTCCCCCTTACAAGGGGGAGCTCAGGAGGGGGATGGGCCAATGATACGAAGGCTGCAGCGAATCTTGATCGCCAATCGCGGCGAGGTGGTCCAGTCGATCACCAAATCCCTGCATGAAATGGGACGGGAGGCAATCGCCGTTTACGAGCTACCCGACAGCGAAACGCTGTTCATCCGCCGCGCCGATGCGGCGATACCCATCGGAGCGGGCCCGCTCACGGACTACCTGAACAGCGAGAAGATCATCCGGGCCGCGAAAGAAGCGGGTGCCGACGCCATTCATCCCGGCTACGGATTCCTCTCCGAATCCGCCGAATTCGCCGCCGCCTGCCGGGACAACGGCCTGGTCTTCATCGGTCCCCCTCCGGAGGTGATGCGGCGTCTGGGGGACAAGGTGATGGCCAAGGAGATGATGAGGCAGGAGCGGATCGTCACGATCCCGGGCACGGAGGTGCTGGCGTCTGGACCGGCGGGCGTGGCGGAGGCCCTGGCCTTTGCCGAGGCCGTGGGCTATCCCATCCTGCTGAAGGCCGTCGAAGGCGGGGGCGGCCGGGGCATCCGGGAGGTCAAGGACGCCGCGCACCTGGAACAGCAGCTTCATCACGCCCGGCGCGAAGCGCTGCTGGCCTTCAACGACGACGCGGTCTATGCGGAGAAGGGCATCGTGGCGCCGCGCCACGTCGAAATCCAGATCCTGGCCGACGCCTACGGCAAGGTGATCCATCTGGGCTCCCGGGACTGCTCCATCCAGCGGCGCCATCAAAAGCTCCTCGAGACGGCCCCGGCTGCCGCCGTTCCCGGCGACATAATGGATGCCATGTGCCGGACGGCCGTCCGGGTGGCGCGCCATGCCGGCTACGTCAACGCCGGCACCGTCGAGTTCCTCTACGACGAGCAGCAGGGGGAGTTCTGGTTCATGGAGGTCAACCCCCGGCTCCAGGTCGAGCACTCGGTTACGGAGATGGTGACGGGAATCGACATCATCGCCAAGCAGATCGAGATCGCCGAGGGCCGACCCCTCGCCCTGGAGCAGGAGGACGTGGCCGCCGAGGGCTGCGCGATCCATGTGCGGGTCAACGCGGAGGATCCGGGGAATCATTTCTGGCCCGAAGGGGGCAAGACGGTGGTCGGTTTCCGGCCGCCCGCCGGTCCCGGCATCCGCCTGGACGGCGTCATCAGGGAAGGCTACACCGTCCCCACGGTCTATGATTCGCTCCTGGTCAAGCTGACGGTTTGGGGTTCCTCTTGGACGGAAGCCGTGGACCGGCTTAAGGAGGCCTTGGAGAAGTTCGTCATCGTCGGCCTCAAGACGACGATTCCGTTTTATGTGGCGATCTGCAATGAACCCGATTTCCGGGCCGGCCGCTTCGACACCTCCTACCTGGACCTTCACGGCGATCTGTTCGACCCTGCCCGGCATATCGCCGCGAATTTCCACCCCTGAGCGCCGTTCGGCGCCTTTCTCCGGCGCCAGGCGTCGGTCGGAAGGGAAACACAAGGCGCCTTGCAGCTTCTTCGTACGGTCCGGCCAAAAGGCAGGGCGCCGGGGGCGGTCCTACTCGACAACCACCTTGAAGGCCGTGAGCTCCCCTTTTCCGGTCCAGTCACCCTTGCATTGCACCTTCTAACCAGGGGCAAACAATGTCAGGGGAATTTTCACATGGTTTGGCCCTTCCAGCCAGGCCCGGTCCACGACTCTGACAACAATGCCGCCGATGTCGATCAGCTTTTTTGCCGCATCCAGGGAGGTAATGGCGCCCTTGACGATGAATCCCGCGGCGGGATAGAGAGAGAAAAGCAAACCGGCGCTATCGACCCTAAGCTCCAGGGAATATTTGAGATAAAAGGGCATTAAAAACAGATTGCCGCCGATGAAAAAAAAAGACGATGCCAATGGCCATGATCCCGAAGACGAAGCCGCTGTTTTGTAGCAGGGTCGGGTTTACCAGCGGATCGCGGGCCCGGCGGAGGGCCGCTTCGCTACGGTTCTTCTCTCACGATCTTTCCGCTGCGAGCCGCTTTCCGCTCCGCGGTGACGCAGTAGATCCCCCGGCCCTCGAAGGCGGGGGCAAAGCAGAGGTTGTCGGAGACGCAGGCGGCGGGACGGCGGTCCCCTTCCTCCCAGCGCCGGATCAGGTCCGCCTCCCGGATGAGGGGACGGCTCAGGGAGATATAGTCGGCGGCTCCTTCGGCCAGGAGGCCGGCGGCGACTTCATAAGACCGGTTGCCCCCCACAAGGAGCAGCGGTACCTGGACGTTTTCCCGCAGCCACCGGGCCTCCTCCCGGAAATAGGCCTCTTTTTCCGGGGCATTGATTTTTGTCCTGCTGGGCGAAAGACGGCCGCTGATGATCGTCCCGCCGCTCAACTCCACGGCGTCCACGCCCGCATCCACCATGAGCCGTGCCGCGGCGGCCGCCTCCGGGACGGTGAGACCGTTTTCGATAAAATCCTGGGCGTTGAGCTTGATCAGCAGGGGATAATCCTTCCCCACGGTATCCCGGATGGCCCCGCAGATCTCCCGGTGAATCCGGCTGCGGTTATGAATATCCCCTCCATAGCCGTCCCGCCGCCGGTTGAAGGCCGGCGATAGGAACTGACTTAAAAGATAGCCGTGGGCCATATGGACCTGGACACCGTCGAAGCCCGCTTTCCGGGCCCGCCCCGCCGCCGCGGCATAAGCGCCAAGGAGTTCCTGCAAACCCTGTTTATCTATTTCCTTCTGGGGGGATGGATCCTGGCTCTCTTGTGGGGAAACGACCAGCCGGTCGCGGCCGGTAATGCCGGCGGCGGCAAAGAATCCCGCATGGGCAAGCTGGACGACGATCTTTCCGCCCGCGGCGTGGACCGCGGCGGTTATCTCCTGCAGCCCTTCCCGGCAATCGTCGCGATCGATGGCCAACTGCCACGGCGTGGCTTGCCCTTCGGGACTGACGAAGGCATGGCCCGTAATGATCAGTCCCACGCCCCCCCGGGCCAGGGCGATCATGGTCTCCAGATATTGCGGCCGGGGTCGACCTGCTTCATCCGCCATGCCCTCCCAGGTGGCCGAGCGGACGAAACGGTTTTTCAATTCCAGACTGCCGATGGCGCTCACGGAGAATACTTCCTTCATCTCATCCTCTTCCCTTATATTTTCCCCATGCCGGGGTACGGATAAAACGGTTTTCGAACCAAATTTTCCTTGTCTTCGGACGTTGGCGACAAATGGAAACGGGATGGCTATCTTGCCGTTATCGCCGGGATCAAGCCTCCCGCACCGTCACCTTCACCATCCGGTCCCCCTGCTCGATGGCGTTGACCACGTCCTGTCCCTTCACCACCCGGCCGAAGACGGTGTGATGTCCGTCCAGATGGGGCTGGGGCGAGTGGGTGATGAAAAACTGGCTGCCGTTGGTTCCCGGGCCGGCGTTGGCCATGGAAATGACCCCCGTTTCATGCTTCAGGGGATTGCCCCGGCACTCATCCGCGAATTGATACCCGGGACCGCCCCGGCCGGTGCCCGTGGGATCGCCGCCCTGAATGACGAAATTCTTGATCACCCGGTGAAACGTCACCCCGTCATAGTAGCCGGCGCGGGTGAGAAAAACAAAGTTGTTGACGGTTTGGGGCGCGTGTTGGGGGTACAGTTCGAGTTCGATCTCCCCCCGGCCGGTCGCCATGGTTACGAAATATGCTTTACCCGGATCGATCTGCATCTCCGGCACCCGCCGCCACTGTTTTGTCTCCATTGGGGATTCCTTTCCGTTGTTTGTTTATGTGTTTGCGCGTTCACCCTTACCGGCCGCTTTGGCCGGCGGCCTACAACTCCGGCGCCGCCGGCGGCACCAGACAGAGCATCACGAGCTTGTCCGGCCCCGCGTTTCTTACCTGGTGCTCCACCCCCGGCGGGACGAAGACGGCGCAGCCGGCCCGGACGGGCTTCCATACGCCGTCGGAAAACACTTCCCCCCGGCCGGCATGGAAAAAAATCTCATGCTCCCAGGGATGGGTGTGACGCGGGGAGTGGCCTCCAGGCTGAAATTCGAACAGGCGCATGCAGAAGTGATCGGCGCCGTCGGCCTTGCCGATGAGGACCCGGCCCGACAGGGCCTTCGCCGCCTCACTGTCGAAATGTGTCGCCTCGATCTCCTCGTAATGAATGAGCTTCATGGTGATCTCCTCCCTGTTGTTTCGTATTCCATGGCATAAAAAACCGGCGAACGCAAGCGGCGCCGTCAAGAAGACCCTCCCGCTCCGTTCTTGACCTCAATATCTCCCGGATACATCATGGCCCCTGCCCGCGTTCACCGGTCCGGACGCGGATTACCTCCTCCGATGAGGCCGCCGAATATCGGCGCCGAAGATCAGGAACATCAGTGAGGAAAAGTTCATGACGCCTTTTTGCGATGCCGTCATCATTTGTTGTTTCCTTGATATGTCGGGAAAAATATGCAAGCCTGCGAAGGGAAATGATCGACAATCATTGTTTGACAGTAACGTTGATTTTTGATTAAGCCAGGAAAACTTTTTCGCGGGGGATCACGGTTATTGAATCCGGAAACGATTAGAATGATCGACATCTGGATGGGACGCCTGGCCTGCTTCTTCCTTACCGGGGTGAGGCGTGTTGGGGATGCGCTGGGGAAGGGAGATGGCGCCACAGCGCCACCCGTCCGGAAGATCCTGTTTCTCAAGCTCATCGAGCAGGGGGCCACGGTCCTGGCCTACAGCGCCCTGGAGCGGGCCGTGGCGATGGTGGGACGGGAAAACGTCTATTTTTGCGTCTTCGAGGAGAACCGGCCGATCCTCGACATCCTGGATATGGTCCCGCCGGAGAACATCTTTCCCATCCGTCACCAGACCTTCGGGGTCTTTCTCTGGGACGTCTGGCACATGCTGGCGGAGGTGCGGCGCCTGCGGATCGACGCCACCGTGGACATGGAGTTCTTCGCCCGAGCGTCGGCGATCCTGTCCTTTCTCACCGGGGCGCGGCGCCGGGTGGGCCTCCACCGCTTCACCAGCGAGGCCCCCTACAGGGGCGATTTGCTGACCCACCGGGTCCAGTACAATCCCTACCTGCACACGGCCAAATTCTATCATCTCCTCGTGGCGGCCCTGGAGTCCGACCCCGGCGATGTGCCGCTGGTGAAGCTGGACGTCGGGACCTTCCGGGAGTTCCTGCCGGTCTTTGACCCGACGGAGTGGGAGCAACAGCGGGTCCGGGTGCTGCTGAAGGACGAATTGCACGGCCGGGAGGCGGGGCCGCTGGTCCTCCTCAATCCCAACGCCAGCGATATGCTGCCCTTGCGCAAGTGGCCGGCGGAACGGTTTGTGGAACTGGGACGGATGATCCTGGCCCGGCACCCCGAGGCCCGCATGGCGATTACCGGCGCCCCGTCGGAACGGCAGGCCGCCGAGGAGGTAGCCGCCCGGATCGGGGGGGACCGGGTGGCGTCCCTGGCGGGGAAAACGACGCTCCGGGAACTCCTCGCCCTGTATGTTCTGGCCGATATCCTGGTGACCAACGACAGCGGGCCGGGTCATTTTGCCTCCCTGACGCCGATCCACGGCATCGTGATGTACGGCCCGGAGACCCCGGCCCTGTTCGGCGCCATCGGCGGGAACGGCGAGGTGATTCATTCCCCCCTGGCGTGCAGCCCCTGCGTCAACGTCTTCAACCACCGTTTTTCCCCCTGCCGGAACAACCTCTGCATGCAGTCCATCTCCGTGGGGGAGGTTTACGTTCGGGTCGCGGCGGCGCTGGCAAAACGGGCGGGACGGGAAGGTCCTGACGCCGGGGCATGAAGGGCATTCAATGCCGACGCCCACGCGAAAAACCCTCATGCCCCGTGGAGCGCCACAAAGCATGGAAATGGCAGTTTCATCGTAAGTCATTTTATTCCTCCCCCTCAAGGGGGAGTATCAGGAGGGGGAGGGGGTAATTACCGGTGCTGGCGGGGGGGGGATTAGACCCATCCCCACCCCGGCCCTCCCCTTGAAGGGGAGGGTGGTATATGCCGGCCCCCGATATATTAAGTCCGGGCGGAAACGATGGACAAAATTACAGCCTCCATATCCCCACCGCCGCCGCCGGTTTCATCCGCCGCTGCCGGCGAAAAATGGCCCGCCGTGTTCCAGTGCCCCTTTTTCGTCCTTATGCTGTTGCCCCTGCTTCTCTATGTCCTGTCCCTTCCCGTCCTGCCCCTCATGGAACCGGATGAGACGCGCTATGCCCTCATTCCTCAATACATGAATATTACAGGTGATTATGTAACGCCCCATCTCAAGGAGGTGGCCTATCTGGAGAAACCCCCCCTGGCCTACTGGGCGACGGCGGTGTTCTTCCGGCTCTTTGGGGAAAACGCCTTTTCCGCCCGGCTGACCGCGGGGCTCTCCGCCTGGGGGTGTCTGCTGCTGGTCTATGGTATGGGACGCTTCTTCCATGATCGGAAAACGGGCCTTTACGGCGCCGCCATCCTGTCCGTGAGCCTCCTGCCCTTTGCCCTGGGCCGGATCAACATCCTCGACATGCCCCTGACCTTCTTTGTCTGCCTGGCCATCTGGTGCGGCTTCCTTTTTTTCCATGCCCCCGGCGGCCCGGGGCGGAACCGGTGGCGGTACGGATTTTACGGCGCCTGTGCCCTGGCCTTCCTGACCAAGGGGGTGATCGGGGTGCTCTTCCCCCCGGCGATCCTCCTCCTCTATCTCCTCTGGATGCGGCGGGGGTGGGACATCTTCCGTCTCTTTTCCCCCGGCGGGATCGTCCTGTTCGCCCTCCCCGTTGGGGCCTGGCTCTTTTTGGCCCAGCGGGCCAATCCCGATTTCCTGTGGTTTTTCTTCATCCACGAGCACTTTCTCCGCTATACGACACAGATCCATGAGCGGGTCGAACCGTTTTGGTATTATCTTCCCGTGGCGTTCTTCGGAACCACCCCCTGGTGGGCCTTCCTCGCCCCCGCCGCCGCGTCCCTGCGCCGGGCGAAAAAACCGTCCGGGAAACGGGAAGAGTCAGGGGAGGCGGGCGATGCAGTCAACCAAGGCCATGGAGGTGTTGCGGGGGAAGCGGGCGCTGTGAGCGCCTTGGGGGCCGCGGACGACATGGAAGACGCGGCTTGCCCCGGAAGTGCAGGAGATGCAGGCAGGGCCAGCGCCCAGCCCCTCTTTTCCCGGCAGGAGATCCGCCTATCTGCCGTTTGGTCCGGCTTCATTCTCCTCTTTTTTTCCCTTTCCTCGTCCAAACTGGCCTCCTACATCGCCCCGGCGATGCTTCCTCCGGCGGCGCTTTTGGGCCATCTCTTCCGGGTTTGCGAAGAGCGCTCAGGGTCGCGCCGGGAAGAACGAAGGACGAGAGGATTCGACTGCCTGGGCTCGGGGGCGTTGCCGCCATCCCGATGCGGCGGGACGACGGCGGGGGGCGGGGGCCCGGTCTGGCCGCTCCTGCCGCCGCTTTTGCAGGCCCTGGCCCTGGCCGGACTCACGGTGGTTCCTCTGTTCCTGGAGGAGTACCGGCGCCTTGGCCCGCCGGGGGGATGCCTGTTGTGGCTTTTCCTTCCCGTCCTCTTCGCCGCGGCCCTGGCAATCGTCCCGGAGATGCTCCGCCGACGGGCAAAACCCGGGTGGTTCGCTTCGATCTATCTCCTCTTTGCCCTGTATCTTGGCAGCCTTCTTATGCCCCTGGCCCACTATCTTACTCCGGGGAAGTCGGCCCTGGACGTGGTGCGGGCAATCCGGGCCCATGTCCCGGCGACGGCGGTTCTGTATCAGTACCGCACGACCATGTACGGCATCGATTTCTATACGGGCCGGAAAACGCCCATTGTGGAGGATCTGGGGGAGTTGAGATTCGGGGCGGAGCAGCTCGCGCCGGCGGAGCGGGCGCGCCGCTTCCCCACCGACGGGGAGTTCATCCGGGATGTCAATGCCCGGTGGAGCGGGGTGGGCGGGGCGGCGGCGACCGCCGCCGGGGCCACCCCGCCTGCAGCGGCGGTCGCCTCTGGAGTGACGGCGCCCCCCGAAGTGGCCGCAAAGAAGGAAACGGCCCGGGGGGACGCCCACGACACATCCCCGCCGGCCAACAGGGGAGCAACCGCTACGGAGGGCGCGACGGGTGGGGCATCCTTCGCCGTTACGGAGGGCAGGGGCAATGTGGCCACCTTGCAGCGCTCCTTTCCCGCGTCCCGGACCATCTGGGACAACGGGAAATTCTACCTCCTGTCGCTTCCTCAATGACCCAATGACAAGTTCTGACTGCCGGCGCCCGTCAGTGCCGGCGACTGCTACCGAGTGTACTGCAAATGGATTGGACTCCCCCAGGCCTGCCTGGCTCATCTGATTCGGGATGCCAAGGGGCTCTCGCTGAGCATGAATGTGGACATAGTGCCTGAAATAGGGAATGACCAATTTAGAGAAATCATCTATGGCAATTATCGGATAATATACCGCGTCGAAAAAAAACAAGAGTCTATTATGACAATCCGTCATGGCAATCAAATATTGCCGATAGACGAATTATTGGCATAACTTTTTAGTCCACCGGACGCTCGTGCCTCGCGCCGGTGATACCCACTTTCGGCATAAGAAAAGCATTGAAAGACACCTGTCATCTTTACACTGACTTGGCGTGGCTGTGGCCGATGTGGGGCGATGCCGCCACGGAATACGCGCACTACTGCAAACATGTCACTGGCCTGATTCGACGGCACGCCAAGCGACCGGCAAACACACTACTGAACATCGGGTGCGGGGGCGGCAAGAACGTCCTGAACCTGAAGCATGAGTTCAACGTCACCGGCCTGGATGTGAGTTCCGCCATGCTCGAGCAAGCGAAAGCACTGAACCCGGACTGCACATTTGTCCAAGGCGACATGCGGACGTGCAGACTCGGCCGAACCTTCGACGCCGTGATGATGGACGATGCGATCTCACATATGAACTGCCGGGCCGACTTCGAGGCGGCGTTTCGCACTGCTTATGCCCACTTGAACCCCGGCGGCGTCATGATCGCCACGCCTGACGTGACAATCGAGACCTTCCGGCAGAACAGGACAACGACCACCCGGGCCACACGCGACGGATTGGACGTTGTTTTTGTCGAGAACGTGTATGACCCTGACCCTGCGGATGATCAGTATGAAACGACGATCCTCTATATGATTCGCGATCATGGCCGCCTGCGAATTGAAACGGAACACTGGACGATGGGAATCTTCTCTCTGGACACATGGCGGCAGGTTCTGCGTGAAGCAGGTTTCGAGGTGCACGAGGGTCGGTACGATACGGGAGAGGATGAATACACGGTGTTCACTTGTGTAAAGCCGGAATAAAAGCCGAGCCATGCCTTCTTCACACTCTTTGCCCCTTGTTGAAGAAATGTAGGTACTGCGCATCGAAGTCGAACTCCAGGGTCGCGCCCAGGGGGGAGGAAAAATCCGCCGTCGCCCGGGCGATAAGCCGCGCCGCTCTCAGGCGCAGGTAGAGGATTGTGTCGGCGCCCGTATGTTCCATGTGCTCCAGAATTCCCCGGAGAGGGCCCGCCCCGACCCGGATGGCCTCGGGTCTGATGCCCACGGTCAATTCGTCTCCCCCGTAGGGCGCAAGCCTGGCCTCCCGGCCCAGGTCGATCTGAAAGTCCGGAAATCTGACGGTCATGGCGTCGCCGCTATTCATCAGGCGTCCCGTAAAGAGATTGATAGGCGGCGTGCCCAGGAAAGAAGCCGTAAAAAGGTTGACCGGCCTTTCGTAGAGCTCCCGGGGAGCGCCGATCTGCTGCACCACCCCGCGATCCATGAGGACGATTTTTTGCCCCAGGGTCATCGCCTCTACCTGATCGTGGGTGACGTAGAGGGTGGTGGCCCGGAGGCGACGGTGGAGTCCCGCCAGTTCCACCCGCATGGCGGCCCGGAGCTTGGCGTCGAGATTGGAGAGAGGCTCGTCGAAGAGGAACAACTGCGGGCTGCGGACGATGGCCCGGCCGATGGCCACCCGCTGCCGCTGTCCTCCCGAGATCTCCCGGGGCTTTCTGGGGAGCAGCTCGGCAATCTCCAGGAGGGCGGCTGTCTCCCGGACCCGACGATCTACCTCCCCGACGGGGGTTTTTCGGACCCGCAGGGGGAAGGCGATGTTTTCATAGACGTTGAGATGGGGATACAGGGCATAGCTCTGAAAGACCATGGCCACGTCCCGATCCCGGGGATTCAGCGCCCCGATGTCCCGGTCGCCGATCATGATCCTCCCTCCCTCCTGCTCCTCCAGTCCGGCAATGAGGCGCAGGATCGTGCTTTTCCCGCAACCCGAGGGTCCCAACAGGATGCAGAATTCCCCCGGCGCCACGGTGAAGGAGACGTTGTCCACCACGGCGCCGCCGCCGTATATCTTCGTGAGGTTTTCTATCGTTAGCCCGGCCATGACTTATCCCTTGATGGCCCCGGCGGAGAGGCCCCGGACGATCCGCCGCTGGAAAAGGAGGACGAGGAGAACCAGGGGGATGGTGGCGATGGTGGAGGCCGCGGCTATCTCCCCCCAGGGGATGGTGTATTGGCCCTGAAAAAGGGCGATCCCCACGGGGAGGGTCTGGTAGGGGCGCTGGGTCATGATGAGGAGGGCGAAGAAGAATTCGTTCCAGGCATAGATGAAAACAAGGATCGCCGCAGTGAAGACCCCCGGCGCCGCCAGGGGGATGATGATGCGGAAGAGGGTCTGCAGATGGCCGCAGCCGTCCACACGGGCCGCGTCTTCCAACTCCTGGGGCAGTTCCCGGAAGAATCCCGTCATGATCCAGACCCCCAAAGGCAGCGACAGGGTGATGTAAGGCAGGATCAACCCCTGGTAGGAATTCAGCCATCCAAGGGCGGCAAGGATCTGCCAGACTGGTCCGGCGATGGAGATTTGGGGGAACATGGCGACAAGGAGCAGGCTGCCCATGATGAGGGGCTTGTGCCGGAGGGGGATGCGGGCCAGGGCGTAGCCGGCGAAAAGGGAGATCCCGATGGTTCCCGCGGTGGCTGCACCGGCGACGATGACGCTGTTCTTCAGATAGTGGAGGAGGTGGTAGTCATCCAGGGCGGAACGGTAGAAGTCCAGAGAAAAGGAGGGCAGGAGGGTGGGCGGAATCGCCGTTATCTCCATCTGAGTCTTTAATGACGTAGCGATGAACCAGAGAAAAGGCAGGATGCTGAAGGCCGCGATGAGGGCAACGGACAGAAGGAAGAGGAGACGCCGGAGGCGGGCCTTCATGGTCTTTCCTCCATGATTTCCCGGCCAAGAAATCGGACATAGACGAGGGAAAGGGCCAGGATGATGAGGAATACCAGGACCGAGATGGTCGCCCCGTAACCCAGGAGACCCTCGGCGAACATTTTCTTGTAGCCGTAGAATTGCAGGACGTTGGTGGCGTCCGCCGGGCCGCCCTGCGTCATGACGAAGACGAGGTCGAAGACCCGGAAGGCGTCCATGGTCCTGAAGAGGAGGGCGATGAGGAGGGCGGGCTTTATCAATGGCAGGGTGATCCGGGTGAACCGCTGCCAGGCCGTGGCCCCGTCCAGGCGGGCCGCCTCGTAGAGCTCGTCGGGAATGGTCTGCAAGCCCGCCAGGATGATGAGAGCGGCAAAGGCGGAGGTCTTCCAGATATCGGCGACCACGACGGCGGCCATGGCGAAGGTCGGGTCGGCCAGCCAGGCCTGGTAGGAGGCCAGATCGCTCCCGTAGAGCAGGAAGTTCAAAAGGCCGTAGTGGTCATTGTTGATGAAGCGCCACATCTGGGAGGCCACCACCGTGGGGATTGCCCAGGGGATCAGGACGGCGGCCCGGATCAGCCCCCGGCCCCGGAAGCTACGGTTGATCACCAGGGCCATGGCGAGGCCCAGCAGCATCTCGCAGGTTGTGGAGACGGCCACGAAGAGGAAGGTGTTAGCCAGGGCGTGGCGGGCGACGGCGTCTCCCCACAACTGGCGGTAGTTTTCCAGATAGACGAATGGCTGGCTCAGTCCGGGCAGGCCGAGGATGATCCGGTACAGGCTGAGATAGAGGGAATGGATGATGGGATAGAAGGCGAAGACGGCGACAAAGGCGAAACAGGGGAAAAGGAGCGCCGCCGCGAAGAGCCTCTCCCGGCGCCGCCGCGGGGCGAGGCAATGGACGCTTCGTGTGGGAATCGTCATGGTGATATCATGCCTCCTCAAGGCGCGAGGGTCAATAACTGCTCCATTTCCGCCGCGACGGCCAAGGATTCCCGGTTGATGTCGGCGGCGGCGCCGGAGAGTGCCCGGCTGAAATACCGCTGCATTACGTTCGACAGGGCCGGGTAAAGGGGACTTACTGGCCGGGGCGCCGCGGAGACGAACGCCCTCTTCATTTCTCGGAACTGGGGGCAGACCGCCAATATATCCCGGTCGTCATAGATATCCTTTCTCGTCGGGGCCAGGGAGGCCTTCAGGGCCAGGAGCTTCTGGATCCTGGGGCTGGAAAGGAACGCGATGAACTTCCAGGCGAGTTCCTTGTTTTCCGAATAACGGCTGATTCCCAACTGCCAGCCCCCCAGGGCGGCACGGCTTGCTCCGCCGGGAAAGGCGGGCAAGGGGGCAATGCCGACCTTGCCGGCTACCCGGGACCGGGAGGGATCGTTGGCGGCCTCCCAGGCATAGGGCCAGTTGCGATGGAATACCGCCTTGCCCTGAACAAAGAGAGCCAGAGACTCTGGTTCCTCGTATGCCAGGATCCCCGCCGGGGCGGTCTTGCCGATGATTTGATTTCGGACGAACTGGACGGCCTCCCGGGCCGGCTGATCCGCCAGGGCCGCCTTCCCGGTTTCGGGATGGATGAGGCGGCCCCGGTTGGCCAGGATGAATTCCATCATATTGCAGATCAGTCCCTCGTATTGCTTGAACTGCGCGGAGAAGCCGTAAATGTCCGGTTCACCGGCGGTTATGATCCCGGCCTGCCTTACCAGCTCCGGCCATGTCTTGGGCGGTGTTAACCGGTGCTTCGCCAGGAGATCCTTGCGGTAATAGAGCATTCCCGTGTCGATGTACAGGGGGACGCCGTAGATCTTCCCGCCGTAGGTGTTGGCCTGGATGACGTTGGCGAAATAGCGGGATTGTTCTGTCCTGGGGAAGCGATCATCCAGGGCCAGGGCCCAGCCGGCGGCGGCGAACTCCGCCGTCCAGACCACATCCATAAGGAAGACGTCGAGATACTTGCTGCGGTTCTTGAGCTTCTGCGTCAACAGATCATGAAAGGATGTGGAGGAATGGGGGCCGATCTCGCGCCAGACCTTAACTCCCGGGTGTTCCGCTTCGAAAATCCTGACGATCTCCTCCCAGACCTCGGGCTGATTCGGTTTCCAGGTGTAGAAACGGAGAATTTGGCCGTTTGCCTTCTTAGCCTCCTGTCCGCAGCCGGCAAAGGAAAGACAGAGGACCAGGAGGACAAGGAAAACCGCTGCCGTCCGTCCGGGCCGAAAGCCCTCGGGATATCGAGAGGAAATTCTATCCATGGGCGCTTCCCGTCTGCCGCGGCGCCGGCGGCGGCGCATGAGACATCCCTTCCCTTATAGCCTCCCACTTTTTCCTGCCGCCCCGTCGCTTCTGCTGTTCCGCCCCGATTTCCCGGTAGAGGAGGGGACGCCGGCGACCGTAAATATCTTCCTCTTGCCGCCAGCTCCGGATCTCTTCGAGATCGATCTCCACCTGAAACACCTCTTCCCCCTCTCCGGCATGGGCCAGGATGTCCCCCCGGGGATTGAAAACGGCGCTGGCACCGGAGAAAAAGGGACCGGGCCTGTTGACGTAAACGACGAAAAGCTGGTTGTTCAGGGCCAGGGCCGCCAGGCGCCGCCGCATGTACTTCACGGGGAAGCTCCTGGGGACGGCGGAGATGTTGACGATGATCTGGGCGCCCCGGAGGGCCAGGACCCGGCCGATTTCGGAGAAGGCGGAATCGAAGCAGACGGTCATCCCCAGGCGGCCCGCGGGGGTTGACAGGACGGGAAAATCGCGGCCGGGAACGAACTGCTCCGTCCAGTGGACATGGACCTTGGCGTAACTCTGGACCGTGGCGTAGTCCATATAGGTCGCCAGGTTGTAAAACGTATCCCCCTTGCGCCGGATCTCCCCGATAATGATCCGGGCGTCCAGTTCGCGGACATAAGCGGCCATGTCTTCCGAAAGACGTCGCTCTCGCCCTTCGCTACGGCGGAAAAGAAATCCTTCCGGCCGTTCCCGGGAAGGGTGGCCGTGGAGGATCAGTTCGGGAAAGACGATGAGATCGGAAGCACGGTATTGGGCGATGACGGCCTTGATCCGCTCGATATGGCTCTGGAAGCCCTGGGCGTCACAGCTTATCTGGGCCAGGGTAATGAGCTTTTTCATTGCATAACCCCCGTTTCATTCGAGAATTGCCGGTTTGTAGGAATTCTGTATTTCCCGGTGGAGGCGCTGGATATAGTCCCGGGACGCCTCCTCTCCATAAACCCCCCGCCCGTAACGGTACAGGCTGCCCTTGTCGATCTTGATGTTTTCCGTGACCAGCTCCTTATCCAAGGCAACGTTCTGCGTCCGGGCGATTGTTTCGATGATCTGGTGGATCCCCGAACCGGATTGGGCGGGATCCTTGACGCGGAAGGCCAGGAAGGGGGGAACCCCCAGCTCCACGGCGGCCTGGCGGTGGACCCGCTTGCGAAGCTCGTCGGAGCTGCCCTGGATCTTCAGACGCGGGGAGATGCGCATGGCCGTCCGAATGACATCCCGGTCGAGATAGGGGGCCCGCAACTCGATGGAATGAGACATGGTCAGTTTGTCTTCCCGCTCCAGGGTGTCGTCGTAGAGGTAGTTGAGATCCTCCCAGAGCTGCTCGTGGAGGCGCAGATAGCCCCATTCCTTCAAGACGTCGCTGTACCACGGATACCCGGCGAAAAGCTCGTCCGCCGCCTGGCCGGTGTACATGACGCGAATCCCGTCCTCCGCGGCCATCTTCGCCGCCATGTACATGGGGATGGCCACCTCCACCTGGAGGAGGCCCCCCTCTTCCACGTTCCGGATCACCTCGGAGAGGATGCCCTGGACCAAGTCCGCGTCGATGATGGCGGTCTTGAGCTCCAGCCCGAGTTGCCCCGCCACGGTCTGGGCCGCCAGGATGTCCCCCGAATCGGCGGTGCCGGTACAGTAGCAGGTGATATTTTTCCCTTCCCGCTGGAGCAGCTTGGCGATCAGGACCGAGTCTATCCCCCCGGAAAAAATCACCCCGAGACAATCTTCCCGGAGGCCGGCCAACCGCTTTTGCATGGCCTTTACCAGGACGATCTTGTATCTTTCCACGGCGTCGCGAAAATCCACGATGTCTATTTGGGGCATTTGGATCGCCACGCCGGTGTGGTTGGACCGCCCGGTTTTGTCGATGCAGACGATTTCCCCGGGACGAAGCCTTACAGGCTCTTCCGTTCCGTTCCAGAGGGCCTTTTTTCCCGAAGCGAAGTAAGTGACGGGACCGCTTTCCACATAATACAAAGGTTTCTTGCCGATGGGGTCCCGGGCAAGGACGACGGATTCACCGTCCGTGACGGTGAAGGCGTACATGCCGTCAATGATCCCTATCACCCGCTTCACCGCTTCCAGGAGGTCGCCGCGATAAGACTCCTCGAGGAGGTGGACCAATATCTCGCTGTCGCTGGTTGTTCCATGGTGATGGCTGTACAGCAGCAGCGATTTGAGGGCTTCGTGGTTGTAGATCTCCCCGTTCTTGATCAGGGTAAGTTTACCATCGCAGGAGGTGTAGGGCTGGGATAGATCCTCCGAGCCGATGATTCCCAGGCGGGAGTGCCCCAAGGCGATCCGGATTTTCCGCTTCAGCAGTGTCTTGAATTCCTCGACGGTTTTGCGCCTCGTCACGACGCCGTCCAGATAGACGCCGTGCATGTCCGGACCCCGGTGCGCCATTTTTTTCAACATGTCGTAAATGTCCGTTGCCGCTATGGCTTCCCCATGGGAAAAATGACCGCAGATGGTACACATGGATTTGCCCTCCTTTGGGTTTTGTCGCTCCCTGTTTGAATAGTCGCGGAGATGAAAACGCTAAGGGTAAACATAAATATATCGACGGTATCGAGAGCCCTCGTCCCCTTCACTCGCCGTCGGCGCCCAGGACATAGGCGAAGATCAGGGGGGCGACGATGGTGGCGTCGCTCTCGATGATGAAACTGGGGGTGTCCGGCGACAGCTTTCCCCAGGTGATCTTTTCATTGGGGACGGCGCCGCTGTAGGAACCGTAAGAGGTGGTACTGTCGGATATCTGGCAGTAGTAGCTCCATAATCGGCAGTCTTCATTGAGATCCTGCTGGATCAGCGGGACGACGCAGATGGAGAAGTCGCCAGCAATGCCGCCGCCAATCTGGAAGAAGCCGATCTCATGCCGGGCTGAACGCTCCTTGTACCAGGCCACCAGGGACAGCAGCGCCTCCATTCCGGTTTTCACGATGTCCAAACGTCGGATTTTTCCCTGAAGATAACTGGCGGCAAAGACATTCCCCAGCGTCGAGTCCTCCCAGCCGGCAACGAAAATCGGGATGTCCTTTTCCGAGGCGGCAACCAGCCAGGAGTCACGAGGGTCGATCTGGCAGCTTTCCCGGAGGACGTCGCCGCGGATCAGGGCGTACATGTATTCGTAGGGGAAATAGCGTTTTCCCTCCGCTTCGGCCTGCTTCCAGAGCTGAAGAACGCATTCCTCCAACCGTCGCATGGCCGCGACCTCGGGGATGCAGACATCGGTGACGCGGTTGAGCTTCCTCTCGAAAAGCCGCTGCTCGTCCTCCGCCGACAGGGACCGGTAGTTGGGCACGGGGACATAGTCCTTTTGGGCGATGAGATTGAAGATATCCTCCTCGAGATTCGCCCCCGTGCAGGAAATTGCGTGGATCTTGTCGTTACGGATCATATCGGCGAGGCTGAGCCCCAACTCCGCCGTGCTCATGGCCCCGGCCATGGCGAGAAACATCTTGCCTTCCCGTTGCAGGTGGGAGACATAGGCTTCCGATGCCCGTTTGAGTTCCGAGGCGTTGAAGTGGCGGAAGTGATGGGTGATGAATTCGTTTACCGATAGATAGGAGTTTGTTTTCTTCATGTCACCTTCGCTATGGTTTATTCCCTTGGCGGGTGTGTCGAAGGCGGTATGAATCCGGAACAATCTTCATTTGTTCCGCCTTCTCAGCGGGTGGATGAACGGTTGGCGCCGAGGTTGCCTACCGGAAGTATGCTTCTCCGAGCTCGGCACATAAAGCGCCAAGAATCGGGAAGTGGTCTGCGACGTCGGTGTCCGGGTGAATTATCAGACTAACAAGTAGGGCTGCTACATCCCATAAATAAGCCCCGGTGTCAATAAAAAAGACCCCAATATCCTTTGACATGCGAAGTTCTCCGTCCCTATGCTTGACGACGGCGAAAAAAGTCGCGAATGACCCTTCCCTGTCTTGCCGCATTATATCAACAAGTTACACCGTGGTTTCCGGAAGGGGGGATATAGGGGTAAAAGAGTTTATCTTCCTTAAGCATATGTTCCATCACTACATCGTTCACAACAAATAAAAAGAAGGCCGAATCCTTGATCTCTTTTTCAAGATAAGACGCCTTCAGTTGGTCGATTTCTCGCAGCAATTCAAAGTGCCGCGCCGCGTGATCCGCAGCCTCCGGGTAGCCTGCCTCCTTCAGAATTTTTTCTTCGCTCTCAAAATGCCTTACCAGGCAATCCAGCAGCTCGTTCAAACACGTCAGCACCTTTTCCGGTTCCAGCTCAGGCGAAATTGACGCCGCGATCAGGCTGTTCGACAGTTCCACCAGTTTCTTGTGCTGCCCATCGATCAATGAATGTCCGGTTTCCCATTGGGCGAGCCATGTTACTTGCGCCGCCCGGACGGGCAAGTCGACTTCCGTCGCACTGACCACGCGATTTCGCCCGGTCTGTTTCGCTTCATACAGGGCCGCGTCAGTTCTCGCATACCAAGCACTGAACGATTCATTTTTCTTCCTCTGCGAAGCGCCGAAGCTTGCCGTAACAATGCCGATCCCCGGATGATTGTGGCGTCCGAAAGAATTGCGCAGCTTTTCGGCAGCCACGACTGCCCCCTCAATCGTGGTTTGGGGCATCAGTACAAGAAACTCCTCGCCGCCGAAACGTATCAACCAGTCCGAGCCGCGAACCAGTTGCTCCGCAAGACGGGCGGTTTGCCTGAGCACCGCATCCCCGGCCGGATGCCCCCAGGAGTCGTTCACCCGTTTAAAAAAATCCAGGTCGAACATCACCATCGAGACGTATTCGTCGTAACGGTCGGAACGGTTCATGACGCTTTCAAGATTCATCTCCAGGAAATGCCGGTTGTGGAGGCCCGTCAATTCATCTCTGACGGCCCGGTGCTCCGTCAGTTTCCTCAGTATCCTCTCCTCGGCCATGCTTTTCTCCAGCATTTTGACACCCGCGGCCAGTTGTCCGATTTCATCGGCACGGGTCATTTCCGCGCTCAAGTCGGATACGTTTTCCCCCCGTTGAATGCTTCCCAGCGCCCGGATCAGATGATCCAGAGGCTGGAATAATCTGCTGCGGAAATAGAAAATGGTCGCGGCAACGATTGTCAAGGCGATGATGAATTGAATCATGGCAAGGACAAGGGAAATAAACGCTTTGTTTTTCTGTTCATCCATTTCCGTGGCAACGGCGTCCTTGTATTGATGAAGCAGAACGAATACCGAATCAAACACCGTAACCGACAGCTCTTTCAGTTGCCTGATCTTCTCCGGCGATGACTTCCCGGCAAGAGCCGTCGGAATGTTTTCCTCCAATACCGGCCGATATTTACCGTAATATTCTTTGTACACGACGGCTTTCTGTTGATCGAGCTTTTCGTCGCGGAGAATGACGGATTCCGCCTCTATTTCGGACCAAACATAATCGGCCTGGGCCAGATTCTCCGTAAAACGACGATATTGCATTGCGGACAAGGGAAGATTTTTTGCAAGAGCGGCGGTCATGATGCTGCCGCTCTGGCCGATCCTGTCCCGGAATACCAGGGTGTCGATGAGCAAGCGTTGATAAATGCCAAAACGACGGGGAGCCTCCTGCCTCTTGCCGATAATTTCCAGAACTTTGATTATATAATGAATGATCCCGGTAGTTTGTTCATACCAGACCTCCGCAAGGCGGAGGCGCTCCGCCGTGGCGTTGCCGGACACAACCGAATCAACTTCCTGTCTCAGGCGCAGCATATTTTTATAATCCCCGCGCAGCCTGTCGGCCAACGGCGGATCTTCTTTCTCCAGCCAGGCCAGCCCCCGGGTGATTTTTTCATCCACCGACTTGCGTCGCGTTTCGATGAACTCCCGGTCCGAAGATGAAACCGGTTTCCCCGACGACAGGACGACATTCGTTCGTCCCCGTTCAAAAGTCAGATCCTTTAAGGACATAAAGAGGAAATCGGCTTGCCGGTTGAGCTCGATGATGGCCTCCGCCCTGTCGTTTGCCCGCCAGGCGTCGATGAGCAGGTATAGAGAGAAAACAATGATAACCGCGCTGGTAAGCAAAAGGAAACCGATAAGTTTGGTCTGTAACATCAGGCGATTCATTTTTACACCTCTCAAGTATGTAAATATCCACAGCGGACCTGAAGGTCTGCGCGGCATTTTCATGCCGCTTTGCGTCGGCTGCCGTCATGTCATGCTTTTATCCTCCGCTTCACAAGGAGAAAGTCTCCGAATAAATCGGAATTATTTATATTTGAAGAATACATGATGTTGCCATGATCGAAACTAAAAGATCGGAAGGACCTATGGAATCATGAATAGAAACCTTTGAAAAACGCCCTTATCTGTCATTACGGGCTTGACCCGGAATCCAGAAACTTCTTCATAATACTGGATTCCCGCTTTCGCGGGAATGACGATATGGATGCTGGAGCGGAGTTTTTCAAGGTCTCGAATAATGCTTTATGGCGGCGAGGATGTCGTTTTTGCGCGCCTCGATGGCGATGCGGCCGAGCTCGATAATTTCCGGGATATAATCGATATCCCATATATTGACGGGGTTTTTGAAGGGCACTTGGATAATGACGATTTCATGGGTGTGCATGTCGATGGACAGGGCCATTTGATAACGGGTCGTGGCGTCGCCCTGGATGCTGTAGTAATTGGAAAGACAAGCCGTGTAACTGTGGGCGTCCATGTCGATGGGATCGAAAAACGTCACGGCGATGATGACATCCATGCCCTGTTTGACGGCCTCGGAAACGGGCAGGGGCGAGGTGTAATAACCGTCGCTCAGCCAGCGCCCGGCGAATTCAATGGGGGGCAAAAGGGGGAATATGGCGCTGGAGGCATAAAGGGCGTCGCAAACCAGTCCGCGGTCAAGAATTACCCCTTCCCCGGTGCTCACGTCCGTGGTCTGCATCAAGACTTTCGGGCGAAGGTCCTCGATCCGGGTGTCTCCAAAGGTCTCCTTCAAAATCATGCGATATTTTTGAGGGTGGAGGATCCCGGAATGCATGTTGAACTTGCCAAACGGCAGCTTGGCCAAGCCGAGCAAGGCGCGATAATCGATATGATCAAAAGGTTTGAACCGTTCCACTCCCCGGAAGAAATCGATCATCTCCCGGGTGCCGTACCCTATCCCGCGGAGGGCGCTGATAATGCTCCCGGCGCTGCACCCCACCATTAGATTGACGGGAATGGATTGCTCGTCTAGAAATTCAAAAAGGGAAACGGCGGCCACCGGTTTAAGTCCGCCACTGGACAATACCAGGGATATTTTGGGTTGTCTGGGAACTGAATGGTCCGAGGTAAACATCGCTAAATCCCATTGTCCTCTGGAAGCTTGTTATAAAACGGGCGTATGGGTTGGCTGGGGTCAAATTGTTGATAAATGGCGCTAATTACCTTAACCGTGCAGGGAGTATAGGGAGACGTCCGGTGAAAGTCAATGAGAAAATGGAGCTTATAAATGATCGCCGGCGCCCCGAAGCCGGCAGGGCGTCGTTCAACGGGATGATGGCGGCAGCGGGATGAAGATAATCGTTGACGCCGCCGCCGATCCGGTTTAGAACCTCGAAAAAATCATCCCTTCGGGAAGGCAGCCGTAAGCATGAAGATACGTCCGGATTTTTTACCCTTGAGCAAACCCGCCCTGGGCGGGGAGGAGATCGCGGCGGTGACCCGGTGCCTCCGTTCGGGATGGATCACCACCGGGCCGGTGTGCCGGGAATTTGAACAGTCCTTCCAGGAACTGACGGGGGCGGCGCGGGCCGTTTCCTTTACCTCCGGGACGGCGGCGATGCAACTCCTCCTCGCCGCCCTGGAGATCGGACCGGGGGACGAGGTTATCACCCCGTCGCTGACCTTCGCCTCGACGGTGAACATGATCGCCCTCCGCGGCGCCCGTCCGGTGTTCATCGACATCGATTATCCCACCCTGAACATGAATCCGGACCTCCTGGAGGCCCTGATCACCCCCCGGACCAGGGCCGTGATCCCCGTCCATTTCGCCGGCGCCCCGGCGGACATGCCGACGATCACGACAATCGCGAAGCGTCACGGGCTCGTGGTCATCGAGGATGCGGCCCACGCCGTCGGCACTTACTGCCGGGACGTCCATGCCGGCGGTAGCGGCTGGCCCGCCGTCTTTTCCTTTCACCCCATCAAGAACATCACCACCGGCGAAGGGGGGATGATCACCCTCGCCGACGAAGATCTGGAGCGGCGCCTGCGGCTCCTGAGATTCCACGGGATCGAGCGGGACGCCTGGAAGCGCTACGGCAAGGGAGGTAACCCGGATTACGACATTCAGGCGCCGGGCTTCAAGTGCAATCTTCCCGACGTCCTGGCGGCCATCGGCGTGGCGCAGATGGCGAAATGGCCGGAGCTGAACCGGCGCCGGGCGGAGCTGGCCGGGCGGTATCTGGCGGGGCTCGCGGGCATCGACGGCCTGGAGCTGCCGGGAAGTCCCGTCTTTCCCCATGTCCATGCCTGGCACCTCTTCGTGGTGAAGGTGGCGGCCATGAGCCGGGAGCGCCTCATGGCCCGCTTGTCGGAGTACAACATTGGCTACGGCCTCCATTTTCCCGCGACCCACCGCCTCCGGTACGTCCGGGAGCGTTTCGGGGATTGCGCGGCGGCGCTGCCGGAGACGGAGCGGGCAGCCGACCGGATCGTCTCCCTGCCCCTGTATCCGGGGATGAGCGACGACGACGCGGACTATGTCTGTGACGCGGTGCGGGAGATCCTCTAAGAACAAGTTTGACGACATCGTAAAAGGTCAAAAAATGTCCCATTTGGGACGGCATCGTAAAAAGATCCGCAGGCGAGGCGCGCGAATCCTGAGGAATGAGGCGTACTTGGACGTACGTCGCAGTGACGAGGGATGAAGCGCAACGAAGCATCCGGACTTTTTACGATGCCGTCAAGTTTACCTGCGGCCGGGGATAAAGGGCTTGCCTAATCGGGGAAAATGTGTCTCTATGGCTGGCGTTGCGCGGTGACGGTTCAGCGGGGCAGCACCCGGCGGCGCAGCGGGCGGCCCGGAAGATGAACCGCTAATAGCGGGGCGGCGTCGCAAAATAGAAGCGCATCGTCAGGAGAAAACAATGGATGGGGAACTCCATAACCATGGTGGGTGGAAAATTCGGTGACCGAAACTGAATCCGTCATATCGGTGGTCATTCCCGTCTTCAACGAAGAGGACAACCTGGCGGCCCTCATCGGGCGCCTCCAACCGGTGCTGAGATCCCTGGGGAGACCCTATGAGATCGTCATGATCGACGACGGCAGCCGGGATGGATCCCTGGCGATCCTCAAGGATCTTGTCCGGGAGAATCCGGAGCTGCGGGTGGTGGAACTCACCCGGAACTACGGCCAGCACGCCGCCATTATGGCGGGTTTCTCCATCGTCCGGGGGGACATCGTCGTTACCCTTGACGCAGATCTCCAGAATCCGCCGGAGGAGATCCCCCGCCTGGTGGCGGAGATGGAAAACGGCGGCTACGACGTCGTCGGGACGATCCGGCGCCGGCGCCGGGATTCGGCCTTCCGCCTCGGGGCCTCGCGGCTCATCAACATCGTGGCGCGGCGCATCACCGGCGTCCACATGACGGACTGGGGATGCATGCTCCGGGCGTACCGCCGCCCCGTGGTGGAACGGATGCGGGAATGTCACGAGCATGCCACCTTCATCCCGGCCCTGGCGACGGTATTCGCCAAGCGGTTGACGGAGATCGAGGTGGCCCATGAGGAACGCCACGGCGGCAAGTCCAACTACCCCCTGCGCAAGCTTATCAACCTCCAGTTTGACCTGGTGGCCTCCTTCTCCGACTTTCCCATGAAGATGCTCATGTACGGCGGCATCCTCATGTCCGTCCTGGGGGTCTGCTTCGGCGTCTTTCTCGCCGTGGCGCGGCTGGTCTATGGGGCCCTCTGGGCGGCTCAGGGCGTCTTCACCCTTTTCGCCGTCCTCTTCATCTTCGTGGGATTGCAATTTTTCGCCCTCGGCGTCATCGGCGAGTATATCGGCCGGATCTACCGGGAGGTGAGAAGGCGTCCGGAATACGTCATCGAACATATCCACGGCGTCCGGGACCGGAGCGGGTCGTGAAGGCCGTCGTCTTTGCCTATTCCAACATGGGCGTAACGGGCCTGGAGGCCCTGGCGCGCCACGGCTTCGACATCCTTGGGGTGGTCACTCACCGGGACGATCCGGAAGAAAAACAATGGTATGCCTCGGTGGCGGCGTGGGCGGAGGGAAGGGGGCTCCCGGTCTGCCGTCCCGAAGACGTCAACGCCCCGGAATGGACGGCGCGGATCGCCGCCCTGGCCCCGGAGGTCATCTTCTCCTTCTATTACCGTAAAATGTTACGCAGCGAGATCCTGGCGCTGGCCCCCGCCGGGGCCTTCAACCTCCACGGTTCCCTCCTGCCCGCCTACCGGGGGCGGGTCCCCGTGAACTGGGTACTGGCGAACGGGGAGGAACGGACCGGCGTCACCCTGCACTGGATGACCGCCCGGGCCGACGCCGGGGACATCGTCAGCCAGCGGGCCGTGGCGATAGATTTTGACGATACGGCCTTTACCCTGTACGGGAAGCTGTGCCGGGAGGCCGCGCTCCTCCTCGACGAGACGCTGCCCCTGATCCGGTCGGGACGGACCCCCCGGATCCCCCAGGACCACGCCCGGGCCACCTGTTTCGGCAGGCGGAAGCCGGCGGACGGGCGTATCGACTGGAACCGGCCGGCCCGGCGGATCTACGACCTCATCCGGGCCGTCGCCGACCCCTATCCCGGGGCCTTCACCTTCCTGCCCGACGGGACGAAGATGCTGATCTGGTGGGGTCTCCCCGAACCGGTTGCGACGCCGCCGGCAGATGGGGGAGCGGCGCTGGAAACGGCTCCGGCGGCGGCGGGGACGCCGCTGGCTTTCCCGGGACAGGCGGCAGGCCCACCATCCGGAGCGGGGGGCAACGGAGAGGGCGTCCTTTCAGGGGCGACCCCCGCCGGCACAGAAGGCCGGGATAAGAATGGGAGTCCAGGCGATCCCCCGCCGGGACTGGTCCTTGTCGATGAACGGCGGGAGGTGTACGTGGCGACCGGAACGGGCCGTCTCCGGCTCCTCCACGTCGAGATTGCCGGAAAAAGGATGAGCGATGAGGAGATATGGCAATATTTCCGAGATCTGGGCGGTGTAATCGTCTTGGGCTGAGCCCTCGCCCCCGGGACGGAAAACCGCCCCGTTTCGGGACATGACCTGAACCGTATGCCCGCCGCCATGAGGGGTGCTTTTATTTGTCAAAAAAGTCAAACGTATAGGAGTGCATTTGCAGATGAAGATATTGATCTTGGGCGTAAACGGATTTATCGGACACCATCTTACCAACCGCATCCTGGCAACGACGGATTGGCGGGTTTACGGCATGGATTTAAGTGAAGACCGTCTGGAGAGCGCCCTGTGCAATCCCCGTTTCCAGTTTTTAGAGGGCGATATCGCCATCAACCGGGAGTGGATCGAGTATCATGTCAAAAAGTGCGACGTCATTATGCCCCTGGTGGCCATCGCCACGCCGAAGCTCTACGTGGAGGACCCCATCGGGGTTTACAACCTCGACTTCGAGATGAATCTGAATGTCGTCAAACAGTGCGTCAAGTACCGCAAACGGGTGGTCTTCCCTTCCACGTCGGAGGTTTACGGGGCCTGCCCCGATCCCGAGTTCAGCGAGGACGAGAGTTTCCTGGTCGTCGGACCCATCCAGAAGGAGCGCTGGATCTACTCCTGCTGCAAGCAGCTTCTGGACCGGGTGATCTACGCCTACGGGACCCGGGGTCATCTGGAATTCACCCTCTTTCGGCCCTTCAACTGGATCGGTCCCCGCCTCGATTCCCTCTATGCGGCCAAGGAGGGAAGCTCACGGGTGGTTACCCAGTTCATCGCCGAGCTCCTCATGAGGCGGCCCATCACCCTGGTGGACGGGGGGCGCCAGAAGCGGTGCTTCACCTATGTCGATGACGGGATCGCCGCCCTGATGAAAATATTGGCAAACAAGGACGACCGGTGCCGGAACGAGATCATCAACATCGGCAATCCGGACAACGAGTGCTCCGTGGCGGAACTGGCCCACCTGATGAAAAAGATCTTCATGGACCATCCCGACCACCGGCGGGACGGGGAATATTCGGAAATCACCGAAGTGGCGGCGGCGGAATACTACGGGAAGGGCTATCAGGACATCTACACCCGCAAACCGAGTATCGCCAAGGCCCGGAAGCTTTTGGACTGGGAACCGGCGATCGACCTCGAAACCTCCCTGACCAAGACGATCTACTCCTTCCTGGAAGAAAATGAAACGCATCCTGGGACTGAAGATCGATGTTGACACCCACGAGGGGATGAAAAAGGGGGTTCCCCGCCTCCTGGAGAGCCTGGCGGCCCTGGAGGTCAAGGGGACCTTCTACCTCAGCATGGGTCCCGACGCCTCGGGGCTGGCGATCCTACAACTCCTGAAAAATCCCCGTTTCCTGAAAAAGATGCTGAAAAGCAACGCCCCGGCCCTCTATGGCATCAAGACGGCCCTGTATGGAACGCTCCTGCCGTCGCCGTTCATCGCCCTGTCCTTTCCCGATCTGGTCCGCCGGATCATGGCGGAGGGCCACGAGGTGGAGTTTCACGCCTGGGACCACCGGCGCTGGCAGGACGGCCTGTCCCGCCGCTCCGAAGGGTGGATAGAGGATTGGTTCCACAAGGGTCTGAACGCATTTCGCGCGGTGACGGGTCGGGAGGCCGCTTCCTTCGGTGCCCCTGCCTGGCTTGTGGACGACCGGGTGTTGCGGATTGCCGGCCGCCGGGGCTTCAAGTACCTGAGCTGCACCCGGGCGCGGGCGCCCTTTCTCCACGAAATGATCGGCGTCCCCGAGATCCCTTCCGACCTGCCCTGTTTCGAGGAACTGGGTATTCGGGCGGCGGGGGAGGAAATTATTTCGTGCCTGAAAGGGGGCGGCATCCATGTCCTCCCCGTCCACGCCGAGGTGGAGGGGGGAGCCTGGAACCAGCCCTTTCTCGATCTCATGGGGACAATTCGGGGGATGGATTGCGAGGTGCGGACCCTGGGGGAAATATCCACGGACTTGGCTCCCCAAGGCCTGCCCAGGCGAAAATACGAGTTGGCCCTCCTCCCCGGCCGGGCCGCCCCCTGCGCGGTGTGACATCAATCCGTCCGGGAAATCGTTCCTTACGGCAGAGAATTTAAGCAGATCAATGAGATGCGCCCGCTGATACGGCCCGCGGGAACAACGGCCGCAACCGCATCAACCGGCTCTTTTCTGCCGTTTGGCTTCCTTTTTCTCCTTCAGCGTTTTGGATGGTTTCTTCTTGGTTTCTTTCTTGACGTCTTTGTCCTTGCCCATGGTTTTTCCCTCCGTTACAGTGGCCTGATTGTTTTTCTCTGCATACCGGAAGGGGATTTTTTTCTCAACCAGAATTTGTTTTTGCCGCTCCCGGCCGGAGGCCGTTTTTTCCACAAAGATGCGACGGCCGCTGAAGGGGTTTCGTTCCGTGCAATACATGAGCGTGGAAATAGTGCCGGGGGTGGGGGTGAAGATCTGGACCTGATCGGCTGGGGCGTGAAACTCCCGGCGGGTGAAGCGGCGGAGCCCTTCCATGTCGTCCTGGGTGCAGCCGGGATGGGCGGCGATGAAATAGCAGGAGAGAAATTGCTGCTTCCCCGCCTGGGCGGTGAGGCGGTAAAAGTGGTCGCGGAAGGAGAGAAAGGGCGCGATGCCCGGCTTCCCCATACAACGGAGGACCCGTTCCACGGCGTGTTCCGGGGCGACCTTGAGTTGGCCGGAGACGTGGCGGTTGACCACGTCGCGAAGATAGGGGAGGCCCTGCTTCCCGTCGGCCAGGAGGAGGTCGTAACGGATGCCCGAGGCGACGATGCCCTTTTTCACGCCGGGCAGCGCGGCGAGTTTCCGGAGGAGGGCGCGCTGGGGGCCGTGATCGGGTTGGAGGTTCGCGCAGATTTTGGGGTACATGCAACGGCGGTCCGGGCAGACCCCCCGGGCCAGCTTTTTCCTGCATTCAAATCCGTACATGTTGGCCGTCGGCCCCCCGATATCGTGGATATAACCCTTGAAATCGGGCCGGGAGGCGATGAGGGACCCTTCCCGGATTATCGACGCCTCACTCCGGGAACTGACGGTGCGCCCCTCATGAACGGCGATGGCGCAGAAGTTACATTCCCCATAGCAACCCCGGTGGGTGGGGATGGAGAAGCGGATCGTCTCCAGGGCCCGGACGGCACCGGCCCGGCGGTGGCAGGGATGGGCGTCCCGCGCGAAGTCCAGGTCATAGACCTCGTCCATTTCCTTCTGGGTCAGGGGCGCCGCCGGGGGGTTGTGAATCAGCCAACGGCCGCCATGACGTTGGGCGAGGCCCCGGGCGGTCAGGGTGTCCTGGTTTCGGTAGAAGGTGAGGAACATCCTGGTAAACGCCTCCGGACTCGTCGCCGCTTCCTCCCAGGAAGGGATTGCCAGGAAACCGTCTTTCTTCTCTCCGGCGGCATAGCAGATACCCTTGAGGTCGGTTACCCTCCGGCCGGCCCGGAGGAGGTCGGCAAGATCCCGGACCGTATTTTCCCCCATGCCGTAAACGAGGTAATCCGCCTTGGCGTCAAACAAAATGGAACGGCGAACCTGATCGGACCAAAAGTCATAATGGGCGATACGCCGGAGGCTGGCCTCGATGCCCCCCAGGACGATGGGCTTCGTCTTCGGGAAGTACCGCCGGATCAGGTTGGTATAGGCGATGACGGCCCGGTCGGGACGGCGGTTGTTGATTCCCCCGGCGGTGAAGTCGTCGGAGCGGCGCCTTTTACCGGCGGCGGTGCGGTTGGCGACAAGGGAATCTATGCAGCCGCCGGTGACGCCCCAGAATAGTTCCGGCTCCCCCAGACGGGTAATGTCCGCGCCGCCGGCGAGGTCGGGCTGGGGGATGATGCCGACGCGGTATCCGGAGGCGAGGAGGAACTTGCCGATCACCGCGACGCCCACATAGGGGCTGTCCACGTAACTGTCTCCCGTGACCAGGATGACGTCGAGGGCTCTCCAGCCGTGGGCGCGGACCTCTTCCGGAGTTACGGGCAAAAACACGGGGTGTCGCTTTCCTTTCCTCGCGCTCGATTCGGACCGGTCGGCGGATCTCCGGCCCCCGTCGTTCCGTCCCGGGGGCCGAGCCGGGGCAACGGACCGGCGGCCACTTGAGAGTACGCCGTGCGCCGGCCTCACCGGGTGGGCGCCGCAATCTCGGCCCGGAACTATACGGGGAACCCGCTGGGCTGTCAAGCCATCGTAGGAGGGCGGGAGGCGGCGGCCGCAAGGCGCCGCCTCCCGGAAGAAGGGAGGATGGAGAATGTTGTTTACATTCCGGGGATGCTGGTAAAGACGCCGTTGGGATCGACCTGGGTCCTGAGGATCGCCAGGACCTCCGGGGACGGCGCCGGGGTGACGGGTATTTCTCCTTCCGGCCGCAGCAGTTCGAAGCCGGTGCAAAGCTGAGCCAGCTCGAAGTTGACACCGGGCTGGAGGGATTGGACCCGCATGCGCTTGTTTTCTTCCTCGAAATCGAAGACGCCGGCATTGGTGACAACGGCGATGGGGCCGTTACCCAGGAGCCCCGCCTCCCGGCGGGAAGCGCCCCCGGTGAGGTGCCCCACGCTGGTGATGAAATCCACCCGGGCGGGAAACTTATCCGGGGTGTGCAGGCCGACGAGGACCATGTTTTCCGCCAGCGAAGTGAGATCGTTGTTGCCTCCCGAGCCGGTGAGGCGCACCTTGGGCTGGAGAAAATCGTTCCCGATCAGATGGGTGTTCACATTGCCGTACATATCCACCTGGGCGAACCCGAGAAAGGCGATGTCCACGAAGCCGTTATAGACCTGGGCGAAGGAGTAGGCCATCTCCTGGATCAGGGCGGCCTTGCGCCAGGTGAAGGGACAGCCTACGGACCAGGGCATGTCCCCGGGGATGGGGTTCAGCCCCCCCGATTCATAGACCATGGTGATGTGGGGGGCATGGGTCTTCTTGGCCAGGATGGCCGCCACCATGGGCAGCCCGGTCCCGACATATACCACCTGATGATCCCGGATCTGGAGGGACAGGATGTAGGCCAGCATTTCCAGGGGGTTCAATGGTTTATCGTTCGTCATCGTTCTTTTCCTCCCTTAGTAATAGACGCCGGGGTCTTTCTTGAGCGTATAGGGTTCGTAGGAAAAATCGAATCCTTCGTCTTCGTTGTCGTATTCAGCGGCCTTGGTCAGCCGGCGGGATTTGGCTATCCAGCGGGCGCCGCCCAGCTTTTCCACGAAGTCGAACTGATCCTTGCAGTCGAAAACCCAGTACTGCATGAACTCCTGAAGGTTTTCGTCGTTCAGGGTGCCATAGCGGAGAAACTTTTCCCACCACTGGCGGGACCAGTAATAGTAACCGGGCATGTTGCCGGGAACGGCCCCGAAGGGCAGCTCCACCACGGCGTCCACGTTCATGAAGGGGATGACCACCCCCTTGTTGTTGTAACGCAGATCTATTTCCGGGACGATCTCCTCGGCGGTGATGATGAGCTTCCGGGCGGCGGCGGCGATGGCGATGTCGTTGACCGCAGGGCCGTAGATCCGGGCGTTGCCGCACTTGTCGCACTGCTGGACGTGAATGACCGAGACGTCGGGGTAGAGGGCGGGGATGAAGACCACCGGATCGGGATCGGAGCGCATGGGGTTCTGCATCACCCGCACGTAGGGGTTGTAACGGATGATGTCGGAGCCCAGCATCTGCTTGCTGAAGATCCCCGGCGCCCCCAACTGGGCGGCCTTGAAACCCTGGGCCATGGTGCCGTGACTCCACTCGGAGAGGATCTTGACTTTGCCGTTTTTCAACTGGCGGGAATAATTGCGGTCTGTCCCCCGCATCTCCGCCCCTATATAGGAGTTGTGGGAATAGGCGCAGACCCCGAAGTTGATCATGTAGCTCTGATTGGTGTTGGGCGAACCGATGAAGTGCAGTCCCTTCTTGCCCTGGCGGATCATCTCGAAATAGGCCTGGTGGCAGGTGCGGACGTAGGCGAAGCCGGTGTCGGTGGCGATATCCCCGTCCTGTACGAACTCCGCCACGGCTTCGGACAGCGACATCCGTTTATCCCGCTGGGAATGATCTTTTTTCAGATGGGCCGCCCGGGCGGAGGAAAAATCGACCAGTCGGTCCAGGACGGAGGTGTCTTCGATCTTCAGGTTCACCAGCGCTTCCTGATTGTATGCGAATGCAGCCATAATGGACCCCTTTCTTTTCATCTATGGGCGGGCGGCCCGGCGGCTCCGGACTGTCCGTTCGTATAGATAATAATGGGAGATCCAATGGTTACCAATCCGCCTCCGTCCGAATTTATCATCCATTTTTGTCCGATGGCGGCGGAGGGTAAAAGGGGATCGCGGGGCGTTCCCAAAGATCGGAAGCCTGGGCGGTTTACCGGAGGAAGGAGTTTTTCAGCGATAAATCTGCTTCATGAGCCAGGCCATGTTCCGGCCCAGGTCCCGCATGATCTGCATGCCCTCTTCGTCTTTGCGGACGTCGCCGATGTCCCGGCCCAGGGCCATGCTCCAGTAGCTGGAACCGGGCATGATCATCTGCATGTAATGGAGAAAGAGGTTCATGCCGCTGAAGGCGGGGATGGCCCCGGCCCGGCGTACGGCGACGACGGCGGCCCCGACCTTGCGCTTGAACATGTAGTCGTTGGCCCGGGCTACGAAGCCGCAACGCTCGATGAAGGCCCGCATGTTCGCCGAGACGTCGGAGAAGTAGGTGGGTGACCCAAGGAGGATGCCTTCCGCCGCCAGCATCTTGTCGATCACCTCGTTGAGCATGTCCGTTTCCACGGAGCAGTGCCTGTTCTTGTTCTTGAAACACTTGTAACAGGCCCGGCACCCCGGCAGGGCGATGCCGTCCATCTGGATTAGTTCCGTCTCCATCCCTTCCCGCTGGAGTTCTTCCAGGACCGTGTTGAGCAAAATGGCGGTGTTCCCGTTTTTCCTGGCGCTGCCGTTGAGAGCGACTACCTTCATGATCTTCTTGCCTCCCGATTGTTTTTATAAATATCCCAATATGGACCATTTCATGGTCCATCCGGGCGTTTTTGTCAAGGGGGGAGCGCCGCAGTTGAATTCTCACCCGTAAACATTTATAGAGAACTATCGAAAAGACAACGGAGGTGCACAGATGGCTGAGCAAGCGGCTTTACTGGAGAGAATCGGCAACATCGCCAAGATTACCATGAACAATCCCGCCTCGCTGAATTCCATGACCCAGGCGCTCCTCGACGATACTCGGGTGGCCCTTAGAGAGGTCGAGGAAGATTCCACGGTGCGGGCGGTGATCTTCACCGGGGCCGGCCGGGCCTTCTGTGCCGGCGGCGATCTGCCCTATATCCTCACGTTCGACAATATCGCCAAATCCCGGCGGTATATTCAGGATATCGCCGAGATCGTCAATCTCATCGTCCACATGTCCAAACCGGTCATCGCCATGGTGAACGGCGTGGCGGCCGGGGCGGGATTCAGCCTGGCCCTGGCCTGCGATTTGATCTTCTGCGGCCGGGCGGCCCGCTTTTCTCAGAGCTTTGTCCGCATCGGCCTGATTCCCGACGGCAGCGCGACCTATTTCCTGCCCCGCACCGTGGGTCTGCACCGGGCCAAGGAACTCATGTTCACCGGCGATGTGATCGACGCCGCCAAGGCTTACGAGATCGGCCTGGTCAATCGCCTTATCGACGACGATAAGCTCTGGGAGGAAACCTCCATTTTTGCCGCGCAGTTGACCCGTTATGCCCCCGTGGCGATTGGGCTCATGAAGAAGATTCTCAATCAGAGCGACAAGTTGGATCTCCAGGCCGGCATTGAGCTGGAGACAGGGATTCAACTGTTTTGCCTCGGCACGGAAGACCACCGGGAAGGGGTGGATGCCTTCCTTACCAAACGGTCTCCCGTATTCAAAGGCCGGTAGCTCCAATCATTAAATTGTTTTTTGATTTCCAATACTATGCCCTCCCGGTGCGTAAGTCGAAATAGTTGCTATGGCCCAAACCATCAAAACGTATGGGGAAATATCATTATACGGTCAGTCGGGAGGAATCTCTGGCCATTGATGAATTTACCCGGGCCATCGCCCTGAATCCCGATTATGCCGAGGCATACAATCACCGGGGCATTGCCTATTACAACCGTGGGCTTACGACGAACGACAGGGCGCAGTTTGAGCTGGCCGTCAATCCAGGGCCAGTTCAGTAAAGCGATCGAGGATCTCAACAAGTCCATCGAACTCGATCCAAAATTACCTGATGCCTATAACATCAGGGGGATGGTCTATGCTCAGATCGGCAATCCCCGGGCAATATCGGATTTTCAGAAGG
>JAKQIZ010000068.1 GCA_029561465.1 Deltaproteobacteria bacterium | reverse complement strand
GTAAAAAAACTGGATCCGGTCGCACCGCCAGTCACTGGTCTTTCCCATCCCGTCCATGATGGTCAGTTCACTCAGCACGTCCTTGATCTCATGGCCGTAAGCCCCGGCATTCATAGTCACGGCGCCGCCCACGGTGCCTGGGATGCCGGCGCAGAATTCCAGGCCGGTGAGACCGGCGGCGGCCGATCGGTTGACCAGCTCGGCGAGGGAGGCCCCTGACTCGGCCTGGATCAGCGTCACATTGCCGGGTCCGGAGACAATCCGGATGTCGGCCAGCCGCTTCAGGCAGAAGATAACGCCTCGGTAGCCGCCGTCCCGGACGATAAGATTCGTCCCGTTCCCCACGGGCAGGCAGGGTATCCCTGCTCTTTTCAGGAATGCCAGCGTGGCGCCCAGCCGCTCCGGACTGTCGGGATAAACGACCGCCAGGGCGGGTCCCCCCACCCCCAGGGAGGTGTGGTTGGCCATAGGCTCATCGAACCGGACGCCATCCCCGGCGATGCGCTTCAATTCCTCACGGAAGCCTTCCTTCATCCCTTTGCCGCCGCCTTCTGGAGATATTCCTCACCGATTTTCCACACCGATCCCGCCCCCTGGGTGATGATCACGTCGCCGGCCCGGGAGAGCATGAGCAGTCTTTCCGTGATGGCCTCAAAGTCGGCGATATACAGCACCTCCTTTTTCCCCCGCTCCCGGATGGCCGCCGCCAGGTTTTCCGAGTTGACCCCCGGGATCGGGGCTTCGCTGGCGGCGTAGATGTCGGTGATTACCAGGAGGTCGGCGTCGCTGAAGGCGCCGGTAAATTCCTCGAAGAGGGCCCGGGTCCGGGTGTACCGATGGGGCTGGAAGACCACGAGTAGCCGCCCCGGCCAGACGGTGCGGGCTGCCGCCAGGGTTTCCCGGATCTCCGTGGGGTGGTGGCCGTAGTCGTCCACCACCGTAACCCCGCCGCCGGTTCCCTTAACCTCCAGGCGCCGCTGGACCCCGGTGAAGGTCTTCAAACCAGCGGTGATGGCCGGAAAATCCATGTCGATTTCCCTGGCCACGGCGATGGTGGCCAGGGCATTGTAAACATTGAATAATCCAGGAACATTGAGGACGACCGTACCCATGAGCTCCTCCCGGTACAGGACGCTGAAGGAGGTCCAGGCCCCCCGGAGGTTGATGTCGGCGGCCCGGTAGTCCGCCGGTGGTTCCAGGCCGTAAGTGATGGTTTTTCTTTTTATTTCTGGAAGAATTTCCCGGACGTGGAGATTGTCGAGACAAAGAACGGTGGAACCGTAGAAGGGGACGATATTGGCGAACTGCAGAAAGGCCGACTTGATCTCGTCGATGTCCCGGTAGTGGTCCAGATGCTCCCGGTCGATATTAGTGATGACGGCGATGCAGGGGCCGAGCTTGAGAAAGGAACCGTCGCTTTCATCTGCCTCGGCGACGATGATCTCCCCGCCGCCCATCTTGGCGTTGCCGCCGATACTGGCCAACTTGCCGCCGATGACCATGGTCGGGTCCAGGCCGCCCTGGCCGAGGACTGTGGAGATCATGGAGGTGGTGGTAGTCTTGCCGTGACTGCCCGAGACGGCAATGGAAAATTTCATCTTCAGGAGTTCGGCCAGCATCTCCGCCCGGGGGATCACGGGGATATTGTGCCGGTGGGCCGCCAGGACCTCGGGGTTGTCGCTCTTCACTGCCGTGGAGGTCACCACGACATCTGCGTCGCCCAGATGACTCTCGTCATGCCCCTTGAAGATCAAGGCGCCCAGGGCGGCAAGGCGCTGGGTGATGTCCGTCTGTCCCAGATCCGAGCCCGTAATGCCGTAACCGAGGTTCAGGAGCACTTCGGCGATGCCGCTCATGCCGATGCCGCCGATGCCGACGAAATGAACCGTCTTTAC
>JAKQIZ010000111.1 GCA_029561465.1 Deltaproteobacteria bacterium | reverse complement strand
AAGGAATGGCTGTTTGCGGGGCTTGTCCGGTTCGGCCTGGGTCTCGACATGCCAATATCTACTTGGGTTATGTGAGAGAGCCCCGGCGTGAACATGCCTATATCTGCTTGGCTTATGCGGTTCGGCTTATGCGCACACATGCCAAGCGGATATCGGGAGCTGCAGGAGGAAGTCGAGGAGTGGAAATGATGATCGACGGCCGGTGAATGCCGATTCCGAAAGTGCAAGGAACACGTCTTATCCGCAATTCCTGGTGAAGCTGTCTGCCGCAAGTCGCCGTGTGACGGGGTCATCGGAAAAGCCCTCCATGGTGTTATCCGCAATTCTTTCCACGTTTTTTACGGCTGGAGGTCTTACCGGCCGGAGCAGCGGCGGCCTCGGCCACCTTCTCGAGCAGCGCCGCAGCCCATTCTGCTGGAGAGGTCTGGGGACCATGCGGCTCCTCACCCTCGCGGGCGATCTTGGTGGTCTTGAGATCCTTCATATGGCAGCGGATCATGCGGTCGAGGCTCTCGGCCGCTTGGGTGTTCCCTTCGATCTGGGCACGGACCAGCTTGACGGAGTAGACGCCCACCAGTTCGACCTGAAGGAAGTCACTGGACTTGTTGAACACGAAGTCCTGGTTGAGGCGCTCGATGATCGCGTCGAACATGACCTTTTCTTCCGGGGTCAGACAGCGGTCGGCGAAGATGCCGTGCGTAAGCCGATACTGGTTGCCTTCGGGTGCTCCGGCCCCGCGCTTGGGCGGTTCGGTCTTGCCCTCGTTGCGATGCCAGCGGTCCAGAATAGCTTTGTCGGGTTTGCTCAAAGGCATATCGATGTCCTGCCAAAACTGTTTTTTTATACCGGTTTGCGGGGCGGGAGGCCGATTTAGCCTCCCAACACGCGCCCGCCGGTTCTGCGGTTACTTACCGGAAACGGCGTCCATCTGTCGGGCTTGATCCTGTTTTCGTTCGGCGGCGATGATCTGGTTGACCCGGCGGGTGGTCACACCGGCGAGGTTGGATATCTCCTGGCTGCTGATCCCCTGCATATGAAGGGCAAGCACCAGGTCGCGGCGCTCCTGGTAAAACCTGCTCGGTGCCGGGACCCAGAGAATCCCGGTGTAGTGCTTCTGGATCTGCTCGAAGAGTTCCTCGGGCAGGACATCCTTGGCGTTGGCGTAGCGTTTCTTTTTCTTCACGGCTCAATCCTCCACTTTCTTCATCCACGGCTGCGGCACGTCCGGGTTGTAGAACCG
>JAKQIZ010000008.1 GCA_029561465.1 Deltaproteobacteria bacterium | reverse complement strand
GCCACCCCGGCGGCGAGCTGCCCCAGGGCGGAGAGACGTTCCGCCTTTTCCAGACGCCGCTCCATGGTCACTATGCCCGCCAAATGGCGGTTCTGGTTCATATAGAGGACCCACATGGATAAAAAGGCGATCAGCGCCGTGAGGACCATAAAAATAAAGATGTTTTTCCCGTTTTCCCTGAGGATCCGCTCCATGCTCTCCCGTTCCAGGCCCATCCTGGCAATCCCCACGACCTGGTTTTTCAGGTAAACCGGCATGGCGATATCGAGAAGCGGTTTGCCCAGATAGGCAACCTTACGGCTGGCCACAGCACGGGCGCCCGTTGTCATCTCCGCCACGGGCATGTCGCCCGGTTTCCAATTTTCGGGCAAGACGCCCGCACTGGCCAGCGTCTTACCCTGAAGGTCGTTAATCATAAAGTAGGTCAGCCCCTGACTCTGGCCGCCGCCCAGTTCCTGCAGGGCCTTCTCCACCGAAACCTTGGTGCCCCAGAAGCGCAGACCGTCGGGGTCGAGGGCGATGACGACCGTCCCGCTCCCATCCTTCCGGCGCAGGGCGATAAAACCGATCTTCTTTTCCCGACCCAGTTGGTTCAACAAATCGATGGAAATCTTCGGCGAGGGATTGCCCTCCACGAAGTCTTCCGGGATGGGGCGGCTCTGAAATACCGCCCGACCCCTCCTGTCCATCACCGTGATCATCCATATCTCCTGCTCGTCGGCGAACTTGCGGAGATAGGCGGCGCTGAGTCGGTCCTTCTTCCAGTGGATGTCGACTTCCTGGCCCAATTTCACCAAGGCGTTGATCAGGAGCTTCTGAGGTGAATATGCCTCCGATTCGATGGGGGCGAAAGGACGATCAGCATCTTCACGATGGTGGGAGGCCTGCACCAGATTGGTGAGGTTTTCCTGGGCCAGGCGCTGTACCACCTCCACGATGCCCTGGGCGCGGTTTTCCAGAATGCCCACCAGGGTTTGGTCCAGGCGCCGCATATCCATGATCCCCATAATGAGGATAAGAATAAGGAAGACGGCACAGACAATGGCCACTGCTATGGGCTGGAGGAAGGGCCTGGTTTCCTTGCCTGCCCGGTCCTGCCAGACAATTTTATCCGGAGGGGTCACCGTTTTCTTATCCCGGCGATTTTATCCATAATCTTCATCGCGTTGCATCATAGGCGATTCATGGGGAAAGTCAATCATAAATTATGAACAGTAGGAGCTTCACTGAATTATGAACATGATTCAGCTTCGCTGAATTGTGAACATGATTCAGCTTCGCTGAATTGTAACCCCGACATTTTTGTCGATTTTCAAAACAAAGTCGTCATCAATATAACTTCTTGTATTGTATGAACTATTTAAATAATCGCTCCCGTAAACCGACAATCGTTGCCGCCGGCAAGGTGCGGATTCACTCTGCCGGAAGGGCTTATCAACAATATATTTGCATTTGTTTCCAACACTTAACAACCAATGGCGAAGGGTGGCACGGTATGTGCTATGTATTACTGGCAAGAAGATAATTTACTCGGTTGAACAAACGGGCATGGTCAGCCGACAGTAAAACCCATAATCCTCCTGGACGCGGGGAGACAATGTGTCTCCCCATTTTTTTATTCTCATCCGCTTGTAATCACAAGATGGAATCAGTTGCGCCAGCGGCAGGACAGGATCAGGGGAGGAGATCGTTCTAATTCCCGATAGATTTGAAAATACATTTATTATATTTATATCCACAGGCAGGACTCGGAGAGGAAAAAAAACGATCATCATCTTATTCGATAAGGAGGCAGTATGAAATCATTCCGGATTATCCTCGCAACGATGGCAATCCTTTTACTCGTCCCGGCCGTTTCCGAGGCCGGGGATTTCGACTGGGTCCGTGATTTCAATCTTCAGGCCCAGGCCGATCCCACGGGTTTCCGGGCCAGAATGGCGGGCCGCTTTCAGATCGGTGACGCCCGCATGGACGCCATAATCGGCAATGTAGCCAAACCCGCGGACGCCTATATCATCTTTCGTCTGGGAGAAATGTCGCGCCAACCGCCGGAATACGTAATGAAGCGATACAAAACCGACAAGAAGCAGGGCTGGGGAGCCCTGGCGAAAAGCCTGGGGATCAAACCCGGTTCGGCGGAGTTTCATGCCTTGAAGAGGGGGCAGGACCTGTACGGTCCCGGCGGGGCTCAGTCTCCCGGTCCGGGCAACCGAGGAGGAAAGGGTAAAGGCGGCAAAGGGGGAGGTAAGGGCAAAAATTGGGACTGATTTCCCATTCTAACCGCATCTATTTCCAGTGCCGGAAATATCGGAGGGACGGCAAATCCTCATAGTGGATAGGCTCTCAGGTTTTTTTGGTTCTCTGCCGCCGTAATCGGCGCCAGTAGTCCAACCGCTCCCCGATGGTCTTCTCGTAACCCCGGTCGGTAGGGATGTAGAAACGGGGCTCCGCCTTCATCAGCTCCGCGGGAAAATAATCCTGGGCTATGTAGGCATCCCGGTAGTCGTGGGCATACTTGTAATCCCGTCCGTATTCCAGTTCTTTCATCAACTTGGTCGGGGCGTTTCGGATGTGCAGGGGTACGGGAAGGGAACCGGTGTGCCGGATCGTCTCCCTCACCCGTCCCCAGGCAGCATACAGGGCATTGCTTTTGGGGGCGGTGGCCAGATAAACGGCGGCCTGGGCCAGGGCCAATTCCCCCTCGGGCAGACCGATAAAATGAAAGGCCTGCATGGCATCCATGGCCACAGACAGGGCTCGGGGGTCGGCGTTGCCCACATCCTCCGAGGCAAAGCGGACCATGCGGCGGGCTATATATAGGGGATCTTCCCCGGCCAGCAGCATCCGGGCCAGCCAGTAGAGGGCGGCGTCGGGATCGCTTCCCCGAAGGCTTTTATGAAAGGCGGAGATCAGATTGTAATGTTCCTCGCCGTCCTTGTCGTATTGCAGCGACTTCTTCTGGATGGCGGCGGCAACGATTTCCCCGGTAATGATCCGCTGATCCGCATCCAGATCCATGACCAGGGAGGAGGCGGCCTCCAGGTTGTTCAGCAGCGTCCGGGCGTCGCCGTCGGCAGACCGGACAATCAGCTCCCGAGCCGCCGGGGCCAGGATTAGATGGAGGCCCCCCAGACCCCGCTCCTCGTCATGCAGGGCGCTATCGATCATCAAGGCCAGTTCTTCCTCGGTAAAGGGCTTGAGGACCATGACCCGGGAACGGGACAGGAGGGGGGCGATAACTTCAAAGGAGGGGTTTTCCGTGGTGGCGCCGATGAGGGTGATGAGGCCGCTCTCCACATGGGGAAGGAAGGCGTCCTGCTGAGCCTTGTTGAAACGATGGATCTCGTCCACGAACAGGATGGTCTTTTCCCCCTGCTCATCCCTCAGGGCCACCGCCGCTTCGACGACGGCACGGATCTCCTTGACTCCGGACAACACAGCGGAAAAGCTGGTGAAATGTGACGATGTCTCCTGGGCGATGACCCGGGCCAGGGTTGTCTTCCCCGACCCCGGCGGTCCCCAGAAGATCATGGAAAACAGGCGGTCCTCTTCTATAGACCGGCGTAGCAGGCCATCCTTGCCCAGAAGGTGCGTCTGGCCAACATATTCGGCCAGACGCCGGGGCCGCATCCGGTCCGCCAGGGGCTGGAATTCCCTCTTTTTCATCTCTTGTTTAACCATCCGTCCCTTAGGGTCTATCGAGGAAAAACCATCGCCTCTTGCACCTCATCTTCAGGCTATCTTTGCCGCTATTTCTATCGCCCCGGCCCTTAACCTCCCCGCCGCTGCTGTGCCTTGGCAATCAGATCGAGGAGACTGGTGAGCTTGTCCGGCGGGGTATGACGGCGGAAAGTCTCCCAGGCATCCGGGGACAGGCTCTCCCGGAGAAAGCTCTCCACGGGGAAGAAACCCTCCCAGCAGCGGATCACCCGGAAGCAGGGCAGTTCCCCCCCTTCCCGGCGGCAGTAGGCGAAGGTAAGCTCATGTCCGAGCTTTGGGCAGCGGATCTCCCTGTCATCATAGCGTGTTATCTCACTCATGTCGTATCGTGCCCCGTGCCTCTGTTGAAACCGACATTACCTCAAAAATGCCCCGCTGTCTGTAAAAATCATTACCGGCGGGATGCGGCAAAAAAAGCGGGGGCCAGACGATCGTCCGTCCCCCGCTGCTTCTCTATCCCATAGCGACCTGAGGTTTCGGAAGGCAATGGTTATGGTTTCGGGAACCCCTCGATAGCCCGCAAGGCCCGGTCGATCTCTTCATCCGGCAGTTCATGGGGGATGAGTTTGCCCGTCAGATAGGCCTCGTAGGAGGCCAGATCCACCATCCCGTGACCACTCCAGTTGAAGAGGATAACCTTTTCCTTCCCCTCCTCCTTGGCGCGCCGGGCCTCATCAACCACGGCGGCGATGACGTGGTTGGTCTCCGGCGCGGGAATGAATCCCTCGCTCCGAGCCCACATGACGCCGGCTTGAAAGGTGTCGAGTTGATGGTAGGCCCGGGCCTCGATAAGATTCTCTTTGAGCAGGTGGCTCACGATGGGGGCCATGCCGTGGTAACGGAGGCCGCCGGCATGGATGGGAGCCGGCACGTAGTCGTGACCCAGGGTGTACATGGGCAGAAGCGGTGTCTTTTTCGCCAGATCGCCGAAATCGTAGGCGAAGGGACCCCGGGTCAGGGTAGGACAGGCGGTGGGTTCGGCGCCGACGATCCTCACATCTTTCCCATGAATCCGGTCGCGTACATATGGCAGCGATATCCCTGCGAAATTGCTGCCGCCGCCGGCGCAGCCCATGACGACATCGGGATAAAGACCAAGTTTGGCGAACTGCTTCTGGGACTCCAGCCCCACGATGGTCTGGTGAAGGAGGACGTGATTCAGGACGCTGCCCAGGGAATAGCGTGAACCGGGATGGGACACCGCGTCTTCAATGGCCTCGCTGATGGCGATGCCCAGGCTCCCCGGGGAATCGGGATGCTCGGCCAGGACATTCCGCCCGGCCTCGGTGATGTTGCTGGGACTGGGGATGCACTCCGCCCCCCAGACGTTCATCATCATCCGCCGGTAAGGCTTCTGCTCGTAACTGACCCGGACCATGAATACCCGACATTCCAGGCCGAACATCTGGCAGGCCATGGAGAGGGCGCTTCCCCACTGTCCTGCGCCGGTCTCGGTGGAGAGGCGCTTGATCCCGAAGGCCTTGTTGTAATAGGCTTGGGGGATGGCGGTGTTGGGCTTGTGGGAACCTGCCGGGCTGGCACCTTCGTTTTTGTAGAAGATCTTCACCGGGGCGTCGAGAAGTTTCTCGAAATTCCGGGCCCGGCACAGGGGCGAGGGGCGCCAGATGAGATATTTTTCCAGGACTTCTTCCGGGATGTCGATCCAGCGCTGGGTGGTAGCATCCTGCTCGATGAGATTCATGGGAAAGATCGGCGCCAGATCATCTGGGTGGACGGGCTTTCCGGTGGCCGGGTGGAGGGGCGGACGCATTGGTGTCGGCAGGTCCGCCTGGATATTGTACCACTGCCGCGGAATCTCTTGATCTTCCAGCAATACCTTCATGGGTTCCATAAGCTGCTTTCTCCTTTGTAAATGATCGTCTGTTTAAACCCCGTAGCGGCTCACCAGCGCCACGGGGCAAATAAAAAGCCATGGGTCATACCCATGGCTTTCATTTCCGGTTTCGTCATGGGAAGGTCCTTCCCTGCCCACGACCTCGATAAACGGCTCAGTCCGGGCAGACTTTATCAGTCCGCCACCACCAGCAAAGATTCCTGCCGATTTTTTCCGCCTTCATCATCGCCGCTTCATTTTTCCCTTGAAATTTTCTTTTCGCCTATCATGTGTGCCCCGAAAAAGTCAAGAAAAAACATGAAAGAAACGCTGCCCATACTTACCATGGCCGCCCCGGTGGCAAAGAAAAGACGGCATACCGCACTCAAACATCCCAGTTGGACATCATCCCCTTGTGGCGGCGATACCAGAAATTGGGAATTACCCGGTAGAAAAATCGTGATACGGGGCCGATGAATTCCTTCACCCGCTTATCGAACTGACAGGCCTGAATGATCATTTCCTTGATATCCCGCCGGGTCCCCCCTTCGTTGAAGATCTTGTAGGCACAATGGAAAAGGGGGCTGTACATGTTTTTCTTTTCCAGATAGCGATGGACATTGCGAATGGTATTGGGTCCCTCCGGCGTTCCGTCGATCCGTGCCAGCACCTTCAGGTTCGTTTCGATGGGATTGCCGCTGTAGAGTTCATAGAAATATTTGCCGTAGCGGTAGTTCTTACTGGCCATGGATGACACGGTGACGTACATGTCTCCCACCCCGGCCTGACTTTGAAAGGCCTGGAAACTACCTCCCAAAAGCATGGACAGGGAACGGATTTCGACCCCCGCGCGGGCGAAAATCGTCCCGGGAATCGAATCACCGAGGTCCAGCGAATCGGTGACGCCCTTAATGTTGGCCACGACGTTCTTCAGGGAACCGCAGGCCTCGACGCCGACGATGTCGAAATTATAATAAGATGTCAGTTCCCGGCGGTTGTGGCGGATCAATTCCTCCCGGATGAGGTTCGCCGACCCTCTTTTTCCCGCCACGGTGACGCAGACAGGGTTCCCCAGGGCGATATCGACATCGAAGAATGGCCCGCCGATGCACACGATTTCATACTTGTAGTTGAGGCTCCCGAGATTGCTGTTGATCAACTGCGAGGGGGTGATGAGTTCCTTGGTGATTTCATCCGAGGTCAGCCCCTTGATGGGCGAGACGAGGCAGGTATCCCCGGATTTCCTTTCTATCAACGGCTTCAGGTAATTGAGGAATTCCGGCAGCTTGTTCATGGTTAGGCACAGGACGATGATGTCGTTGTCCTCAATGACCCGCTCCAGATTGTTGGTGGCATAGACCTTCGGGGCTAGGCGGGGCACCTGCTCCATGCCTCCCAGACGCTTGGCCAGATCTTCCGTCAGATGTTTGGGATTGAGATGGTCCCGGTTGATGGCTCGGCAGACCTCGGCGTCATGGTAGTAGATCGTGACCCGCTTGTTGTCCCGGCCGAATTTGTAGGCGAATGACGTCCCCAAACGCCCGGGTCCGATGATGGCGATTCTCGTGGTGTCAAAATCCATCAGCACGACGGCTACTTCTCCCCCTACAGGTAAAACGGCGGCAATTATAGGGGAAAAACAGTACGGCGTCAAATAATATTCAGTATTATCAACAAAATTGCTTTTGACTTCTCCATCTTTGCCGTTTATATTGCCAAGAAAAACAGGAGAATTGAAAACCCCGACCCCATTGCGGCCTGATACCAAAGGCGGCATAGAAAGGAGAGTGGATATGCCCGAAAAGCACCTGGCCTTGATGGTCCCCAAGCAGGCAAAAAAATACGGAGACCGCACCGCCCTGCGCTATCGCGAACATAGCGCCTGGCGCGACATTTCCTGGCGGGAGGTGGAGGACCGGGTCCGTAGCGCCGCCAAGGGTCTGCTGGAGCTGGGCATTCCCGAAGGGGGCATGGTAGGGATCTTCGCCCATAATTGTCCGGAATGGACCATCGCCGATTTCGCCATCCTCAGCGTCCGTGGCGTTTCCGTACCCATCTACGCCACCAACACGGCGAAGCAGGCCGAGTACATCGTTAATGAGACGGAAATCGCCGTGCTCTTTGTGGGGGGCGCCGAACAGTACAGAAAAGCGGTTTCCATCAGCGCCACATCCATATTTCTCAAGAAAATCATTGTCTTCAACAGCAGCGTCCCCCTTGCGGACCCCGGCGGCCGGGACGTGTACTTCCTGGATTTCCTGGTATCGGGCCGCCAAGCGGCCCAGGATCTGGAATTGGAGTCAAGGCTGAAAAAGGCCGACATGAACGACCTGGCCACCCTGATCTACACCTCCGGAACCACCGGGGAGCCCAAGGGGGTAATGCTCCATCATTCCAACTTCTACTTTTCCTTTCAGGCCCACAACAAACGCCTGTCCGTCAGCGACCGGGACGTCTCCATGTGCTTCCTCCCCCTGAGCCACGTCTTTGAGCGGGCCTGGACCTATTTCGCCCTGGGGTCGGGCATGGTAGTCAATTATTGTGACGATACGGGCAAGATCGTGGAGTATCTCCAGGAGGTGCAGCCAACGATTATATGCGCGGTGCCGCGTTTTTATGAAAAAATCTACGGGGCGATCTTCGAAAAACTGGAAAAGGCTCCGGCATCGAGGAAAAATCTCTTTCTGTGGGCGGTGGAACTGGGGGAAAAGGTTTATCTCCGCACCAAGGAAAAGGAGTCCATCCCCTGGGATCTGAAGCTCAAACACCGCATCGCCGAAAAACTGGTGCTGGAGAAGCTCCGCAAGATCGTCGGGGGCAGGATCCGCTTTTTCCCCTGCGCCGGCGCCCCCCTTTCCAGGCATATCGAGGAGTTTTTCCACTCGGTGGGAATACCCATCAAGTACGGCTACGGTCTGACGGAGACAACGGCGACGGTTACCTGTCACGAGGAGTATCACTACCGTCCCGGCACGGTGGGGAAGCCGATTTACGGCGTGGACGTGAAGATCGCCCCGGACGGCGAGATCCTCGTCCGGGGGGAGACGGTCACGAAGGGCTACTACAAGAAACCGGAAGCCACGTCGGAGGTGTTTACGGATAACTGGTTCCGGACGGGCGATGCCGGGGTCCTGGAAGACGGCTACCTCACCATTACCGACCGGATCAAGGACCTCATGAAGACCTCGGGAGGGAAATATATCGCCCCGCAGCTAATCGAGACGACCGTCGGCAAGGACCATTTCATCGAACAGATCTCCATCATCGGCGACGAGCGGAAATACGTCTCCGCCCTTATCGTCCCCACCTTCACGGCCCTGGAGGATTACGCCCGGAGCCGCAACATCGACTTTGCATCCCGGGAGGAGCTGATCGGTCATCCCGAGATCGTGAAGTTCTATCACGACCGGATCGAAGCGAACCAGAAGGAGTTGGCGGGGTTTGAAAAGATAAAGAAATTCAAGTTGCTGGCCAAGCCGTTCACCCAGGACGACGGGGAGATGACCCCGACGATGAAGCTTAAGCGCAAGGTCATCAATGAGAAGTACCGGGACATTATCGACGGGATATACCGGGAGTGAAGCGGAACCATCCTTGTCTTCTGATCAGGCTTACGAATCCCCGGAGCCCCTGGAAGGATGACCGTAACCCAACAGATCATCCCCACTGGGGAGGACATCCCCGGTGTTGATGCGCTTTATTTCAAATAATGGGAAAGTGATTATTTATCGGTGGGACAATCATCTGTAACGTAGCTTTTGACCGAACGTGCATACAGGACCTTGACCGTGCCGCCCAGGACCTCGATATCGACATTCATGAAACCAGCCTGCCTGATAAGGGAGGCCAACTGTCGGGGAGAATAATTTCTCAGCCCCCCCGGCGGCGGCAAGCCAAATCTTTCGAAATATCGCTTTCCGATTTCAATCTTGTCCAGGGCATCCGCATGATAATCCGTATAGGCAATGGCGATCAGGGCGCCACCGTATTTCAAGACACGGTGGACCTCGCAAAGGGCGGGAAGCGGTTCCGAAAGGTTATTGAGGATATTGGCCATCAAAACGGTATCGAAACTTGTCGGTAGAAAGGTCCGTTGCCGGCAATCACCCCTAAGGAAGGAGACGTGAGGCATTACTGAGAGTCGTGTTTTTGCCACGGCCAGCATCTCTCCGGACAGATCCATGGCCACGATACGCTCCGATCGCGGGGCAACCGCCCGGGTATAATATCCGGTCCCGCAACCACATTCTAGTAGGACCCCCAGTTCCGTTTCCCGGCGCAAACGGCCGTAAAGGGCACGCCGCAGGCCTCTCCCGACGACGTAATCCGTATCCCCGTCATACGTCCGGGCGTAGCGGCCCCAATAGTTATCATCCGGCCTGTTCATGGGCACCAATACTCCGGGAAAAATTATTTCGATCGTCCGAAAGGTTCGGCGATGCGTTGGTCATACCGGAGCGTTCCCGCTCCAACCTGGCCACGATCATGTCTTATATCAATGATACCGTGCTTCTCGTCAACAGTAAAACTTATTTCTGGGCTCCCGGAGACGGAACACCTCCCTTACTCCCCATCCGGCAAATAACGTTTGCCTTTATCGGCGCGGCTGGAGTATAAGGAGCGGCAAAGGAGGGCGTCATGCAGAAGCGAAACGTGTTGATGATCTCAGTTTTGCTGATTCTTTTCTTTTTCCCACCCCCGGCCGCAACCCAGGAGTTCAAGGAAATCCCTCTGGTTAAGCCTCAGATGGACAGCGGCCGGCTCCTCATGCACGTCCTGAAGGACCGCCGTTCATCCCGGGAATTCAGCAACCGCAAACTCCCCATCCGGGTCATCTCCAACCTCCTCTGGAGCGCCTGCGGTATCAATCGCCCGGAATCGGGAAAGCGGACCGTTCCTTCGGCGGGAAACTGGCAGGAAATCGACGTCTATGTGGCAACGGCAAAGGGATTGTATGTTTACGATGCCCGCCGCCATCGCCTGCATCCCGTCCTGAGTCGGGATATTCGTGCCCTGACGGGCTCGCAGTCCTATGTCAAAGACGCCCCCATCGATCTGGTCTACGTGGCGGATTATACGCGGATGGGAAACGCCGCCCCCGAGGTAAAGGACCTCTATGCGGCCATCGATACAGGTTTCATCAGCCAGAATGTCTATCTTTACAGCGCTTCCGAAGGTCTGGCGACGGTGGCACGGGGAACCATGGACCGGGCGGCCCTCGGTCAGGCCATGATGCTCCGGCCGGACCAGCGCATCATCCTTGCCCAAACGGTAGGCTATCCGAAGAAATAAAGTGTTAAAGGATCATGACCTTTGCACTCCTCGCCGATTTTGTCGTCGTCGCTCATCTCCTTTTCATCCTCTTTGTCGTTGCGGGCGGATTTCTGGCCCTGCGGAACTTAAAGTGGGCCTGGCTCCATGTCCCCGCCGCGGTCTGGGGCGCACTGGTGGAATGTTCCGGCTGGATATGCCCCCTGACCCCCCTGGAAAACCGGCTGCGCCGCCTGGGCGGAGGTCCGGTTTACAGCTCCGATTTCGTCGAGCGATACATCGTCTCCCTGATCTACCCGGAGGCACTGACCCGCAACGAGCAGGTCTTACTTGGACTGGCCGTACTCGTGATCAACGGCGGGATCTACGGCTGGCTGGCGGTCCGGATGTGGAGGTCCCGGGGGAGGGATGGGGAAGGGAAGTGGCTTTGAAGAAATAAAAAAGGGAAAAGGAGTCTGTTTTTAGTGCCCCTTTTCCCTTTTCGATGATAACGATAATGATATGAATGTCTGTTATCCGCCGATGCCCGCAAACTTAAGGAGCGGATTGGCGTACAGAATGACTAGGGAAACGACGAGGGCGTAAATCGCCACCGATTCCGTCATGGCCATACCGACCATCATGGTGAGCATGATTTTACCCTGGGCTTCGGGGTTCCTGCCTACGGCATTGTTGGCACCGCTGGTTGCCTGACCAAGACCGAGACCTGCTCCCACTGCTCCGATTCCCATCGCCAAACCGGCGGCCAGGACGCTGCAGCCAAGGATGATCGCCTTGGTGTAATCAACGGCTCCGCCGGGCGCCGCCGCTTCGGCCGCCATTGCCAGAGGAGCGACAACCAATACCAACGTTACTGCCAAAATACCCCTTACCAAACCTTTTTTCATTTCTTTCCTCCTTTGATTGATTTTTTTGACTCCCAAACGTCCAACTCAATTGACACTTTTTCTTTTCCCCTTTGCACCCCCTTTCCGTCCACCGGTATGGCAACGGTCCCCACCGATGTAACATTTCTGCCGATCCCATATAAAACCACAATCCGATTGTCAAGAAATATTTGGCGCACGGCGTGGCAAATATGATATAGATCCGCTCCACAAAAGCAGAGAAAGAGGAACAAACGAATCAGCGCCGTGTTTTCAAATCGGGGAAAAGCTCTGGCCCGCCGCCTCCAAGGCGACATTCCCCTCGTCAGCCGGCCCTTTGAGGAAATTGGTGCGGCGACGGGACAGACGGAACAGGAGGTCCGGGCATTCATCGACCGGCTTATCCTTCAGGGGGTAATCCGCAGATTCGGGGCTGTCGTCCGGCATCGGGAGGTGGGTTATACCCACAACGCCATTGTCGCCTGGTCGGCGCCATCGGAGCGCATCGAGGAAGCGGGGCGCTATCTGGCGGCGCAGCGGGAAGTCACCCACTGCTATGAAAGAACGCCTCCCTTTCTCGGCCGGTACAATCTTTTCTCCATGATCCACGGCCGGGGGGAGGATGCCGGCGCCATGATCGGACGTTTCGCCAGGGAGATGGAGATCGACGATTACCTGATCCTGATGAGCGAAGAAGAACTGAAAAAGACGTCTATGGAGTATTTTACATGAAAGATAGATCTCAAGCCCTATTTGCCCAGGCGGAAAGGCTTATCCCCGGGGGGGTCAACAGTCCGGTGCGGGCCTTCAAGGCCGTGGGCGGGGCGCCGGTATTCATGAACGCCGGACGGGGCGCACGGATATGCGACGTGGACGGCAATGAATACATCGATTATGTCATGTCCTGGGGTCCCCTGATTCTCGGCCACACCCACCCGGCGGTCGTGGCGGCGATCTCGGCACAGGCTGAAAAAGGGACCAGTTTCGGCGCCCCGACGCCCCTCGAAGTAGAACTGGCGGGGCTGATTATCGAGGCCTTTCCCAATCTGGAAATGGTCCGGATGATGAGTTCGGGGACGGAGGCGGTCATGACGGCCATCCGCCTAGCCCGGGCCTTCACCGGCCGGGACAGAATCGTCAAGTTTGCCGGTTGTTATCACGGCCACAGCGATGCCCTCCTGGCCAGGGCCGGTTCCGGCGTGGCCACCCTGGGCCTTCCCGACAGTCCCGGTGTGCCGGGAAGCTTGGCCGAACTCACCATTACCATCCCCTTCAACGATCCCGGCGCGGTCGCCGCCGTCTTTGCCAAGCATGGTCCGGATATCGCTGCCGTCATCGTCGAACCCGTCGCCGGCAATATGGGGGTGGTCCTTCCCCAACCGGGATTTCTTTCCCGCCTCCGGGAACTCACCCGGGCGCACGGGAGCCTCCTCATCTTTGACGAAGTCATCACGGGCTTCCGCCTCGCCTGGGGAGGGTACCCGGGGGGCGGCGGCATCGATCCGGACCTCACCTGCCTGGGCAAGATCATCGGTGGCGGTCTTCCCGTCGGAGCCGTCGGAGGAAAACGGGCGGTAATGGAACAACTGGCGCCTCTGGGACCGGTATATCAGGCCGGCACCCTTTCCGGGAACCCCCTGGCCATGGCGGCGGGTCTGGCGACCCTGACCATCCTCCGGGAAAGCACGGAATGTTATGAGGCAATGAAGCGATACGCCTTCAGCCTCTGCGAAGAAATGCAGGGTCTGTTCAACCGCAAGGGGATGCCCGTGACGATCAACCGGCTCGATTCCATGTTCACCATCTTTTTTACCGCCGGACCCGTCTGCGACCTGGATACGGCCCGGCGCTCCGATACGGAGTTATTCGCCCGCTTCTTCCGAGGAATGATGAGCAATGGGGTCAATCCACCTCCCTCCCAGTTCGAGGCCTGGTTCGTTTCTCTGGCCCATGATCTCCTGGATGCGGAAAAGACCTTGGAAGCCTGCGCCCGCACCCTGGAGACGATGTGAAGCGCCGCCGCCATGCGAAGGCCGAGACTACCTACCGCCCGCGATGAGAACGCGCAAAATGGAATAGGACCATAATAAAACCAGTCCGACGGGAGCAGACAATCATGGATAAAATATTGGTAACCGGGGCCGCCGGTTTCATCGGCTTTCACCTGTGCCGGAAGCTCCTTGCCACCGGCCGGAATGTCGTGGGCATCGACAACCTCAACCCTTACTACGAGGTCCGCCTAAAAGAGGACCGTTTACGCCTTCTGGAAGAGGACCGGTCGTTCCGCTTTTTCCGCCTCGACATCGCCGACCGGGAGGACCTGGCCGACCTCTTCGCCCGGGAGGAACCCCCGGTGGTGGTGCACCTTGCCGCCCAGGCCGGCGTCCGCTACTCCCTGACCAATCCCTACGCCTATCTGGACAGCAACCTGCTCGGGTTTCTGAACATCCTGGAAGGATGCCGACATCACCGCGTCTCCCACCTTGTTTACGCCTCCTCCAGTTCCGTTTACGGCGGCAACACCCGCCTGCCCTTTTCGGTGCATCACAACGTGGACCATCCCGTCAGTCTCTATGCGGCCACGAAAAAGGCCAACGAACTCATGGCCCACTCCTACGCCGCCCTGTACGGGATCCCCTGCACGGGCCTGCGTTTCTTCACCGTTTACGGACCCTGGGGGCGCCCGGATATGGCCCTGTTCCTCTTCACCCGGGCCATTCTCGCCGGCGAGCCCATCGATGTTTACAACGAAGGACGGATGGAGAGGGATTTCACTTACATCGACGACATTATCGAGGGCGTCTTCCGGATCATGGCGCGGCCGCCTGACCCCGATCCGTCCTGGAACGGCGGTAATCCCGACCCCGCGGGGAGTTTCGCCCCGTACCGCCTGTACAACATCGGCAATCATCAGCCCGTCGCCCTCCTCGACTTCATCGCCGCCCTGGAGAAGAATCTGGGGAAGAAAGCGAAGATGCGCTTCCTCCCCATGCAGCCCGGCGACGTCCCGGCGACCTGCGCCGACGTGGAAGACCTGGCGGCCGCCGTGGGATTCAGTCCCGCCACCACCATCGCCACGGGAATTGCGCGTTTTGTCGAGTGGTACAAGAAATACTACCTGAATAAGAAATAATGTGATAGGAAAACCTTTATCGGACCTTCAGGCACGGATGGGCAGCCATGGCGGAGAGCCATTTCCGGCGGCCTGGAGATGCCCAGACAACATACAGGGAGACGATTTACTCTTATGAAAAAGGCCTTCATCACCGGCATAACCGGCCAGGACGGATCGTATCTGGCCGAATTCCTCCTCGCCAAGGGTTATGAGATCCACGGGCTGATCCGTCGGGCCAGCACCTTCAATACGGACCGCATCGATCATCTTTACAAGGACTTCCATGATCCCGAGGCGCGGATCTATCTTCATTACGGCGATCTGGCCGTTTCCGGGCAGCTCACGGACCTTCTGAACGACATCAAGCCCGACGAGATCTATCACCTGGGCGCCCAGAGCCATGTGCGGGTGAGCTTCGACATGGCAGAGTACACCGGAGACGTTACGGGACTGGGGACTTTGCGGCTCCTCGAGGCGATCCGCAAGTCCGGAATCAAGTCTCGATTCTATCAGGCCTCGTCCAGCGAGATGTTCGGCGCTGCCCCGCCGCCCCAGAGCGAAGCCACCCCCTTCCAGCCCCAGAGCCCCTACGCCGCCGCTAAGGTTTACGCCTACTACATCGTGAAGAACTACCGCGAGGCCTACGGTATCTTCGCCGCCAACGGCATCCTTTTCAACCACGAATCGCCACGGCGCGGCGAGACCTTCGTCACCCGGAAGATCACCCGGGCAGCGACGCGGATCAAACTGGGCCTCCAGGAAAAATTGTTTCTCGGCAATCTGGAGGCGAAACGGGACTGGGGATTCGCCGGGGATTACGTGGAAGCCATGTGGCTCATGCTCCAGCAGGATCGCCCCGACGATTTCGTCATCGCCACCGGAGAGACTCACTCCGTGCGAGAGTTCGCCCAAAGGGTCTTCGAGAAACTAAATCTGGACTATGAAAAATACGTCGCCATCGACCGGCGATATTTCCGCCCCACGGAAGTGGACATCCTGCTCGGGGAAGCGTCCAAGGCCCGGAATCTCCTGTACTGGCGCCCCCGGGTAAGCTTTGAAGGTCTCATCGACATGATGATTGCCGCCGACATGGAGAGCGCCCGGAAAGAAAAGACCCTCTGCGAGGCGGGGTATGAAATCGGAAATCACAACCAGCTCTGAATCGCGGCGCCGGGGGCCAATCGCGGATCTTCTTGACGGCGCGTCCGGAGCGGTGGCGGCGATTCAGCAACCCAAGGGAGCGGAAGCAGCGGGATGAAAAACAAACGCATCACCATCACGGGCGGCAAGGGGTTTCTCGGCACCCACCTGGTCAAGGGGTTTCGGGACCGGGGCTATGAAAATATCCTCATCGCCGATTTACCGGACTACAATCTGGTCCGCGGGGAAGATGTCCGGCGGCTGTATGCCGAAACGAAGCCCGACATCGTCATCCACCTGGCCGCCAAGGTAGGGGGTATCGGCTTCAACCGGGAGCATCCGGGAGCCCTCTTCTATGAAAACATCATGATGGGCGCTCAGATGATCCACGAGGGATACCGGAGCGGGATCGAGAAATTCGTGGCCCTGGGCACGATCTGCGCCTATCCCAAATTCACCCCCGTACCCTTCCGGGAAGATGAGCTCTGGAACGGCTATCCCGAGGAGACCAACGCCCCTTACGGCCTGGCGAAGAAGATGATGCTCGTCCAGTCGCAGGCCTACCGCCAGCAATACGGCTTCAACGCCATATTCCTCCTGCCCGTGAATCTCTACGGGCCGGGAGACAATTTCGATCCCCGTTCCTCCCATGTCATCCCCGCCCTGATAAAGAAATGCGTGGATGCCAGAAGAGCAGGGGAGGAGACCGTAACGGTCTGGGGAACAGGCAAGGCCACCCGGGAGTTCTTCTATGTGGAAGACGCCGCTGAAGCCATCATCATGGCCACGGAAAGGTACAACAGACCCGAGCCGGTCAACATCGGCGCCGGGTTCGAGATCTCCATCCGCGAGCTGGCGGAACTGATCGTCGCGTTGACCGGCTATGCCGGCCGGATCGTCTGGGACACCAGCCAGCCCGACGGCCAGCCGCGGCGGATGCTCGATACGACCCGAGCCTGGGAAGAAATCGGTTTTCGGTCTCGGACCGACTTCCGGGAGGGCCTCCGCCGGACAATCTCCTGGTACGAAAACGAAGGGATAAAGAGAAACTATGCGTGAACGGGGCCGTCATTTTTTGTTGACTTCCCACCCCTATCGTGTTAAGAGGCGCTGCGTCGATGGATAAAGAGGGCAGAAAAGCATACGTCCAGATGGCATACGCCAGCAGCATCGGCTTCGCCTTCGTCCTGTTGATCTTTGGAGGTCTCTTTCTCGGCAACTGGCTGGACAAGAAGATGGGCACCTCCTTCTTCTTTACCGTCCTGCTCTTCATCATGGGCGTCATCGGCGGATTTAGGAACATTTACGTCCTGATCGGCAAGTCATTTCAGGACGATAAAATAATTATCAAGAGTATAAAAAGTGAATCTCACCGGAAAAGACCCGCTCCAGCAAAGGCTTGAAATCGCCAACTGGGTCGTCCTCGCTGTATTCGTTCTCGCCGGCGCCTTGATATTCTCCCTGAAATTCACCTTGGGCGTTCTCCTGGGGGGCCTCATCAGCATCGTGAACTATCACTGGCTCTGCCGGGACGTCAAAAAGGTCTTCGCCCACCTTACGGACCGCGCCAAGTCCCGGATCATGTTCAAATACTACATCCGCTTCGGGATAACGGCCGTGGCGCTGTACTTTATCGTATCCAGCGGCATCGTCGATGTCGTCGGCCTGTTGATCGGCCTTTCCACAGTCATCGTCAATATCGTCATTACCGCCGTCATGGCTCTTTCAAAAAAAAATTGCGTTGAGGAGGTCAATTAGAAGATGCACAGTCTGTCTTTCCTGCAATTGATATTACCCGGTGTCCCCACCTACATCACCTATACCTGGTTCGTCATGGCCCTGCTCGCCCTCTTTTCTTTCCTGGCGACCCGGCGCCTTTCCCTGACCCCGGGCGGGTTCCAGAATTCCATGGAGGTCTTCATCAAAGCCATCGACAATCTTCTCATCGACACCATGGGCACCCATGGAAAACGATTCTTTCCCCTGATCGCCACGCTGGGATTCTTCATCCTCACTTCCAACCTGATCGGGCTAATTCCCGGACTGGAATCCCCCACGGCCAATCTTAACACCACCGTCGCCATGGCCCTGGTGGTCTTCTTCCTCACCCACATCGTCGGCGTGCAGATTCAGGGCATGAAATATTTCAAGCAGTTCCTGGGACCGGTTTGGTGGCTCACGCCCCTGATGCTGCCCATTGAACTGGTCAGCCACATCTCCCGTCCGGTTTCGCTGTCCATGCGTCTGTTCGGAAACATCGAAGGCGGCCATATCGTCCTCTTCGTTCTCTTCATCCTCGTGCCGCTGCTGGTACCCCTACCCATCCTCGTCCTGAAGCTCCTGATCTCTTTCATCCAGACCCTGGTCTTCATGCTCCTGTCCATGATGTACATCGCCGGAGCCATGGAAGAACATCACTGATAAATTCCGCACGCAGGCGCCGTCCGAAAGGGGGCGCCGAACCGTCTTTAAAATGTCGGCGGGGTCCCTCAACGGGACCCCGTTTTTTTGTCCCATCACCCCACTGTACCCGGGATTCGCTCATCCAGCGCCAGGGTTTTCCAGGCCGCCCGATGGCACCTTTCGGGTGCGTCCCACAGGCAGGTTGTCCGACGTATCTACCCCTCTTGACAAGCTCCATTTGGTGAATATATTAAGGCCGCCATGAAATAACCCTTTCATAACAAGATGTTAAGATTGGATAGAGGGGTTCGTGCACCCTTTGAGAAACTGATAAGAAAGAACATTTTCGATAAACGAGGAAAGGAGGAGAGATTATGTTTGGAACAGGAGCATGGAGATTTGGTCGCTTATTGGATCCGTATGCAGAAATGTCGCGGTTGCGGAATGAGATGAACCGGCTGTTCTCCGTTTCCACCCATCCCTTCGTGCAGGTCTATCCGGCGGTAAATCTCTGGGTTGGTGAACATGAAGCGGTGATCACGGCGGAATTGCCCGGCGTGAATCCGGAGCAGATCGACATTTCCGCACTGGGAGACAATATAACCATTTCCGGTGCCCGGGAACAGGAAGTGCTGAAGGAGAATGAAACCTATCACCGCAAGGAAAGAAACGGCAGCCGGTTTTCCAGAACGCTGCAACTCCCCTTCCGCATTGACGCCGCGGGCATCGAGGCCCGATATGAAAAGGGGATTCTCAAGGTGACGGCGCCTCGGGCCGAGGAAGACAAGCCCAAAAAAATCGCCATCAAAGCGGCATAAGGAAAGGAGGTTGGTGATATGGAAAAAGAATCATTGGATCTGCAGAAACAGCAGGCGCAAAATCCCCTGGAAACGGAACGGACCAGGAACCGGAAGGTCTATGTGCCGAAGGTCGATATTTATGAAACGAAAGACGCCATGGTGTTGATTGCCGACATGCCCGGCGTTGACGATAAGTCGGTGGATATTACCCTGGAGAAGAATGTCCTGACGATCACCGGCAACGTGGAATCCCCGGCCTATGAAGGCAAGACCCTGGCCTATGCCGAGTACGACACGGGAGACTATCAGCGGGCCTTCACCATTTCCGACGAAGTGGATCAGGACCGCATCGAGGCCGCAGTGGAAAACGGCGTTCTCCGGCTGACACTCCCCAAGGTCGAAAAGGCCAAGATAAAAAAGATCGCCATCAAGGCGGAAAAGTAAACGCCGTCCTGTTACCGTGCCGGTCGCGGTCAACGGCGTGCCGATAAAATATCAGGAAAGGAGGAACAGCTATGATCGGAAGAAATCTTTTGCCGTCGCTCTGGAATTCCGCCGCCACCCCGGCCGCGGCGGCCGATGATCATCCCTTCTTCAGCATCCAGAGAGAGATGAACCGAATCTTCGACGATTTCTTCAGGGGCATGGAGGTGAGCCCCCGGCCTACCGGAGATCGCTTGAATCGTTTCGTCCCTTCCCTAGACATTCGGGAGAACGACAAGGAAGTGACCATAAAGGCGGAACTGCCCGGAATGGACGAAAAGGATGTGGAGGTGCTCCTGACGGAAAACACCCTGACCCTCAAGGGTGAGAAAAAAGAGGAAAAGGAAGACAAGGGAAAGGATTATTACCACATGGAGCGAACCTACGGGTCCTTCCAGCGGGTAATTCCCCTGCCCGAGGGGATCGACATGAAGAAGGCCGAGGCCAAATTCAAGAAGGGCGTCCTCTCCATCAACCTGCCCAAAACGGAAGCCACCAAGGTCAAGGGTAAAAAAATCGAAATCAAGGCGGCATAACCATCACCCTCACCATATCACCCTCACCGTCTTTCATCCTCCCGGCAATCCCGCTGGGAGGATGAAAGATCCGCTTATTCCTCCCAGGCATCTGACTCTCCATAAAACAATGGCATTGACAACACCGCGATCTTTTCCTATCTTCCCGTCAGGAAACACAAAGATTATTTCCCGGCGAGACAGCCGGCGACCGGTCCGGGACCAAAAAAGCGAATTATGCTCAGAATAATCACAGATTACCGGGACAAGGCCGGTAGATCAGTTTTCTTCCTGATTGTCCTGGTCATGGTGGGGATTCTTTCCCTTCCCGACGTGGCGGCGAGGCAAAAACCGACCACGGCCCCAGCAACTCCCCGGCTACCCACCCTCGTGATGATCCACGGGATGTTCGTCGGTCCCTGGTGCTGGGACAACTATCGTGATTACTTCGAACGGCGCGGATACCGCGTCATTACCCCGACTCTCTGGGGCCATGACACACCGCTGCACGCGCCCCCACCGCCGGAACTGATGCAAACTGGGATCGGTGATTACGTCGCCGAGGTGGAAAAGGAGCTCGGGGCAATAAATGAAAAGCCCATCATCATCGGTCATTCCATGGGGGGACTGATCGCCCAACTCCTCGCCGCCAAAGGTCTGGCCCGGGCCGCCATCCTCATCGCCCCGGCGGTCCCCCGGGGGATCAGCCCCATCTCCTGGACGGGAATCAAGAGCGCCTGGATGAACCGGCAGCGCCTGGGCCACTGGGGTGAGCCCCTACGTCCCACCTTTGCCGGCGCCGTTTATTCATCCCTCCACCTCCTGCCCCTGGAAGACCGGGAAAAGGTCTTTGCCCGCTTCACCTACGAATCCCCCCGGGCGGCCGGGCAGATAAGCTTCTGGTTCTTCGACCCGAAGAAAAGCACCGCCGTGGACGCCGCCCGGGTGACCTGCCCGGTCCTTACGATCGCCGGCGGGCAGGACCGCCTTGTCCCGCCGGCGATCGTTCGTAAGATCCACGCCAAATATCAAACCGTTTCCACCTACTGGGAATTCCCCCGCCACTCCCATTTCCTCATCGCCGAGCCGGGGTGGGAGGAACCGGCCCGGGAGATCGAGGTCTGGATCCGGGATAAAGCTGGTTACTTCCCCGCTGCCGCTTCCCAGAAAAATTGACATTTAAGAAGGGTCGTCAAGGTTGATGAATTCGTAAAAAGCGCAAAAAATGTCCCATTTGGGACGGCATCGTAAAAAGATCCGCAGGCGAGGCGCGCGAATCCTGAGGAATGAGGCGTACTTGTGCGTACGTCGCAGTGACGAAGGATGAAGCGCAATGCCGCATCCGGACTTTTTACGATGCCGTCAAAATTGATCCTTGAATTTTCCGGCACAGATTATGTATTTCCCGCCGTCACTGCCGGTGGCAAGTTGATAATAGGTGGTCTTGAAGTAGAGACCGCTTTGCTTGGGGCTGGTATAGATGTAATCTTCCCAGCCGCTGCCTTTGCTTAGGGCCTTCTTTACGATTTCATCCCGAAAGGACTTGCCTTCCACATCCGTCTTCCCGCGGAAGTTTTTTCCCACCATCATTTTATTGTCGCCATGGGCGACCATATTGATGTCCTGATCATAGGCAAAGACGTACAAGGCCGGATTTTCCCTGTCTCGGTAAGGATGCCGCCCGGCGTTTATCTCCTTCAGCGTGGCGGTGGCATCAGCCCGCAAAGCGGCGGCCGTAAGACTGACAAGTTTTATGACCTGTTCAGCGGTGATTTGATCCTTGACGTATCTTGGTTTCAGATAGCGGTCAAAAATCTTTTCATAAGCACTCGATCCGTCGGCGTCCTTTTCGTTTTTCAGTTCGTCCAGCGTTTGCTGGAAAGCGGCAATTATGGCCGGTGATGCTTCCCGATGAAAGGCATAATACAGCTCCCCCTCAAAGAGGACCCGGGCAGCTTCGATATCACCCGGGTTGGCGGCTGCATGTTTTATGAACCATCGTCCGGCCGTCTCTTCGTAAGCCCAGGCGTCAATCACCCCCTCTTCGAGCAGATGCACCAAATCCTGGGAGCGAGGCCTCAAGACCAGTCGCCAATTTGCTTTTCCTTCTTTCAATGCCAGTTGATGTCCGATGTCATCACGGATCGCGCCGATCCTCAATTTTTGGGTTTCCCACCTGTCAGTCATGCGGCGCGTCGCATCCTTGCGGGTGAAGAGGACGACCCTGGTCGGGGAGATGGGACCGACCCATTGAAACATCTTTTCCCGTTCAGGGGTTCTCGTCATGGAGAAAAGGACCTTGTTCCGGTCCTTCAGGACTTGCCGGTAGCCCTCCGTCCAAGGGAGAACCGCTATCTCCTGTATCTTGAGATTCATTCCCTGCTTGGAGGAGATCCGGTCGAGGAGATCGACGGAGATCCCCTTGAGGAGGCCGTTTTCCTGGAAATTGTAAGGTGGATATTGTTCCGTCAGAAATCTCAAGTTCATTGGTGAATTATCGCCGACGGCGAGGCCGGCCTGGAGAACCAATACGAGGATTGCGAGACATGTAAATACAACAACGTTCAATCTTTTCATCATAATTTCCCCTCCCTGAAGTTATTCCGCCTTACTATGAAAATGCCATTTTCATGCTTCGTGGTGCTCCACGGGGCATGAGGATTTTTTACGAATTCATTATCCTTAGGGGAAGATTGCTTCATCCGCATATACTTTTAAGTCAGGAAAAACAGAAATCCAAGGAAGTGACAAGCGCTGCCGAAAAGGACAAAGATGTGCCACAGCACATGGTGATACCGCATCTGCTTACGGACATAGAAAACAACGCCGCCGGTGTAGAAGAGACCACCCGCCAGCAACCACCATAGGAGGCCGAGGGGAACCACCGTGATCATTGGTTTTACCGCGATCACGGCCAACCATCCCATCCCCAGATAGATCGTTACCGTTATCCATCTATAACGGCCGAGGAACAGCAACTCATAGATCATGCCACCCACGGCGACGGCCCAGATAAGGCCGAAAAGCGTCCAACCCCATATTCCGCGCAGGCAGATGAGGACTACGGGCGTATAAGTCCCGGCAATAAGAAGAAAAATTGAAAGATGGTCGAAGTGGCGGAAAAAAAGCTTGATCTGCTCATCACGAAAACTGTGGTAGAGTGTCGAGGCCAAGTAGAGGAGGGTAAGAGATCCTCCATATATGGAAAAACTGACGACACGCCAGGCGTCGTCCTGCTGCAGGGCGGGAAGAACGAGCACGGCGAGGCCCGCTATGGCTAGTACCACACCAATGCCATGGGTGATGCTGTGGTATAATTCCTCGGTCAGGGTGTATTGCGTTGGCATCTGCATGTATGCGCCATACCACAAGTGCAAGTAAAAGAGCAAAACATCAGAACAATTTGCACGATGTCATCCATATTCATCTCACCCCTGACCAACATCATAACGCTATTGTTGATAAAATATGCGTCGTTGTTTGCCGATGAAAAAACTTCGCCGGTGCACCGGCATATATTAACCAATTGATATAATAAAGGATTTAACGACATTGCTCCCCGTTTTTGTTCATTTCTCCCGAGCTGTTTCCCGGCAGCGGCAGGTTCCTCCCGGAGACAGGTCAGGTGGGAAGCCATATATATGTGGAAAGATCGGGGTGATGTTTGCTGTCATCTCCAGGACGGGATATGTCCCTTCCTGTCCCAGGCCATTACTCGCTTGGCCTCCGCATCCCGGGCATGACCGGGAAAGGTGCGCATCCGCATCTCCAGATTGATCTTGCCTTCCCGCAGCGGGATCAGGATTCCGGGTCATCTCCGGAAAGACGGCGGTGGATGGCCTGGGCGGCCTTGCGTCCCGCCCCCATGGCGAGGATCACCGTGGCGGAACCGGTGACGATGTCACCCCCGGCATAGACCCCCGGACGGCTCGTCTCTCCCGACTCACCTTTGGTAATGATATAGCCCCGGCGGTTGGTCTCCAACCCCGGAGTGGTAGCGGGGACGATGGGATTGGCCATGGTGCCCACGGCGACCACCACGGTATCCACTTCGATGACAAATTCCGATCCGGCCACGGGGACAGGGCTCCGCCGGCCCGAGGCGTCCGGTTCCCCCAGCTCCATTCGGAGGCATTTGACACCGCTCACCCAGCCGCCCTCTCCCAGATACGCCACAGGATTGGTCAAAAGATGGAACTGCACCCCCTCCTCCTTGGCGTGATGAACCTCTTCCTTCCGGGCGGGCATCTCCACCTCGCTGCGCCGGTAGATGATGTAGGCGTTTTCCGCCCCCAGGCGCAGAGCCGTCCGCACCGAGTCCATGGCCACATTACCACCGCCGATGACGGCCACGTTCCTGCCCCGGACGATGGGCGTGTCGTATTCGGGAAACCGGTAGGCCTTCATAAGATTCGACCGGGTGAGATATTCATTGGCGGAATAGATGCCGCTCAAGTTTTCACCGGGGATGTTCATGAACACTGGCGCTCCGGCGCCGACCGCCACATAGACGGCGTCGAATCCCGCGGCGAACAGCTCGTCGATGGTCTTCAGGCGGCCGACTACGGCGTTGACGACGATCTTGACCCCCAGTTTGCGGAGATAGTCTACCTCGGCCTCCACGATGGCCTTGGGAAGGCGGAATTCAGGGATACCGTAAACCAGGACACCTCCCGCCTTGTGGAGGGCCTCAAAGACCGTGATATCATAGCCCAGCTTGACGAGATCGCCGGCGATGGTGAGCCCCGAGGGACCCGCCCCGATCACCGCCACCTTCTTCCCATTGGACGGGGCAATCTCCGGAATGGCGACGGCCCCGCCGTTCCGCTCGTAATCCGCGGCGAACCGCTCCAGACGACCGATGGCCACCGGCTCCCCTTTCTTCCCGAGGATGCAGGTCTTCTCGCACTGGTCCTCCTGGGGACAGACACGGCCGCAAACCGCCGGGAGGCTGTTGGTTTCCTTCAGGGTTCGGGCCGCGCCCAGAAAATCGCCTTCGGCAATCTGCTTGATGAACTTGGGAATCTGGACATCCACGGGGCAGCCCTCCACGCAACCCGGCTTCTTGCACTGGATGCAGCGTTTCGCCTCCAGGATCGCCGTCTCCGGTGCATATCCCCGGGGCACTTCCTCGAAATTCCTTATCCGCTCCCCGGGATCCTGCTCCGGCATGGCCTGGCGGGGGATCTTTTCTTTCCTGGGTTTCTCTGTCTTTTCTTCCATTATTTCCTCATATCGCCGCTGATAAATATCATTACCCCCGGCGTAAGACCGGGTGAGATCCTCGTAAAGCGAGGCCGTTAGTCATGCCGGGGTTGAGCCGTCACCCGGAAAGTATTCGAAAACACCGGCTTCCCACCGGTGCGGGAAAGACGTAAGGCCTGCCGTGAAGCAACAATCCCAACGTCTCAGGTCCCAAAGGGGAACATGGCGCCATCATTCTCAGTTGCCCTGCCAGCCGCACCGGTGCTGTTCGTAGGCCACTCCCTCCTGCTCGCAGTACATCCGCAGGCGGCTCGTCAGGAGATCGAAGTCCACCTGATGGCCGTCGAATTCCGGTCCATCGACACAGGTGAATTTCGTCTGCCCCCCGACGGCGACCCGGCAGGCCCCGCACATCCCCGTGGCATCCACCATGATGGCGTTGAGGCTGACGATGGTCTTGATACCGTAGGGCCGGGTGAGGTTGGCGATGACCTTCATCATGGGCACGGGCCCGATGGCGAAGACCCGGTCGATCGTCTCCCCGGCATCAATGAGACCCTGGAGGACATTGCTTACGAACCCGTGAACCCCATAGCTGCCGTCGTCGGTGGCCACGACGAGTTTGTCGCTCGCCGCCCGCATCTCCTCCTCCAGGATGATCAGGGACTTGTTCCGGGCGCCGATGATGGAGGTCACCCGGTTTCCCGCTTCCTGGAGGGCCTTGGTGATGGGATAGATGACCCCCACGCCCACGCCGCCGCCGATACAGACTACGTGGCCGTAATTCTCGATCTCCGTGGGATTGCCCAAGGGGCCCTGGACGTCCTGAATGTCGTCCCCCACGGCGAGCGTGGCCATGAGGGCCGTGGTCTTTCCGACGATCTGGTAGATGATCGTCACGGTCCCCTTTTCCCCGTCGGAATCCACGATGGTCAGAGGTATCCGCTCTCCCCGCTCGTTCACCTTGAGAACGAGAAACTGGCCCGCCCGGCGCTTCCGGGCGATCTCCGGGGCCTCCAGATCCATCCGGACCACGCTTTCCGATAGTTGTTCCTTGTAAACGATCCTGCTCAAGAATATACTCCTTTTTCTTTGCTTAGATGCGCAGAAGGAGCCGGCGGGGCTCCTTCTGATCACTTATGGGGTATGTGAACTGCTTACGAAGTCTTCAAAAGTCCCTCGTCAGTTTATCCAGTTCGGCGAAGGTGAACACGGGGCCGTCCTTGCAGACGTACTTGCTCCCCACGTTGCAGCGGCCGCACTTGCCGATGCCGCATTTCATCCGCATCTCCAGGGAGGTGATGATGGTTTCCTTGGAAAAGCCCAGCTCGAAGAAGACCGGGAGGGTGAAGCGGATCATGATGGGGGGGCCGCAGATAACCGTCACGGCGTTTTCCGGGCTGGGGCCGACCTCCTTGCAGACCGTGGGCACAAAGCCTTCCCGGCCCTTCCAGCCGGCGTCGCCCTTGTCCACGGTGACGTTCAGATCGATGTCGTCGCGTTTGCTCCAGGCCTCCAGCTCGTCCTTGTAGATCAGGAGCCCCGGATTCCGGGCGCCGTAAACCACGGTGATCTTGCCGAAACGCTTCCGGTTGTCACCGAAGATCATGTAGTTGATCAGGGAGCGCAGGGTGGTGAAGGCGAACCCGCCGCCCACAATGACCACGTTCTTCCCTTCGAGGTACTCGATGGGCCAGGAGTTTCCCAAAGGACCCCGGAGGCCCATCCGCGTCCCCACTTCCATCTCATGGAGGGCCGAGGTGACGACGCCCGCCTTTTGGACCGTAAACTCCACGTAGCCGGGCTGGGTGGGTGACGAGGCGATGCCGATGGGCGACTCTCCCTTGCCGAAGATGGACAACTCCGCAAACTGGCCGGGGATATACTTGAACTTCTCCTCGTCCTCCTTGTTCACGAAGGCGAAACGGAAGGTCTTGATGTCCTTCGTATCCACCTCGGTGACAATCTTTATTACCTCCACAGGATAGGGTATGTAAGGGTTTTGCATGACGTTCTCCCAGCTCTATAGTTTCGATATATCGGTAATGATCTTCCGGATGTCGATATTGACGGGGCAGTACATGACGCAACGGCCGCAACCCACGCAGGCGATGGCGTTGAAATTCTCCGGGTAGTAGCTGAACTTGTGCATGGCCCGCTGGCGCCACCGTTCTTTCTGGGTCGGACGGGGGTTATGCCCCGAAGTCTCCTTGGTAAACATGGGAAACATGCAGGAATCCCAGTTCCGCAGGCGCCGGCCGTCACTCTGCTTCATCTCGTCGGAGATGTCGAAGCAGTGGCAGGTCGGGCAGAGGTAGGTGCAGGTCCCGCAGGCCAGGCATTTCTGGTGGACGGTGTTCCAGAAGGGACTGTTGAAGTTGGCATCCATGATGGGCTTCACTTCCCGTCCGGGGAGGTGGGATTTGATCTCCTTGGCCGCCTGTTCGGCCGCGGCTTCCTTCTTCGCCTCGGCGGTGGCGTCGGCCTTGACGTCCCCGAAATGCTTGACAAGCTGTTCGCCCTTGGGGGTGACGAACTCGGCCAGGAACTGATCTCCCAGGTCGGAGAGGAGGATGTCCGCCCCTTCCGAAGAGACCGGATGACCGTCCACGGAGGTGCAGAAGCAGGTCGCATAGGGGGGATGGACGCAGGCCATAGCAACGATTGTGGTCTTTTGCCTTTTATTTATATAATAGGGATCCTTGTACTTTTCCTGATCGAAGAGGAGATCGAGAAGAACGAAGCTCCGGGCGTCGCAGGGCCGGACCCCGAACAGAACCGTCGTCTCCGCCTCCTTTTGCCCGCCGGTAAACTCCACCCCTTTGGTCGTCCGGGTGTAGCGCAGCATGACCTCGGAGCGGGGGAAGAAGAAGTTCTTCGGGGCGTTTTTGCTGTTGGCATAAGCCAGGTAAGGTTCCTCCCCCTTTTCCAGCGCCTTGAAGAGGACATTGTCTTCCACCTTCACCGGGGCAAAAACTACTGCCTCTTGAGCGATCTTCCCGATGATCCCTGTCAGAGCGTCTTTTTTGATCAACCGTTTTTCCATATCGTCCTTCAGTATCAGAAATATTGGATATTGTTGTTAAAGGAGCCCAAGGCTGCTGACCAGCGGCAGGGGATCCACATTGTGCAGTTTGAACCACGTCGAGGTTCCGGGCAGGCCGAGCGCCAAGGCCACCAGCTCCGTAAAATAGAAGACGGGCAAGCGCAGGTTCTCGCTGGCCCGGGCGTCGAGATTGGCCATGCACACCGGACAGGCGGTGACCACACAGTTCGCCCCGGCCTCCCGGGCCATGGTCATGAGCTTGTCCACCAGTTTCCCGACGATATCCGTCCGGCTGATGGTGAGGCTGCCGCCGCAGCAATCCGTCTTGTAGGACCAGTTTTTCACGTCCGCCCCCAGAGTCGCCAGGATGCCGTCGAGCATGTAGGGATTTTCGTAATCTTCGAAATTGCAGACCTCCGGGGGACGGACCAGGAGGCAGCCGTAGTAGGACACGGGCCGCAACCCGGTAAGCTTCTTGACCACCTTGGCCTTGAGGGCGTCCAGGCCGATATCGTTGTAGAGGATGTCGATGGGGCTCTTGACGTCCAATCCCGGTGTGTATTTCTGGCCGACGATCTCTTCCACTTCCTTTTTGAGGGCCTCGTCATGCCGGAGATGGTACTGAGCCGATTTGAAGCGATTGAAACAGGCCGCGCAGGGCACCATCATCTCCTTGGCCTCCCCCTTGGCGATCATGAGATTCCGGGCGGGAAGGGCCACGGAAAGCTTGAAGTTCGTAGCATGGCCCGAGGTGGCGCCGCAGCAGGACCAATCTTCGATTTCCTTGAGTTCCACGCCCAAGGCGCGGCTCACCGTCTTGACGGACTGGTCGTATTCCTTCGCCGTCCCGTGGAGGGAACATCCCGGATAATAAGAAACTTTCAACACTTGCCTCCTTGCT
>JAKQIZ010000108.1 GCA_029561465.1 Deltaproteobacteria bacterium | reverse complement strand
GGGGATAGAGCCGGAGCTACCGCCGAGCATGAGAGATCTGGATACCCGGACCGGCGAACCGGTCCTCCTTTCGGCCGATAACAAGGTCTTCCGAGCCTATCTGTGGGAGCGTTTGCAGAGACCCTGAAAAGGTTTTCATCCCTTGCGCCCCCCGCGGACATATTTATTCACCACAGCCCTTCAACGCCGCGGCCAGCGCGAAAAAATGTCTGACCGCCAAAGCGGCAAAGGAATTGGGATGGGTTGTATCCGAAGATGATGGTCATGACGGTGAACCCGCCCCCTTGAGCTTCTTCACTTCGTCAGAACAAATTTCTGCTCTTCCTTCGGAACGTACCACTTGATGAAGTTGTGGGTGATCCCCTGGGGGGCCGGATCGATGCCCCGAAACCGGGCGCTGATTATGGGCAGGGCGTCGGGGACGTACAGGAAGAGGTAGGGCTGCTCCTCGGCCAGGATCTCCTGGATCCGATCGTAGCACCGCTTCCGTTCCTGCTGGTCGAAAACCTCCCGGCCCCGTTCGATCAGTCGGTCCACCTCGTCGTTTTTATAGGAGATAAAGTTCAGCTCATCGGGTCCGGTCTTGCTGGAATGCCAGACATCATAGATGTCGGGATCCTGGGGGATTGTCCAGCCGAGAATCGTCGCCTCGAAGCGCCGCTTGTTGATGAAATCGTTTACAAAGGCCGCCCATTCCAGGATCCGGATCTTTACCCTGATACCCACATCGGCCAGTTGTTTCTGGATGATCTCGGCGCATTTCGCCCGTACTTCGTTGCCCTGGTTGGTGATGATTTCGAAGGTGAAGGGTCTGCCATCCTTGTCCAGGATGCCGTCGCCGTCACTGTCTCTCCAGCCCGCCTCCGCCAGGAGAGATTTCGCCCGCCCGGGATCGAAAGGATAAGTCCGCACCCGGTTGTTGTAGGCCCAGGTGCCGGGCTTGTAAGGTCCCGTTGCTGCCTGCCCCAGGCCCAGCAGCACCCCCCGGATCATCTCCTCCTTGTTGACGGCGTAAGCGATGGCCTGCCGGATGCGCTTATCGGCGAAGAGCGGATTCTTCAGATTGTAGCCCATATAGACGTAGGAAAAGGAAAGATAACGGTATTTGCGGTAATTCTTTCGGAACAGGTTGTTTTCCGTTTGCCGGGTGTGCTGGAGAGGTGTCAGTCCCATCTGGTCGATGCCGCCGGCCCGCAATTCGAGAAACATCGTGGCCGTGTCGGGGATGATCCGCATGACGTATCCGTCGAGGTAGGGCCGGCCCTCAAAGTAATCGGGATTGGCGGCCAGGACGATCTTTTGTCCCGCCACCCATTCCCGGAAGCGGTAGGGGCCCGTGCCGACGGGCCGCCGGGAAAGGGGCGAAGTGGTGATGTCCCGGCCGAACAGAAGATGACTGGGCAGGATGGGGGACCCCCAGCTCATGAGTGCCGGGGCGAAGGGCTTGTCGTAACAAACGCGGAGGGTGTGATCGTCCAGGACCGTAACCTTCTTTACCTTCAGGAAATCCCCGGCGTAAGCGGTGGGCGTCTTGGGATCGATGGTGACCTGATAGGTAAACAGGACGTCCCGGGCGGTGAAGGGCTCTCCGTCGTGCCATTTCACCCCTTTGCGGAGGTGGAAGACGATGTCGAGGCCGTCGGGCGATATCTTCCATGATTCGGCCAGATCACCGACAATCTTCAGATCCCGGTCGTATTTCACCAGGCCGTTGTAAACCAGACCACCAATCTGGTGCGAGGTGGCGTCGCTGGACAGGATGGGGATGAGGTTGCTGGCATCGCCGATGGAACCCTCGACGATGATGTCTCCGTATGCCGGGCCCGAGCCGGTGGCGGCGGTCGGGGGCGCCTCGGTATCCCTGCTTCCGCAGGCAAACAGAAACGGTAATGTCATTATGAGGGATATCGCCATCAGTCGGCGAAAGAATGACCGGCCCGCACTCCTTCCCCCCATATTTTTTACGGGTGTTCCTCCCGATAAATGCTTATGAATATGCGCAAACATAGCGCCGCCGATCCTAATCGATGTGGCCCACATTTGCAATGGAGAAGATCGCCATATTTGTGTTGACAAAAGATCCGGAACGGATTAATGAGAACAAACGAATAAGAAATTTACCATGAGCGGCATGAAACTGAACACGATCATCGGCATTATTATTATCGGCATAATTAGGCCGGACAATACCGGGGCCTGATCGTGGTTTAGTGTTTAGATAAGAAATAAAGCAACTCACAAAATCCGTTATCAGGTCCCCTGGTAGCGGATTTTTTTTTCGGGAAGAAAGGAAATTATGAAGACGCGGGAGATAATGATGTACGATACCACCCTCCGGGATGGTTCGCAGGGAGAACAGATCAATTTCACCGCCGAGGAAAAGCTGCGCATTGCCAAGCGGTTGGATGAGATGGGGTTCCCCTATATCGAAGGAGGCTGGCCGGGTTCCAACCCCAAGGACGTGCGTTTTTTCGAACTGGCCAAGGGTGTGAAGTTCCAGAACGCCCGACTGACGGCCTTCGGCAGCACCCACCGTGCCGATCTGCGGGTGGAGGAATGTCCCAACATCCAGGCCCTGATTGCCGCGGAAACCCCGGTAGTGACCGTTTTCGGCAAGACCTGGGATCTCCATGTCACGGAGATCCTGCAAATTTCTCCGGAACAGAACCTGGCCATGATCGGGGAAACCGTCGCCTACCTCAAAGAGAAGGGAAAAGAAGTGATTTACGACGCCGAGCATTTCTTCGACGGCTACCGGCGGAATCCCGATTACGCCCGGCGGACCGTAGCCGCGGCCTTAACGGCGGGTGCCGACTGGGTCGTTCTGTGCGACACCAACGGAGGGACGCTGCCCCATGAAATCGAGGCCATGACGGCGGAAATCGCCCGCCTCGTGCCGCCGGGGAGAATGGGTATCCATGCCCACAACGACGGGAGCCTGGGAGTGGCCAACTCCCTGGCGGCGGTCCGGACCGGCGCCACGATGGTCCAGGGGACCATCAACGGCTACGGGGAGCGTTGCGGCAATGCCGATCTGATTCCCATCATCGCCAATCTCCAGTTGAAAATGGGGAAGATCTGCCTCTCCGAAGAGGCGATGAGTCACCTGACGAACCTGTCCAATTACGTGGCCGACGTGGCCAACATCTCCCCCCTGAATTCCCGGCCCTTTGTCGGCCGCAGCGCCTTTGCCCACAAAGGGGGGGTGCATGTCAGTGCCATCCTAAAGAATCCCCTGGCCTACGAGCATATCGCCCCCGAACTGGTGGGAAACAAGCAGCGGGTCCTAGTCTCGGATCTGGCGGGGAAGAGCAACATCGAATACAAGGCCCGGGAACTGGGCATCGATCTGGGACAGAACAACGGGTTGAGCCGGCGGATCGTGGACGAGATCAAGCGCATGGAAGACGAGGGGTATCAATTCGATGCGGCGGAAGGATCGCTGTCGCTGCTGATCAAGAAAATCACTGGGGAGTTTGTGGAACCCTTCACCCTGGAATGCTTCAATGTCATTGCCACCAAGACGGCCCATCACCCGTCACAGGCCCAGGCTACGATCAAGATCACCGTGGGCGGCGAGGTGGAACTGACGGCGGCGGAGGGCAACGGTCCCATCAACGCCCTGGACAACGCCCTACGGAAGGCCCTGACCAAATTCTATCCCCAGTTGAACCGGATGCACCTCACCGACTTCAAGGTCCGGATCGTCGAGGGGAGCGAAGGAACAGCGGCCAAGGTCAACACGACCATCGAATCCCAGGACGAAGACGATACCTGGACCACCATCGGCGTTTCGGAAAATGTCATCGAGGCCAGTTGGCTGGCCCTGGTGGACAGCCTCCAGTACAAGCTCAGCAAGGACAGGGATAAAATGAATAACCGGTGATGACGTCAGGTTCGATTTCATTGGAGGAATGCGAGAATCTTCCTCCGCCGTGGTGATGATGATATTTCGTTGCTAATCTCCACCGTTTCTGATACAGGACGCGCTGTTATGGAATAACGGTTCGAGAAAAGAAGATGCTGGTCGCCATCAACAGCCAGAATCCCCAGCCGCGCCTGATCAGGAAGGCCGTGGAAGTCCTCCGGGACGGGGGGATCATTATCTACCCTACCGATACGGTCTATGGTTTGGGTTGCGACCTTTTCAATAAAAGAGGCATAGAAAAGATTTACGAAATAAAGAAGCGAAACAAGAAACAGCCCTTCAGTTTTGTCTGCGCCGATCTCAAGGACATCAGCAAATACGCCTTCGTAACCGATTACGCCTACCGCACCATGAGGCGCCTGTTGCCGGGACCTTATACCTTCGTCCTTCAGGCGTCGCGTCTCGTTCCCAAGATCATCCTGCCCAAGCGGCAGACGACGGGAATCCGCGTCCCGGATCATCCCATCTGTCTGGCCCTGGTCAAAGAACTGGGACAGCCGATAATCAGCACCAGCGTCAAGGCTGAAGACGGGGAGACCCTGAACAACCCGGTCCTGATCCGGGAGCGCTTCGGGCACTGCGTCGATCTGATTATCGATGGTGGCGTCTGCCAGGGAGGACAGTCCACGGTGATAAGTCTGGAAGACGATGTCGTGGATATCATCCGTGTCGGACAGGGCGATGTCTCGGCCTTCACATAGAACATTTACAGGTAAAAAATATGGGAAATCAAATGCTTATCAACGCGGTACATCCGGAACAGAAGCGGATGGCCATCGTGGATGACGGCAAACTGGTAGATTACAATATCCAGATGGCCGTCAAGGAGCCCATAACGGGCAACATCTACAAAGGTATCGTCATGAAGGTCGAACGGGGTCTTCAGGCGGCCTTCGTCAGCTATGGCGGAAAGAAGGACGGTTTTCTTCCCCTCCGGGACGTTAGCCAGGATTATTTCATCGAGCGCCGGGAAGGAGAAAACGGACCGGAAGGTGGTCATGGCCACGGCCGGTCGTTTTTAAAGGTTGGTCAGGAAGTCATCGTCCAGGTCATGCGGGAGGTGAGCGAACGCAAAGGGGCGTTGCTTACCACCTACGTATCCCTGCCGGGGCGTTATCTCGTCCTGATGCCTAACAAGCAGGGCGGCGGCATCTCCCGGAAGATCGAGGACGAGGAGGACCGGAAACGCCTCAAGGAAATCATGGGCCAGATCAAACTGGAAGAGGGGATGGGATTCATCATCCGCACGGCGGGAATGAGCCGGACCAAGCAGGAACTTGCCAGGGACTATCAGCACCTATCCCGGCTCTGGAAAGAGATTCAGAAAGCCGCGGCTTCTATTCCCGCGCCGGCGGTCATCTATCAGGAGAGCGATTTCGGCATCTGTTCCCTCCGGGATTATTTCACCTCGGAAATCGAGGAGATCCTTGTGGACGATACGGAGACCTTCCGGAAGATGCGGGCCTATTGCAAAACCGTCTCGCCCCGCATGGTGAAGATCATCAAGCTTTACAAGGATATGGTTCCCCTTTTCGACCGGTACAGCCTCGAAGATCAGATCCGGGTCATTTATCAGGAACGGGTGGATCTCAAATCCGGGGGCTCTCTGATCATAAATCCCACGGAGGCGATGATTACCATCGATGTCAATTCCGGCCGGGGGTCGAATAAGCGGAATGTGGAGGAGACCGCCTTCCGCACCAACCTCGAGGCGGCGGAGGAAATTGCCCGCCAGTTGCGCCTCCGGGACCTTGGCGGCCTTATCGTCATCGACTTCATCGACATGATGGACCGCCAGCATCAGCTCGAGATCGAGCGGGCCTTCAAAAAGGCCCTGAGCGTGGACCGTTCCCGCATTCAAATGTCCAAGATCTCGAAATTCGGCATGCTGGAGCTT
>JAKQIZ010000191.1 GCA_029561465.1 Deltaproteobacteria bacterium | reverse complement strand
CCTCCTGGGATATCTCCTTCTGCACCGCCTTGCGCGTCATGGTTTTGGAAACCTCGATCCCCAGGCGCTTGAGGGCCTCCTTGGCGGTGCCGCCGGCAAGAAGCACGAGGACGTCGGTCTTCAGTTCCGTCGGATCGACCGCCCTGCCGAACACATGGGCGATCGCGATTATCATCGCGATCTGGATTCTCCACGATGCGAGAAGGTCCGCCGGAACCATGACGGGCATGGTTGCGAATCCGCCGAGCCCGGTCGCGGCGCCTACGAGCCCGTTCTTGAAGGCCTTCCTCCGGATTATCCGGGTCGCGAGTTCGACTTCGCCGATGCCGGGGTTCCGCAGCCTGATCCTCTCCACATAGAGGCCGATCCGAGGACTGGCGGAGGCGATCATCCGATCGACCATCCTCTCGATGGCGCCTGCTCTCGAGGCCGGGTTGGACGGCCTCGAGGAAACCGGAGCCTGCAATTCTACGGGTAGATCCATGGGGGGAATATGATGGGAGTGGACCGGGCGATACAGCCGGCGATGGATCGGGGCATCTTCCCGGTTCCGGCGGGAGAACGGGCTTCTTCGGTGCTGCACGGCGCCCGTGCCTGCGCCGTTCGTGCCGAGCCGTCGACACGGGAGTAGAATTGACCGGGTTCGAGTATAATCAATGGACTCGAACCGGGAGGTTGATTTTGGCGGAATGCAGGGCGAACGACTGGAGGGAACTCCTCGAGGAGGTGCGGAGCGCCGCGGCCAGGCTCCGCGGCAGGACGGACCCGATGGCCCGGTGTCTGAACGAGGCCGCGTCCCGGATCCTCTACCTCGCGTCGATGGTGGAGAAGCATGACAAGCTGCTCGGGAGTTAGCCCTTTTTCATTGAGATGGTCAAACGCAGCATTGCTACCCCGCACGCCCAACTTCATCAATGTATCAACGGGAGTGTTGGGATGTTGAGCGACTTTTGTTCTGACCTCATCACTTCCACTTTCAGCGAGTATGGAAAGTTGGTCGGCGGTCAATCCTTTTTTATTGATATTGTCAAAGGCAACGGCGGGGATGTCGTCATAAAACCGACGGGGGAAAATTGGTGTATGATCGGAGGCCAGTATCATCAATACAGCAACAGGGGTTTTGGGGTCTTTAGCGATTTTTTCTCTGGCATCAAAAGGACTGATTGCTTTCACCAAATTTTGTGAGTGG
>JAKQIZ010000182.1 GCA_029561465.1 Deltaproteobacteria bacterium | reverse complement strand
TGCAAATGCTTGCGGGCAACTTACCGGGGGCCCATTATTGAGGATGTACAGGCCAGAGTGATGATCATGGGGAGTATGCCGCCCATTGTCGAGCTTTCACAGGTACTGACGATGATAATCATGAAAAATTTCATGACGTGTTGCTACCTGCCCCTGATCATCATGAATTTTGTATAATCCCATTCCATTTTAGATGGTCGAGATCTTAAGCACACTGTGAAGGCAGTGTATTATTGACGAGGCGTTTCATTTTACTTATAGTCTTGCCGTTCCAAAATAAAACATATAGTGAATCAAGATGACCGTTAATGGTGAATCTCTTACTTTAGAAGGCAATAACTGGTGGCTGGAAATAGGACCAGTCGATATGAATGGTGCCTTGGTGACCATTCAGAAGAACGATCATCTCGTCGCAGCTATTGCACGTCGTAGCGATGGCCGTTTACGTGTATCGGTTTTTGAACTGCTTGATGAAAAAGCAGCCACAATCTTGACGGCTCTTTCTTTGAACCCTCATCCCGTTCATGGTGTGGCGATGCGGAAAAATAACTGGGATTATGCGATGGACAGCTCGGCTGGTATTGGTCAAGCATATGCGGCCGAACGGGGAGAATCCTATACATCCTTCTGGGAGAAAGGGATCGGCGTTTTTCTTGATGGATCCGTTAGTGAGTTGTATCGGCCCTATAAAGATCTTGTAGCGAGACCCCCTCGAGAGGTGGCGGCGGAATTGCTATCCTATGATTCATCGAAGGAAAGGGGTTCACGAAACAATAGGAGTTTACCCAAGAAAAAAGTTGCATCTGCAAAAAGCACTTCCGACTCCCTTTGTCCTCTGTGGAAATCAAAACGTCAACAAAGACGTACCATCCTCAATCGTTTCCTGGGGTGTATGTTGGGAGGCGCGGTGGGTGACGCCCTAGGGGCACCCGTTGAGTTCTTGAAGCGATCTGAAATTCTCACTCGCTTCGGCCCATATGGCATTACAGATTATGTACCGGCGTACGGGATTGTCGGAGCCATTACTGACGATACTCAGATGACCCTGTTTACCGCTGAAGGCCTTATCCGTGGTTGGGTCCGAGGGTGTTTCAAAGGTATCACCACCTACACAGGGGTGACAGCGCATGCCTATCTGCGTTGGTTGCGTACCCAGGGCGATGCCAATAGCTTCAATATTGATTTTTCGCTGGATGAACCAGGATGGTTGTTTCAGCAGCAGGAATTGCACCATCGGCGGGCACCGGGCAATACCTGTCTCTCGGCGCTACGGATGATGAAGGAACTTGGTCAGCCGGCTCAGAATGACAGTACGGGCTGCGGTGGCGTGATGCGTGTCGCGCCTGTTGGTCTGTTTGGTTGGCATTTTCGGCGACAACAACCGATTCAAGAGACATTCCGGTTGGCGACTGAAATTGCAGCACTGACCCATGGGCATCCAACAGGTTCATTACCTGCGGGTGTTCTGGCGGTTCTGGTGATGGCGCTGACCGACGGAGCTACATTACGGGAGGCGCTTATTTGTGCCAAGTCCTGTTTGCAGGTTAATCCTGCCTCTGGCGAGACGTTATTCGCTATAGAATTGGCTGAAGATCTTGCTGCGTCTTCATCAGTACCAGAGTCGGCAATCAAGCAAATCGGCCAAGGGTGGGTTGCTGAAGAAGCCCTTGCCATATCGATTTACTGTTCCTTGATGGCCAAGGATTTCCGCCAAGGTGTTGTCATGGCTGTGAACCATGACGGAGACTCAGATTCAACAGGAGCCATAACGGGAAATATCCTTGGGGCCGCTTATGGTGTGAAAGCTATTCCGAACGAGTGGTTGGAGCCGCTGGAACTTAAGTCGGTAATAATTGAGTTGGCCGAAGACCTCTGGGCGTTTTCTACTTGGAACATTGGCGAGTACTCAAAGAACGAGGAACTCAATCAACGCGTATGGAAGAAATATCCCGGTTTTTAGCGAAGAATAGACATTATCGGTCCGAGGAAAATGGAAATAGAAACTGCTTGGGTAAATCCCCCTCTGGCGATTGGTGGCCTGGATCATTTGTTGGCGCAGGCACCCTGCATCAACATTTATGGACAGAGCGTTCACTCTCCGGCTTATTTATTTGTTAGCCAGACATTACAAATAAGTCGAAAGGACGCACCATGGATACCAACAAACCGCTAGATATTAACTTCGACTTCCGGATGGACACACCGCAGGGGAAAGACCCTGACACCCTAAGTCCCACGCTCCGAAGGTACCACAAGCTTCTGTGGAACAAGCCGCTGCCGGGTGGTGTGTTGTTTGAGCTAGTGGACACGACGCCCGGTGTCTACCTGAATCACTGTTCTCAATTGGGCGCGTTCTCTTTGGCGAGCGATACAGTGATTCCCGATTTCAGGAAAGAGGCTCGGATATCGCACGTCATCAATCAAATCCCCGAAGAGGTGGCAACTTTCATAAGAAAGAGCTACACGATTGGCGGTATGATATTGTTTCCCGGAAACCGTGTGGGGCACTATATGACAATCAACGGTGCACGCGGGTTTCATCCACGTATCAAGAACAGGTTCGATCTCACGGTTGAGTGCATTCGTAGGTACCACTTCAACGAAACCAGTCCTTTGAGCACAGTGCTTGCGAGATACGCGGGCTTCTTCCGGCTATTTCACGATTTTCGAGGATACATTGAGTTCTTCCTTCTGCAGGATTTGGTTACTGATGATTGCTCGGCGGTGAAGTTTTTCTCGCCATTCGAGGACTTCAACCCGGCACCAGTGCCGGATAGCATACCCAAGTACTTAGCCTATCGAGAACTCGCGGTTGGCTTTATCGAGGCACGGAACCAGAGGATTCAAACGTGGTGGACAATTAATCGGCTGTGATTTTTTTGTTCGCCTATGGAACATACAATGAAACAATCCCATCAGCAGGGGGGAATGAAATGAAAGTGACTGTCTTTAACGGAAGTCCTCGCGGACGAACGGGCAACACGCATCTGATCGTCGAACCGCTGCTGGAAGGAGCTATACAGGCGGGAGGCGACACGGAGGAAGTATTCCTGGTAGAGCACGATATAAAGCACTGCCTGGGTTGCTTCAGTTGTTGGGGAAAAACGCCGGGGAAATGTGTTCATAATGACGACATGGCATCCTTGATCGCGCTCTTCATTGATTCCGACTATGTCGGCTTGGCCACCCCTGTGTATGGAATGTTTATGACAGCGCTATTGAAGAAGTTCACCGAGCGACTCATCCCCCTCAACATGCCGTATATTAACAAGAATACAGATGGAAGCTTCTTTCATGACGGTCGAGTAAAGCGGTTTCCTCGTCAGTTTATGATAGCGAATGCAGGCTTCCCCGGTGAGCATAATTTTGACTTGTTAAAGGCATATATGGCTCTTCAGAATCCCGTACTGGAAATCTACCGAAACTGTGGAGAACTTCTGAGAAATCGTGAATTGGTGACATCCCCGGTTACACAGAAAAAGATATCGGATTATTTTCAAGCTCTTCGTGATGCCGGAAGTGAGATCGTCAATCACGGCCACGTTTCAGTAGAAATAATGAAGAAGATCAACGAGAATCTGATCACTGATGAGGAATACATGGCTCTCGTCAATCAGGGTTGGGATGAAGAACTCAAGGGCATCTGAATGCAGTGAGTATTGGGCGAACAATCGGCTGGTGCGGGCTAACGCGCGCCACACAGCCGTACTGTTCTTTCTTTAGATCCGTAATGTTCACATCTGATTGCCTGCCTCCACTACACTTTTGGTAGGTGAACAGGTGCCAGGGCATACGATACAGAATTGAAGATCAGCTTTACTGATAGCAAATACAAAGCGAGGGGGTGCATGACCCTGTCAGGGCAATGAATGCTGGGAGAAAGGCGCTAACTTTTAGTCGTGATTATTTTGCCAGGAGGTGGTACCTTTTCCTTCCTGAAGTGTTGTTCACCAAATTGAGACCATTCATACAACATTCCCGGCCGAAATTCTTAGTTTCTGGTCAGATTATTAATGGGGTCATCAGATAGTTTACGTTCACGCAGTATAGAAGACCTATTCTCCGGGGAAGTACTTCTTCACAGTCTCAGGCCGGCGTTGTTGGATGTAAGAAAGCATCGGATGTTGGACCCGATCCCATAACATTCTTTGCAGGTGTAATCTATTTACTGACCTCATTAATAAATATTCTTGACATGAAAAGTGGCTGTGCAATCCATGTTATTTTTGTCATCGACCTGTTTAATATTCTGAGGTATAGTTTACTCTAGTAGATATCAATGGGTGGAAACCACAGACGAGGAAAGCACCTGGAAAACGAAGTATTCGGAGCCGCGGGAGATCCCCGCGAAGGACAGAGGTTGCTGAAATTGATTCAGCAACCTCAAGATTTGGCTTAGTTAGACCAAAAGCGCTCTTACTGGTTCAGGCCGCGGTACCTTTTCGAGATCAAGTGCATCTCCTCAAGAGCCTGTTACCAAACAGGATTAAAGGAGAAGACCATGAAAAGATTGATCCTCTCTTTTTTTGCCGCTGCAACGCTTTTGGCGCCGGCCGGTTTGGCCTGTGCGGCCAAGGCCAAGTGTCCGGAGCTTTCGGTCTACCTTGAGGGAACTTCTACCTTTATGGGCGCTGTTTACAACGAACGGCTGACCATGCACAGGGTTTCGGGCGGGAGGGGTTACGACGGTAAGTGGCTGATTGACGAATTCGAACAGCAGATAGACTATCCATGGGTAGTCAGCCCCGCTATACCCCCTTCCAACATCCGGGTGGATATGGGTCTCGGCATGTGGATGAACACCTTCTCCCGGCAGGTGGGACCGCGCACCCTGCTTGTTACCTCGACTGCGGGCAACTACCAGTTGGATGTTGTGGGGGGCAAGGTCGGCCTAGCCGCTACCGGTCGTTTTTCCGGTTCCGTCACCGGAGATGAGATGACATTCAAGTTCGACCCGTCAAGCCCCACCGAGCCTCTGCTCAAGGGCAAGATAGTGCGCGGAGGGCAGGCCGAAGAGTTGGAACTCGGCATTTCTGTGATGAACGATTTTAACGGAGGGAAATTCTGCTATTCCGCCGACACCACGGCCACCTTGAAGCTGGTGCTCGAAGCGCGGGTGACTCCTGCCGACCGGGCGAGGAGTGTAGAATGGACCCTGCCCGAGATCCCCGGTTCTGTTCGCATCGTGGAGCCGGTGGACAGCCGCGGCCCTTACGTGACCGTAACCTACAAGCTGCTACCGGAGGAGAATTTCTCTTTTGGAGAGAAGACGATCTCGGCACGCATCCGCTCAGGCGCCTGCAAGGCCGAGGATAATAAAACAATAAGGGTCTTCTATCCTTCCAAGGCCGAGAACAATCCCGGCGGCCGAGACCCCAACTGGTTTTACTACTGGGGGCAGACCCCGGCAGCAAAACCGGGTGGGCATACGGTCAACCTGGTTTACGGTGGGCATCCTTACAGCTTCTGCCACTGGGAAGGTGAAGGAACGGCGGGGTTTTTCGCCCCTCAGCATCACCAGCACCGCACCTTCTATATCTGTGACCTGACCGCGGTCGGAGGGAGCACCATGTCGAACCGCTTTCCTCTCCTCTCCCGTACCCAACTACCGAACGCCACCGGAATGCTCGTCGGCTGGCGAACCACCACCTTTATCGATACTTTCGCTGCCATAGTCATACACGAAAACGAACACATCCGAATGTATGAGATGTGGAAAATGGGCAAGACAAATGCGCAACTCGAGGCTGAAGACAGTGATAAGGATGGTGTGCCTGATGACAAGGAAGAACAATTAGGTTTCGACCCTAACAAGAAACAGACATGGCTATCAGAAGGCGAGACTGCCAAGATCAAGTATGACGAGGAGTGGCTGTGCTATGAGGCCATGCAAGGCCACACGCCGGGGTCCCTGGACAAGTACGACTGGTCACACCCTGGAAAGCAGTGGCCTTGATCCTAAGGAGGCAATGAGCCGGAATAGCTCACTTCAATAAATAACGTTTGCATCACATTCCTATAGTTCTTGCCTTGTCTGTGAACACTTTTCACTTCCAAACCCTCTTCCCACGCGGCTCTCCAGCCCAACGCCCATAAATGCGCTGTACGGCACTTTCTCGCGCACGTATAGGCCATCTGATTACTATAAAATACCGCTATGGGTAAGGAAAACGTTCAGAGTATCAATGCTGCAACCAGGTTCCACAAAATCCCGAAACCCCGAAAATTTTTGGTGCGCATTGCAGAGGGGGCATTTCCTTCATGTCACATAACTGCAATAAAACAGGTGCCCCAGGTTGGTTTGCGACCGAGATTAAGGCAACATGTTCGGTCCTGTTAAAGTGCGGAAACACTGGGAAGATTGGGAAACCTGCCACAATGAATCCATCGGGCTCCGCCGGGGTTTGAAGGATCATGTGTTGCCCACGATTTGAGCGACAGATACCCCATGTCGGGGCATTTTGACTGCCAGAATCGATTTTCATAGGCACGGATGATGGATGATCCATGTTCCCGAAGAAAATAAAAAATCGGCTGCTTTTTTGCCTGATCAGGTGCTTCGCTTCCATGACTCAAAGAGCAAAGAGATGGGCGAAGTTACGGAAGGTTGAAAGAAGGTCAATGACGATGTGATGTTCTTCCTGTAATTTAACTTCCAGTCGTTTTGGCGGACATCAGCCGATTCAAATGGTTATCAATGAAACATCTCCTTGATTTTTTTCTGGGTTAGTCACAAAGAAGAAGGAAAAGAATCAGGTATCGTCGAAAGGTTCACATCTCATTTCAAGCCTTAATTTAGTGTGATGCTGACCTGTTTGGAACGGCTGAGCAGGAGGCAGATAGGTAATTAATCCTTTTGAGGCGATGGCATACCTATTTGTGATCCTTTGGCAGGTGATGTCGATAACTGCTACCCTTGATTTTTTGCTCGGTTTCGCATGATCAGTACTGGTTGAAAGCCGCTACTCAATCCCATTTCCATCATTTGTTGATTACAAGAAGGACACCGCGCAACATAATCCATAAAAAATCGCCGCTCATGACACAGCACCTTTCTTACCGCATTCATTGCCCTGACAGGGTCATGCACCCCTCGCTTTGTATTTGTTATCAGTAAAGCTGATCTTCAATTCTGTATCGTATTCCCTGGCACCTGTTCATCTGCAAGTCATTGTCCTTGATAAACATGTCGGCGCATTAAATACAGGTCGTACTGTGAAGATTTTTGAACGTGAAATTTTCTTTTTGCTCTGCTATTTTTATCTTCCTGTACTACACAACCAGGCAAACTCGACAAAAATTCTTGATTTAAAGTAGTTATCAATAATGTCATTTCCTCGACAAGTGTGATAAAACTACAGGTACGAGGTTAGGGGCTGGGGCCAACGGATACATGGTTGAAATATCGTGTGGCATCACCGGGAAACCAGGCAGCAAAAGGAGAACACAAACTGCAACCTAAATATTTGAAGAAACCGGCCTACTCGACTCAATTTTAACTGGAATTTACCTTCCCTGCGGACTTGTACAATAAAAATCTTAAATGATATGCTATGTGATCTTTATGAAGATTTGTATCCGCATCACTTTCATTATACTGTTTATATTTTCAGCAAACGGTCTGTATGCGCAGCCCACGCCTGAAGCAGCGGCGACAAAATTAATATCGACCTTTGAAAAAGGCAACCTGTATCGGAGCGGAAGAATCAACGTCCTTGATCTTCACGGCAGTTATTATCAGATGGGGCGCCAATACGGATATTTGCTGCGCGGCCAATTGAAAAGCTTTTATCAGAGTGCCGTGGTGGACTATTTCCAAAAACAGAAGGGTCTTTCGGCGGACTTAATGAAAGAGACCGCCATGGCATTATACGCATCTTATCCGGCGCGTTTTAAAGATATGATCAGAGGAATGGCGGAAACTTCCGGGCTTCCGCTTGATGCTCAAATTATGCTCAATGCTCTTGAGTTGTATGGCTCGATGTCGGGATGCTCGGGAATCATTGCCTGGGGGGAATATACCGGTTATCAACCCCTGATTGCGGGCAGAAATTATGATTGGTTCGATAAGTATCTTGAATTTGCACAGAACCTGACCGTCACGATTTTCCATCCTGAGTCCGGCATTCCGAACGCGATCATTACCTTTGCCGGCGTCATTTACGCAACCACCGGCTTAAATGCGGACGGCCTGTTTCTGGCGCTCAATAACGGACGGCCCTCCGGCGGTGCGCTCAGCTACGCCAATCGCGTGCCGGCGATGGTGAGCTTACTTGCTTTCCTTAATGATTATAGCACCATGGATAATCTGGATATTTTTTTTAATACAACCAGAACGGATTTTGCCTTTATCATCAATACGGCCGATCAGTCACGCGGCATTTCCTATGAGTGGGCGCCTTTTGAGCATCGCCGTCGCAGCGGTGATGCGGATGGGCTCTTGGTAGCAACCAACCATTTTGTTGATCCGTCATGGGGGATCGTGATGAAGGACAATGTCGGTTTTGAAACGCTTCGCCGCAGGGGAAATCTTCTGGCGCTGGGGCATAATAATAAAGGCAAAATCGATGTCCAAAAAATGAAGGAGATACTCGATACGACGATGAAGGACGGAGGTGCCACCTGGCCTCTGAAAGGCAGTGAACCGGCAGCCGCCTATCAAACGGTGTATCAGGTGATCGCCGTTCCGGAGTACTTACAGATATGGGTGAAAGTTCCCGGGTTTCAGGACTGGACGAAAGTTGAATTAAAGAAGATCATGGCAAAGTAAGAAGATCCGAATAATTATTAGGTCTTGTAATATCGGTTTTTATCTGAGCCCCGTTTCTTTGAAGACTTGAATCGGTAATCCTTACCTCAATTCAAAATCGAAAACTGCTGACTTGTGCTAGACGCACGATGTTCTTCTTGAAATGAGCGAACGGCAATTCCGTTAGAGATTCACCATTTCAAGCTGTACTAACTGATTTTAAGATTTGCATTTTCAAGGAGCAGTAGGTGACAGAAATTTTTGAACTCCACAATCATATTGCTTGCTGAAATATTCGACGATTCAGAGAGCAATTTTCTTTTTTCGCAACAATTTCATTTGACATTAATCATACTTTAGGGGACATTCGTAATCATATGGTAGTATGGACATGATTGAGAAACAACAGATGGTCATTGTGCAGTCCATGTTTAATCTTCCCACCTGCTTGGTAGAACTCAACCTATGCGGGATAACCTTATGAAAGATCAGTACAAGACAAAGCAGGATTTGATTAAGGAACTGGATTCTCTAAGACAGGAGATTGAGAAGCAGAAAAAGTCGAAATCAGAGTGGGAGAATGAAAGGGACGGGTTAAAACAGAGTGAGGCCCGCTTCCGCAGTTACTTTAATCTGCCTTTGCATGGCATTGCCATTACATCCCCGGAAATGGGATTGATGGAGGTAAACGACAGAATCTGCTCCATCATGGGCTATTCCCGGGACGAGATCGTCCGCATGACATGGGTGGAAATGACCCACCCCGATGATCTTGCCGCGGATCTCGAACAATTTAAACGCGTTCTGTCCGGCCAAACAGATCACTATAATATGAAGAAGCGTTTCATCCGGAAAGATGGTAAGGTCATCTGCACCAATCTCTCTGTGGGGTGTGTACGGAAACCCGATGGCAGTGTCGATCATATCATTGCCGTGGTCGAGGACATCACGAGCCTAAAGCAGGAGAAAATGGAACTGCCGACAAGTGAGGAAAAGTATCATTCGCTCTTTTACAACAGCTTTGATGCCGTCTTGCTTACGATGCCGGATGGAAGAATACTGGCAGCAAACCCGGAAGCATGTCGAATTTTCCAGCGCAGCGAAGAGGAAATATGCCGAATCGGAAGGGCAGGTCTGATTGATCCAACAGATACACGTCTGAATGCGGCGCTTGAGGAACGGGCGCACACTGGCAAATTTCAGGGCGAAGTCACCTTCATCAGCAAAGACGGCACCTCGTTTCCCGGCGAAGTCTCATCGGTCATTTTCAGGGATCATGAAGGCCAGCTCAAGACGAGCATGATCATCCGCGACATGAGTGAAAAAAGGAAGAGAGAGCAGGATTACCAGTTACTCTTTCGGGAAATGCTGAACGGCTTCGCGGTTCATGAAATCATTTGTGACACGCAAGGGAACCCGGTTGACTACCGTTTCCTGACCGTCAACCCGGCCTTTGAGCGTATAACCGGTTTGAAAGCCGAACATATCGTTGGCAGGACGGTTCTCGAAGTGTTCCCGGATACCGAACGGTACTGGATCGAGACCTATGGCCGCGTGGCCCTGACTGGAGAACCAACCCTCTTTGAAAACTATTCAAAGGAGTTGGACAAATACTTTGAGGTAACAGCCTTTCGTTCCGCACCCAACCAATTCGCATGCAATTTCACCGATATTACCGAGCGCAAGCGGACCGAGTTTGAACTACAGGCCAACAAGGCCCAACTGTCCAACGCCTTGGAGATGGCCCATCTAGGCCACTGGGAGTATGACGTTGGCACCGACATCTTCACATTTAGTGACCAGTTCTATAAAATATTCCGCACCACGACCGAGCAAGTTGGCGGTTATACTATGTCTGCCGACGAATATGCCGAGCGTTTTGTCCATCCCGAGGACATGCATAGGGTCGTGGAAGAAACCCGGCAGGCCATCGAAACAACCGATCCCCATTACAACCGGCAGCTTGAACACCGCATACTCTATTTAGACGGTACGGTCGGCTACATCACTGTCCGCTTTTTCATCGTTAAGGACTCGAATGGCAGGACGGTCAAGACTTATGGTGTGAATCAAGACATCACCGAGCGAAAGCGGTCCGAGGAAGCTTTACGAGAAAGTGAGAAGAAATTCCGGACACTGACGCAAAATACGCCGGATATTATCTCCCGCATTGATAGACAAGGGCGTCATATCTTTATCAATAAAGCCATCGAAAAAGTCGCGAACCACACCGTTGAAGACTACCTTGGAAAAACAAATGAAGAGCTTGGTATGCCGGAGGAAAGTCTAGTGCTTTGGAACCATCAATTCAGAAAGGCATTTGAAACGGCAAAGCTGGTGAATTTTGAATTTGATTTTCCATCCCCCGACGGTATCAGAAACTTTTTTTCGACAGTAGTGCCGGAGTTTGACGAAGAAGGTAGAGTATCTACCTTATTGATATTGGCAAGAGATATTACGGACCGGAAGAAAAGCATGGTGAAGCTGAGGAAGGCCCTTGAAGCCACTGTGCGGGCCATCGCAGTAACGGTTGAGACAAGGGATCCCTATACGGCGGGTCATCAGCGAGGGGTGGCTGACCTGTCCCGTGCCATTGCCATGGAACTAGAACTGACCTCCGACCGGGTTGATGGTATACAGATGGCTGCACTTATTCATGATCTTGGAAAGATTTCGGTTCCCGCGGAAATTCTCAGCAAGCCGACAAAATTGACAGAGCCTGAGTTCGGACTGATCAAAACCCATTCCCAGTCCGGTTACGACATCCTCAAGGATATCGACTTTCCCTGGCCCATTGCCAGAATGATCCTGGAGCATCATGAGAGGATGGACGGTTCGGGATATCCAAGAAACCTGAGGGGGGATGACATTCTTCTGGAGTCCCGTATCCTCGCTGTGGCCGATGTGGTAGAATCAATGGCTTCCCACCGTCCTTATCGTCCAGCAATGGGATTGAATGCAGCGATAGAGGAGATCGAGAAAAATAGAGGAACTATTTATGACGCAGATGTGGTGGATGCCTGCCTGAGGTTAATTCGGGAAAAGCGATTTCTATTTGGATGGACTTGAGTTTAAACGGTAATCATCACCACAGTGATGAACCAAAAGTTGCTGCTTTGCAGATGAAAGCGAGTAGTCAACAACGCGATTTTTGCCCAAAGTACGCATCAGCCGGATGAACCAAAAAAAAGAACGGTTCAAGGCACTCCATTCCGATCCGTTCAAAAAAAAATGCAGGAGTCAAAAAATACTGTGCACTTCCCTTCAGGAAGTTATGTGACGATCAAATCAGCCTTTTTTATCAGGCTTACGGTATTTTGAGATGTCTTTCGCTTCGCCAAACCCTAACAACTCTGACCTTGCTTTCATCAAGACGATAAATAATACGGAAAGGAGGAAAGATAATCTCTCGTAGATTCGCAAGTCCAAATTCCGGAACAACACGTCCACTTTCGGGAAAAGCGCCAAGCCTTTCTACCTGAGAAACAATTTCTCTTAATAGCTTATCTCCCCCCGCAGGAACCTGTTGCTCGGCATACCAGGCACGCATATCATCCAGATCATTTATCGCCGAGATGGTAAAGGTGATCGTTTTCTTACGCTGCATGCCTATTCGCTCAGTCCGAAACGTTTTTTTACATCTGCCAGACTTATTTCCTTTCCCTCTTCAATATCCATCAAACCACGTACAACGCCGCGTAAGAATGCCTGATCTTCTGCTTTTGCTTCATAATCTTTTAAAGATTCTACGATGGCAACACCTCTTCCTCGGCTGGTCACAAGTACAGGTCGGTGAGTTTTCTCAACCTGATTAATGATCCTGCCAGGGTTAACCTTAAGATCACTAATCGGGATAATGTCTTCTGAATATTTGATACCCGACTGCATAGTAACCTCCTAAATGATCTTTTTATAGCATGATTGATAACACCTATTAAATGACCTGTCAAAGATTTTATCATACCTATCAAAAAGTACGCTTCCGTCGGATGATCCTTTTTTTCTGAGATTCCACCCCCGCAGCTACATACGTTCTATCTCCTTGTGTCGTTCCTGGCGTCTGCCTTCTCCTCGGTGGCCAGGAACAAAATTAAATGGCGGGCAACTAATGGCATTCACTTCTAGCGATCTTGCGAACATTCAAAACGCGATCATGGCCCTGGCCACGGGAATGCGCAAAGTCTCCGTAAGCAGAGAAGAATTCGAAATATATAATCACCAGGTGAACTGGATTCTGCTTCATTATCAGATACTGCACTTCGATTGGTAATCGTCACCGAAAATGATCGCTGTGGGGCAGCCTATTCTGACCGCCGGTCATTTTTTTGGGGGTAAAATTTTTTTCGATTCGTCTATTCCATAATGATAACATAAGGTTCCTGAGCGTCGATTCTCGTCACTCCGCGCGGCAACCGCCGAAACGGCATATATAAAGATAGATTTATATATTTATAATAGTAGATTAAAGCCTATATTATATTTTGGGCAGCTACACCCCAGCCAACCGCTGAATCGGTCGTTCAACTGCGGGACGCCGACCAGGCAGCCGCCGCTCGGCAGCTTGTCCAAACATACGTCATTTCTGCAGAGATGTCGGAAAAACTCTTTAATCTGGTCGTTTCCCAACTCCAGTTCGACCACCCCATGGATAACAAGGGCCTGTTCGTGGTCGGCAACTACACCACGACCGGCAAGCTCAAGAACTTCCGCTATGACGCCACGGAAGTGACCGAGCACCGGGAAGGGCTTGCCGCCTTTACCGAGATCAAATGGCTGGAGGAACTGGTCGCTGATCTTGGTACGACAGCGGCGTACCTCTCCACGGCCGAGGCGGTCCTACCAACGGGCCACGACTGGATCGGCAAGATGAAGGCGGTAAAGGACGATATGCTGACCCGGATTGTCGATCCGGATTGTCGATCCGGAAAAACGCCGGGCCGCTGCGTTCCGGCAGCAAACCCAACGAAAACTGGTCGAACTGACAAACGAGGGGACGTGGCTGATCTCTGTCGTTTAAGTCCGCCACAAGCTTACCGACTACTCAAGCGCCTTAAAGAACAGGGGAAAATCCAGCAGGCTGGGGAAAGGCGCCATGCAGTCTATACACGGAACGCTTAACCTATACACGCGTGGTTTGACTCTATACACCGTGCATAGAACCGTGTATAGAATAGAGGGGAAGATAAATAAAACCGATTACCTCCAGCTTGAAACAGGTAGAGCGACAATGTCAGGTGATTCCAAGACGGTACCATTACAAATATTCTCGGTTAGCCAATCCAATGGGCCGGTTGAATGCTTCGGCATGACCTTCCCGAACGACGAAGCCCGACGGGAATATTTCACTGAGAAGCTGCGAGAGAAGTTAAGGGACGCGGAGTTTCGCAAGATCGAGGGATTTCCGTTAGGCACGGACGAGGACATTCTGGCTATGTCCGATCCACCGTATTATACGGCCTGCCCGAATCCGTTTCTTGCAGAATTTGTCAAGCAGCACCTGGCTGACCGAAGCAGCGCTTTACGCACGCGCCAATGGGGCGGTCCCGCTTAAAGACCTGTTCGACGCCCCAAGTCTGTTTCCCTTTCGGATTAAACAGATTCATGCGGAAGCACTGGTCGCCGCCTCATCCAGGCTCGACGTGCTCCGCCACGGGCTGAATGACGATTTGATAATGCTAAAGGCCCGAGGGGATGCGGGGCATCCCTTCGACACCCATGTCGCTGAATGACGATTTGATAATGCTCTAAGGAGGCGGCTTCATGGTCAGGGTCCTGCAAACCTGGGACGACGGCGTGGTCACGGACATCGGCCTGGCGGAGGTCTGCCGCCGTCATGGGGCGAAAGCCACCTTCTGCCTCAATCCGGGGCTCCATCATGACGACAGATCCTTCGGGTGGCGCCGCGGGGACCGGGACATTTGGCGGTTGCGCCGGGGAGAACTTTACGAAGTCTATAATGACTTCGAGATTTGCAGCCACTCCCTGACCCATCCCGATCTCACCGCCCTGTCACCGGAGGCTCTGGCCTGGGAGATAAGGGAGAGCAAGCGGCTCCTGGAAGAAATCTTCCGCCGGGGCGTCCTGGGGTTCGCCTACCCTTTCAACGCCGCCGACGATAACGTCCGGGAAGCGGTCCGGGTCGCCGGCTACCGGTTCGCCCGGGGCGTACGGGAACAGGCGGAGGTCATTCCCTCCGGGAGTCCGTGGCACGATGACTTCCGGGAATTTTACCCCTCCTGCCATTTTCTCGCCCCCGATTTCTGGGAAAGATACGACCGGCAGCGATACGAAAACGGCGTCTTTTTCTTCTGGGGACACAGCTATGAGCTGGACGGAAAGGACGGGTGGCGGGAGTTCGAGGACCGCGTCCGGGGGATTTCCCTCGATCCCCAGTCCCGGTGGTCCTTTTTTCACGAACTGCTGCCCTGAGTTTCGGTCCAGCGGCGTCCGGAGATCGGGGGCGGATCGACGCCGGCGGGGTGGCGCTTCGTTGTCGCGGTGCGGACTTCCCCGCCCATCCACCCGGGGCCGCCTCCGACGAAAAACCTCCGTTCGATCACCACGGGCATGGCGCCTCTGCCTCCTTGCGGCGCTATCCGGCGTGAAGATGATTCCTTCCGATTCGCATTAACAACTTCCAGTGGCGACTTCTCGGTAACTTCACTCAAGTCGCTTCTTGATACAGGGCCGCCAGAGATGGTGTGGGACGCTTTTAAGTGACTTCACTCGATCCGTCACATGATAAGGCGCCTTAGGCGCTAGAGTCCCTATTCGATATCGAAATCGTAATAGGTCTCCGGGAAGGGCTCGTCCTTCAGGGTGAAGTGCCACCACTCCTTGTCGTAGTTGACGAAGCCGTATTTTTCCATGAGGGTCTTGAGGAGGGCGCGATGGAGCCGCGGCGTGGGTCCGAGGGTTTTGTTCAGGGTGTGCGCCCGGCTGTCGAAGCAGTCGAAACCGGTGCCCATGTCGATGCCGTTGTCACCGAAGCGCTGTCCGTAGGGGCGATAGCAGGCCCGGAGATTCTTGTGGGGCCGGTAGCGCTCCTGGGATTTAGCCGGCAGGGCGACGATGGTGAGATCCACGGTGCTGCCCCGGCTGTGGCCGGACTTCTCGGCGATGTAGCCATCCCGGAAGAGATGGCGCTTGTCCACCTGGGGGTAGAACTCGGCCTTCGTTTTGACGTCCTTTATGTCCGCGGCCCAGCGGACGAAATGGTTCACCGCCTTCTGGGGGCGGTAACAATCGTAGATCTTCAGGCTCAATCCGGAAGCGGCCAGTTCCTGCTGCACCGCCCCCAGGGCCTGGGCCGCCGGACGGGTCAGATAACATTTGGGGGCGAGGTAGCCATCGACCCTGGCGCCCACGAAATTATGGGGGGTATAATACCGGATGTCCATGAGCACGTCGGGAATTGCCTCCCGGATCTCCGTGAACTCCGGGGGGATGCCTTTTTCCGCGCCGCCGGCGCTGCCCGCCGAAAGGAGGGACAACAGGCACCAGCCGATGAGAAAAGATTGCCACCGCCATGCCGAACCCGCCGCCAGTTTCGTCTTTATGGTTCCGATCATGTTTACCGCCTCCTTTAAAGTTAAGATGAAAAAGTCCACAAATGGCCGGATATTTTCATCTTTCGCTCTGCCCGGAACGGGCATGACGGTTAATCCGCCCTACCGGCTCATGACTGGTTCTGGCCTTCCCCGGTCAGGAAGTTATGCCCTGTGGCGCGCCGCCGCGCCCCTCGGTGGCTCTCGGCGATAAATTACACAACGCGGACCGGATGGCAAGACTTTTCCACCGGTATTTTTCTCTCTCCGGCCGTTGACATTTCCTGGCGACACCCTAACTTACCTATATATCCGCCGCTGACGGGGAAGTCTCTCCTCGTCGGTTGTTTTAGAATGGCACCCCCACGCCCCTTGAGCGCCTTATCAGGCGGTAATTTTCGCAAGATTGCTCATATGGTAGACGCACGGTAGGGACGGACGTGAATCGCCTGCGCTGATATGCCGACGTGACATAACCGGGCCGACGGCGAAAGGCGAAGGGAAACGAACGAGAATGAGAAGGATTCTTCTTTGGACATCGATCATGATTGCCGTCCTGGTGGGCGGCTGCCGGGGCGCAGGCGGCGACGGCGGCGATGGACGGGATCTACGAGAGGAGGCGAAAGTTATGGAAAAGGACAATACCCGTCTCAAGACCGCCGTTTTTGCCGGCGGCTGCTTCTGGTGCACCGAGGTGGATTTCGCCAAGGTCCCCGGGGTGGCGAAGGTGATCCCCGGTTACACCGGGGGAACGAAGGAAAATCCAACCTATGAGGAGGTCTGCGGGGGGAGGACGGGACATGTGGAGGCCGTTCAAATCCATTACGATCCGGAGCGGACCACATATGAAAAACTGCTGGTGGTCTTCTGGCGCCATATCGACCCCACCGATCCCGGCGGGCAGTTTGCTGACCGGGGGCCCCAGTACCGCGCCGCCGTCTTCTATACCGACGAGGAGCAGCGCCGGGCCGCCGAACGTTCCCGGGAGGAGTTGAACCGTTCCGGCCGTTTCCCCCGCCCGGTGGTCACGGAGATCCTCCCCGCCGGTCCCTTTTACCCCGCGGAGGATTATCACCAGGATTACGCCCGCCGGAATCCGTTGCGCTACGGTTATTACCGCCGGGGGTCCGGCCGGGACCGCTTCCTCAACAGGGCCTGGGGAGACGAGGCGGCGTCAGGGTGCAAATTGCCAAGTAAAGGTAATATTATCGATCGGCAGACATCCCGGTCGGCATCGGGTAAGGAAAATGGTCCGGCTGCCCCGCTCCCCGGGGCGGCATCGGGGGCTCCTCATGGGGGGGAAGGAGAATACGTCAAGCCCGACCGGGCGGCCCTGAAGCAGCGCCTCACCCCGCTCCAATTCGCCGTGACCCAGGAGGAGGGGACGGAGCCCCCCTTCCGTAACGAATACTGGGACAACAAGCGGGAGGGGATCTATGTGGACGTCGTCACCGGGGAGCCCCTCTTCAGCTCCCGGGACAAGTACGACTCCGGCACCGGCTGGCCTTCCTTCACCCGGCCCCTGGAAGGGGCGGACCTGGTGGAACGGGAAGACCGACGTCTGCTCATGAGCCGCACCGTGGTCCGGAGCCGCCGGGGGGATTCCCACCTGGGCCATGTCTTTCCCGACGGCCCGCCGCCCACGGGGCGTCGCTACTGCATGAATTCCGCCGCCCTCCGGTTCATCCCCAAGGAAGACCTGGAGCGGGAAGGGTACGGGCAATACCGCCGCCTCTTTTCACCTTGACATCCTCAAAGCGTACACCTTGCCGCTTCAGGAGTCAGCGCAAAGGCCGCGCCGTACCAGACCAGCTTGTTGTCTTGCGGACATTTCGGAAACAGCGGCCAGACAGGCGCAGTCGGTTGCGGTCGAAGGAAGGTCAAACCATATGCAAATGCCAAATATAATTCGATATATCTTCATTACCCATGAACTTGGGCTACGGCCGGTGATTACTCGGGAGCCACCGATTATCGAGCCCTCGCAAATGGGGGGTATGTCGGAGCTCCGACATAGGTAAAGTACCTGAAATCATAAGCGAAACAAACGAGGGCCAAAAAGTTTTGCCTTCCAGATTGGGGTGGTTTTTTGGGAGGATCTGGGGGGCATGGGGGATGTTGGCCCAGCCATAGAGGGGGGATTTTCAAGAGGCCATCGGGGATAATGAAAACGATCGTCAAATGTTGGGTTACCGATGCGCCTGCCGTTTCGGCCCCCCCTGCATCTGTATTTAAATGAGGCGGGCGACGATGATGCCGGCGTGGTTCTCCCGCTTCTGGAGGTAGGTGGCGAGGGTCTCCGGGGAGACGATGACCTTTTCCGCCTCGGAGGAGGCGTGGAGGAGATGGAGGTGGTGGCCGGTACTGCGGATCGCGATGCCGGCGTGGGTGACGTCGAGACCTTCCTCATGGGTGGCGACGGCGAGGATGTCCCCCGGGGCGATCTTTCCTTCCCAGTCAGCTATTTCCTCCTTGGGGAGAACATGACGGGGAAGGGCGGAGATCTGCGCCTCTATTTCCTGCAACTGGCTGTACGGGGTCTCGTCCTGGAGGGACGGGTAAAGTTCCCGGTGCTTTGTCATGAAATCAATGACCTTGGGGGTGGGACGGCCTCCCAGCGCGGTGGTCATGTCCCGGAGCAACCCCTGGCGGGCGTTGTTTGCCAGCCAGTCGGAAAAGTAGTGGAGACGGGAGGGATAGCCGGCGATGACCCCGTCGCGATACCGGAGGGTCCGGAGCAGGGCGGTGAAGTAGGTGGCGAGCGCTGCGGGGGAGTGGACGGAAGGCAGCGGTCCGGGATGTGCCCCTTCGGATCGTTCTGATGAGGAGATCACGGCCGGGGTGGCGGGATGTCCTTGCCGGGGCGCGGGGATGCCTCTTTCCGGCCGGAAACCGTTATCCTTTGAGGCTCCTTCATTGGTACCGGCAGGTTGACGGTGGCATTCAGCCCGGTTGTTCACGATTATTTGGCGGACCAGGAGGGCCAGGGCGCAGCAGTTCTCTACGAGGGTGAAGCAGTCGAAGCGCCGAAGATTGACGACCAGGGCCTCGGGACGGGGGGCCTCCAGGGTGTGGGCCCCGTAGGGGGCGTCCAGGAAATAACGTCCGGCCCGGAGGACAATGTCTCCGGGCGTGCCGGTTTCCGGCGGTTGCTGCTTACACACTGACGTTAGAAAATCTGTCAGGATTTCTTGGTCCTTTGGTTCGATCATAACAGATTTGCCGATCACATCTTCCATCCTGAGGGTTTTCCCGCAAATATACCGGACGCCCGAAATGACGCCCCGGGCATGTCCCCGGTCATGTGAACCTTGTCAGACTTGACCTCGATGGCGGTCTAAATTGTCGCCAATCTCTTTCCCCCGCACCGGAAGGAATAACTACTCTTTTTATCGTTGTACATCTAACCCTTACATCCCCCGATGCTTGCCGCGGGGCGGTTCGATGCGGGTAATTAATCCGCCCTCCGCGCCTCCTCTTCCGTCTGCTCCAGGACCGCCGGGATGAAGGCCAGGAGATCCGCCACGATGCCGAGGTGGGCGACCTGGAAGATCGCGGCATTCTTGTCCCGGTTCACGGCGACGATGCAGCGGGAGTCCCGCATCCCCGCCAGGTGGGGCATGGCCCCGGAGATGCCGCAGGCGATGTAGAGGGGCGGCGCCACGGTACGGCCCGTCATGCCGATCTGACGACGGTATTCCATCCAGCCCCGGTCGCAGACGGCCCGGGAGCACCCCACCGCCGCCTTGGGGAAGAGCCCCGCCAGGCGTTCGATCAGCGCCAGATTTTCGGCGGCGCCGATACCCTGGCCGGCGGCGACGATGACCTCCGCGGTGGAAAAATCATAAGCCGCCTCCCCGGCGGGCAGCTTTCCCAGGGGCCGGCAGCGGGGGTCGGGGGCCGCGGGGGCGGCGTAGAAGGCGGTCCGGGACGGAGATGATGATGAAAAGGTTGCGGGAGGGGTGCGAACGGGCGCATGGCGCGGAGAAGAGAGAGAAAGGTTCGTGCCTTGGGGACCGGAACCGGTTTCGCCGCGGGTATCTCCGGCGGCGTTAGCTTGGGCCTTTGTGTCGTCGGGAGCCGCGTCGCTATGGGATACGGCGCCGGCGGCGGCTGCCGCTTCGGGAAGCACCGTGAGGACGACGGGCCACCTTTCCGGACGGACTTCCTGCCGCCACTGCCCCTTGAGGATTGATCGCCGGAAGAGGAAAGCGCCATCCGCTTCCTCCCGGCGGAAGCCATCGACGGCGCCGATCAGGGCGGCCTCCAGGCGGATCGCCAGCCCCGGCCCGTAATCCCAGCCTCGGGACGTATGGGGGAGGCAGAGAAAACGTGGATCAAGGTCCCGGCACAGGGGTGCCAGGGTCTCCATCCAGGCCTCGGCGCTGTAAGCGGCTAAGCTTTCGCCGGAGATAAGGATCGTCTCCGCCCCGCCGGTCCGTTCCAAAAATCTGGCAACATTTTCATTTTCATTGTCAACATCGCTTGTTGAATTTCCTCTCCCTGCCGGTGGGGAGATAGATGCCTTGCCCTCTTTTTCCGACATATTTGACTTCTCTCTACCCGGAGGGGGGAATACGTCGATATTATTCGCGACACCCACACTTACCGATGCGACAGCCTTAGCCGTCATGTTACCGCCTGAAGCTGTCAAGGTCGAATCTTTCGCGGCGATCGGTGCCGTCTCGGGGAAACAGCCGGGGATGAGGACCCGCAGGCCTTCACCTGTGGCGTCCGCGAGGCGGCGGGCAAAGGAAATTGTCTTGACGCTGGCGGGAGTCAGCCCGGCGGGCGATGCTTCGGCAATGACGACGACGTCGGCGCTCATGCGTTCAGAAACCCCCGCTGGCGGCAGAACCCCAGAAACTGCCGGGCCTGCTCCGGAAGCGGCCCGGGGAGGAATTCACATTCGGAGGAACTTTCCCGGCGGCGGCTATCGACGACCCGCTCCCGTGGGGTGGGACGCAATCCGGAGGCCGCCACGACCACGATCTCCTGGGCCCGGGCCCTCAGGACGTGGGAGAGGGCCGGATAACGGGGCCGGTTGATTCCCGACTGGATCGTGAGCAGGGCGGGGAGGTCGATTTCATAGGCCGATCTTTCCCCGCCGTCCTCCTCCCGTTCCACATAGACCGGGCCGTGCGGGGAGTGGAGCTGTTCACTGATGACGGCGGTGGCGCAGGGTAGCCCCAGGAGCTCCGCAAGCAGTTGCCCCGTCTGGCCGGCCATGCCGTCTTCGGCCATGACGCCGGCAAGGATCAGGTCATGGGTTTTATCCCGCAGATAGGCGGCGATAATGGCGGCGGTTTCATAGGGTGTCAGGTCTTGGGGGGGGGAGGTATCACCGGGGTGGGCAGGCTTGGAGTCCGATCGAGCATGCGGCGGCACCGGCTCCCCCGAAGACGGTGACACCAGCGCTTCCGAAGCCGGCCATCCCGGCTCTCCCCAGGACGACCGTCCCGGATCTTCTGAGGACGGTGACACCAGCTCTTTCGAAAACAGCAGTCCGGCCCCGCCGGCCGCCGTCGCCGGCTCTAAAGAATGCGGCGATACCAGCTCTTTCCTGGGCGCTGACGCCACCTGGAGCAGGACGGCCCGGTCCGCCCCCATCTCCAGCGCCCGGCGCAGGACCTGGCGGCAGCGGTCCGGTCCCACGGTGAGGGCGTCGATCTTCGCCTCGGGAAACCGTTCCCGGATCCGCAGGGCCTCCTCGAGGGCGTGCTCGTCGTAGGGGTTCATCCGGTAGCAGTCGTCGGCAAACGACGGCTCGGGGAAGTTCCACGCCCCCCCTTTGGCGGCCGGGTCTTCATTTCCCGCTACGTTGCTGCCCAGACTGCCTGGACCTTCCGAAACCGCCTCCGGCACCAGGATCTGTTTAATGCAGACCAGAATGTTCATGCTGTATTTCCTATGTTTCATTCCATTAATCCATATTTTTTCAGTTTCAGGTGGAGGGTGCGGCGGGTGACGCCGAGGCGCCGGGCCGCTTCGCTCTTGTTGCCTTTCACCTCGGCGAGGGTGCGGATGATCGTCTCCTGTTCCACCTCGTTGAGGGAGACGGGACGTTTTTCCCCGGCCGTCGTTTCGGCGCCGGGGGCAGACGGAAGTGCGGCGCCGGGAATGCCGATGGCGGTGGTGGTTGCCGCGGTGCCCGTGGCAGTGAAGGCACTGCCGGTGGCGGCTGGCGCGAACAGTTCCGGCATGCCGGCCGGTGCGGGCGGTTCCGGAACGGCGCCCGGCGCCGGGCTCAACGACAGTTCCGCCTCCTCCAGATAGTCCCCCCGGGACAGGACCACCCCCCGTTCCACGGCGTTCATCAGTTCTCGGACGTTGCCCGGCCAGGAGTGGCGGCGGAGACGGTCCAGGGCTTGGGGGGTGAACCCCTTGATCTGCTTATGGTTCTTCTCGGCGAAGTGGGTAAGAAAGTGCTGGGCCAGGATGGGGATGTCCTCGCGGCGCTCCCGCAGGGGCGGCGCCGTGAGCGTCACGACGTTGAGGCGGTAGAAGAGGTCCTCCCGGAAACGACCGGCGGCGATACCCGCGGCCAGGTCGCGGTTGGTGGCGGCGATGACGCGGACATCCACCTTGACGGCCTCGCTACCCCCCACCCGGGTGATCTCCCGCTCCTGGAGGACCCGGAGGAGCTTGACCTGCATGGCCAGGGACATCTCGCTCACCTCGTCGAGAAAGATCGTGCCCCCGTCGGCCTGACGGAACTTCCCCTCCTTGCGGCGGTCCGCCCCGGTGAAGGCCCCTTTCTCATGGCCGAAAAGCTCCGATTCCAGAAGGGTTTCCGTGATGGCGGCGCAGTTGATCTTCACGAAGGGCCCCTCCCGGCGCTGGCTGTTGAAATGGATGGCCCCGGCGAGCATCTCCTTGCCGGTCCCCGATTCGCCGGTGATGAGGACCGTGGCCTCCGAGGGGGCGACTTGGGCCACGGTTTCCAGGAGCCGCACCATGACCGGGGCGCTGCCGATGAGGTTCCGACGGTCGAAGCGGGCACCCAGGCTCTCTTTCAGCAGGGCGTTTTCCTCCTTGAGGCGGCGGTGTTCCATGGCCCGTTCCATCTTGAGACGCAGTTCGTCGAAGTCCAGGGGCTTCTGCAGATAGTCGTAGGCCCCTTTCTTGACGGCCTCCACGGCGGTTTCCAGGGAGGCGTAGGCGGTCATGATGATGACCGGGATGGCGGGATTGATGGCCTTGATCTCCACCAGGGCCTCCAGCCCGGAGATCTTGAGCATCCGGATGTCCATGAGGACCAGGTCGAAGGCTCGCTCCCGGACGGCGGCAATGGCCGTCTCCCCGTCGTCGGCCTCCCGGATCAGGTATCCCCACCCGGAAAGCAGGGTCTTCAGCATGGTGCGATGGGCCCGGTCGTCGTCCACCACGAGGATAGTGTATTTTTCCGTCACCAACAATCCCTCCTTAAAATATCAAATGAATTGTCATGTTTATCCAACACCCACGCATGATGAAAAATGTTTGGGGGAGATCGCGCGGATGTATTTTCATCTTGCAAATACGGGCAGTTTCCTCTCCTTCAAGGATTAAGGTGGGGATGGGTTTCGTATTCTCATTTCTTTTCCTTTGGTAGCGGCACGCCGTCAGGGGCGCTACGTTTAATGGGCAGGCGGATGATCGCCCTGGTTCCCTTTCCTGGAGCGCTTTCCAGCTTTATCTCCCCGTGGTGCGCCGCCATGATCTTCTGGACGATGGCCAGGCCCAGACCCGTTCCCGCGGGTTTGGTGGTGAAATAGGGGTCGAAGATCCGCTCCAGATCCGCCGCGGCGATGCCGGCGCCGGTGTCGGCGATCTCGATCCGTATCCATCGTTCCCCTTCCTCCCGGGCTGTGACGGTGAGGACGCCGCCCGGTTCCATGGCCGCCAGGGCGTTCAGGAAGAGGTTGAGGAAGACCTGCTTCATCCTGTCCCGGTCATAGGAAACGTCGGGCAGGGGAGGCAGTTCCTTTTCCACGGTGATCCCTTTGGTTGCCAGGTCGCCGGTGACGATCTTCAGGCATGCTTCGATGACCGCCGCGATCTGGTCCGGGGTGGACTGAAGAGTCGTGGGGCGGGCGAATTCCAGCAGTTGGCCGATCACCCGGTTGAGGCGTTCCACCTCGCCGATCATGATCTCCGCCGTCTCTCTGTCGTCTGGAACGTCGCTGTATCTTTCCCGGAAGTAGGTGGCGAAACCCTTGATGGAACTCAGGGGGTTGCGGATCTCGTGGGCAACCCCGGCGGCGAGACTGCCCAGGGCGGCCAGGTGTTTGGTCCGGGCGATCTCCTCCTGTAGCGTCCGGAGGTCGGAGATGTCCCTAAAGAGGATGACCAGCCCCATCAATTCGCCTTCGGGCTCCTGGAGACGGGAGGCAATGATCTCCAGCGGCGCCGTCCGGCCGTCCCGGAATCGGCACGTCACCTCCCGGACGATCGGTTCCCGTGCCGTCGTCGCGCTGGCGATGATTTCCCGGCAGGCCGGCGGGAGGAACGCCGCTGCGGGCCGCTGCCGTGCCTCCGCTTCGGGAACGGCCAGGATGACGGCGGCGGTCTTGTTATAGGCCATGATCACCCCCTGGGGATCAATGGCAATAAGCCCCATGGGCATGTTTTCCATGAGATGGGCCGAGAAGGCCCGGACCTGGAACAGGGATCTCCGGGTCGCTTTGTAGCCCTGGGCCAGAAGCAGGGAGATGACCCCGGAAAGTCCCACCATGATGAGCACCACCCCCATCCAGATGGTATGCTGTTCATCGGCCTTCCGAGCGGCGAGGACCGGACCCATATCCAGGCCGACGAAGATCACCAACCCCGGCGGCGTCCGGGGATCGGCATGCCTTTCCTGCCAGATGGGGAAGGGACCGGGGGTAGGGGTGAAACCCCGGTACACCTCGAAGGTATCGGCGCCCTCTTCGTTGGCCACCTGGCGCCATTGGGCGGTCTTGACGGCGACGAGACGGGCCAGATCGAGGTTGGCGCCGTAGAAGTCGCCGATCCGGTACGGGTCGCTGTCGGCCAGGATTACCCCGGTGGCGTCGGTGATGATGAAGTAATCGATGCCCGGTTGCTGTGCCGTTTCTATGAGGAGTTTCTGGAGCCGGAAGGCGTCCCAGCGCAGGCCGGCGCCGGTGCGTGCCCCGGCCTCGAAGGAGCGGATCAGGGCGTCGCCCTTTTCCAGCAGCAGGCGGTTGGTTTCCGTTTTCTGCCGGTTCAGGCTTTGCATGGTCATGAAGACGAACAGGGGCACCAGCACCAGCGCTGCCCCGATGATGAGCCATGGGGAGATGATGGTCCAGGACCAGCGTTGTTTTAGCGAGGGTGCCTTCTCCATTCCTTGCCTGCCGCGGTTGTTGAGCGGATACTTTTTAGACGTTTGGATAGCATAGGCGGATAATTATTAGCCAGTTTTTTCTTTACCGCGGCGACGAGGCGAACACTTCTGGGTCGATCGGCAAATAAATAAGTATAATTAGTTACATGTAATGTATGTGGCATGGTGGCACGGCAGTTGCAATCCAAGAGGGCAAAGAGAAGAAGATAAGGTAAGCAACGAAAATAGAAAATAAAGAGATCGGAAAGGAGAGAAAAAAAATGAGAAAGGCAACATCGACAATTTTTGCGGTCCTCGTGATTCTGGCCCTGGCGACGACTTCCTTCGCCTACGGCTGGGGACAGGGACCCCGCAGCGGCAGGGGACCCGGGTATGGTCCCTGTCAGAGCGGCGAGGTAAGAGGTCTGGCCGGAGTTAACCTGACGGCGGAACAGGAAAGCAAGATCAAGTCCCTGCGGGACGCCCATTTAAAGGAGATCAAGCCGCTTCAGGATCAGCTTTTCAGCAAACGGGGAGAGTTAAAGCTCCTGTGGCTCCAGCAGCAGCCCAGCGAGGAGAAGATCACGGCGGTGCAGAAAGAGATCCGTAACCTGCGGGATCGACTTCAGGACAAGCAGACGAGTCACCGCCTGGCCGTCCTGAAGGTCCTGACCCCGGAACAGCAGACCAAGCTGCAGACCTACGGCGCCATGAGAGGCTTCGGCCCCGGTAAAGGATTCGCCCGCGGTGGCGGCTACGGTCCCGGCGGTTGCGGCGGTTATGGCCCTGGTCCCCAGGGCAACCGGTAACCCGAAACGCCGCCATCGGCCCCGGGGCGACGGATAGAGAAAGATCCCGCCCCCCCAACCCCTTCCCAAGCCCTCCCCTTTCCGGGGGAGGGCTTCTTTTTAGGTCGCCGTTCATGTCGTTGTCGCCGTGGGCCTCCCGCTATTTAAATAATGATAATGACTCTCCCCAGTATCTTGTTAAAAATATCAAATTAAATTCTCATTATTATACAATAAATATCAAATGCAATACGCATAAATAAAGCTGAAAAAACGTGAAATTACCCTTGACACAAGACTTTCGCTCTTTTATAATCGGCCGCAAAAAGTGATAACTAATTGTCAGGTCGTTGAACCGTGCAGGGCGGTGGACGATAAATAAAAAAGGAGGCAAGAGATGAACAAGGGAGATCTGGTAAATGCGGTGGTTTCAGTGGTAGGGAAGAAGAAAACGGCGGAGGAA
>JAKQIZ010000178.1 GCA_029561465.1 Deltaproteobacteria bacterium | reverse complement strand
CTTTGGTCTCGTAGAAGCCGTATAGGGACCCGCCGTTGAGGATCTCGGTCTCGTAGGCCGGCTCTGCCCCGCCCACCAGGCATCCCAGCGCGCTCACCACGTGGTAGGGGAACATGCCGTCGGTCATGGACACGTCGATGTGCTGACCCCTGCCCGTCCGCATCCGGCCGATGACGGCGGCCAGTATCCCGATGGCAGCGTTGTTGGAGCCCGACCCCACGTCCGCCACCTGGATGCCCATGATGCCCGGTCCCGTCTCCCTCGATCCGGAGTAGCTCATGACACCCGCCAGGGAGAGGTAGTTGATGTCGTGGCCCGCCCTGTCGCGCAAGGGACCGGTCTGCCCGTAGCCCGTAATGGAGCAGTAGATGAGTCCCGGGTTGATCCCGGAGAGCGTCTCGTAGGACAGCCCGAGCCGCCCCATGGCCCCGGGGCGGAACTGTTCGATCACCACGTCGTAGCCCATTTCCGCGATGAGGCGTTTGATGATAGCGATGCTCTCCGGATACTTCAGGTCGAGCGCGATGGACTTCTTGTTCCTGTTGAGGAAGGCGTGCATGCACGAGACCGTGCACTGACTGTCCACGTAGGGCGGGGCGAGCCGGGCCATGTCCATGCGGGTGTGGGACTCCACCCGGAGCACCTCGGCGCCGAGATCACTCAGGATCATGGTGGCGAACGGCCCGGGGAGGAGGTACGTGAAGTCGAGGATCTTGATGCCGGACAATAAGGGTTCCATGTCGATTACGCGACCTGCCTTTTCTTGTCGTATGACCTGGCGCCTAGAAACACGACGGGCCGTTCTGCCCCGATCTCGTGATGGAGGACCACAGCGAGGAAAGATCAAGGCTTGCAGGGTCCGGGGAATACGTCCCCACACCTGATGTAATACTTCATAACATCTGTATGGTACGGTATTATTCCACTGCCGGCACGCCGTTGTCAACATGTTTCGTATGTTTGTAATACATCATTACGATTTTACTTCTGCCTCGCCGCACGCTCCCCGGGCGGAATGCATTATCCACTTTGTCAGCTATCTTCTTGTTTTTATCCTTCATGATGATATAGGACAACTTCCATGAGGGTGCTCATGGTCACGA
>JAKQIZ010000167.1 GCA_029561465.1 Deltaproteobacteria bacterium | reverse complement strand
CCAGCAACGTGGACCCCCCATCTTCCGGGATTTCCCACATGCCGGGATTGGCGGGATCACCAATCGCGGGATAGAGGGTTGCCTGAATGAGGTTGGAACTCAAGAGGCCGACTTCATACACATCGGCTGCCGTCTGCCGGTAGTAGAGCCCCAATCCCTTGCCGAGGAGGGAACCGCCTGCGCCGTTCGCCTTCCGGACGCCGCCGAATTTGAGCAGGTAGTTGTTGGTTGCCGAGGCGACCAGGTCGTTATTTCCTGCGATCTCCGATCCAAACAGGGCATAAGCGCCAACCTTTGCGGCCGCGTATTCGCCGATGCCGGTCAAATCGACAGGCAAATTTGCACCGCCGGTCCCCTGACCGTTGAAAAGTTCTCCAACGCCGCCGACAAGACCGCCGATTTTGGCAAGCGGGAGGGGCGGAGTGCTCGAATCCTCCGTTACAAATTGCTTGTTCACAAAATCCCAGTATCCAAAACCGCCATTGTCCTCAAGGAACGCGCCATTGTAAGCCAGTGGGAAGGCTTCAAAACTGCCCAGTCCCGTCGCCTGCCAGGTGTTGCTGCCCAGGATTCCCACCAGATCTCCCGTAAAAATACCCATGTTGTCGGGATTGAGGAATCGGCCGCTGACGCCGGCCCAGAATCCACCGTCGCCATAGGTATATCCGTCCACGGATGCGATGGAGTAACTTGCTTTCCCGGACGCGTTGGTTTCCTTCCATCCCGTAGTGCTTGTCCATGTTCCATCTTCAGAAATCTCCGCCGGGGAAGGCCCGCCCGCGGCCGCTATCCAGGCGCCCCAGTCTTCGATTCCGGCGATATGCGCGCTCTTCATGCGCATCGTGCCCTGGAAATCGCCTTCGACTTTTGCCGCAGGCGACCAGTCGGACTCTTCAATGGAGAGCGAAGAGACGGTTCCCGTTTTTGCGGTATGCATCAAGGTTCCCTGGCCTTCATCGACAGGAATTTCCCACATGCCGATTTCTGGATAGACGTCGCCCCAGACGGAGAGACCGCGGGGCTCTCCATCGATCATCAAAGGACCGGATGTCAGGAGACCGATCTCATTGTATTTTGCTCCATCCCAGTTGCGAGCGTAAAAGCCCGCCATCTTTCCTTCGAACCACTCCGGATAATCTTCATAAGCCGGGACCCGGCTTCCGCCGTAGTAAATATGGAAAGGATTCGTTTCCGGTCCGCCGTTTGCGTTGACCAGAAGCATCGCGAAGAGAGGAGAGTTTTCGTTACGGGTGTAGGTTCCCATTCCGGTGACGTCCGCCTCGCCGCTAAAGAGTGAATTGATTCCGCCCGTCAAACCCGCGATGGGATACATATCATGCACCAGCCCTTCCAAACCGGGTGTTGTGTCGTAGTAGCCCCAGTGTCCAAGATAGACTTGCGTGCTGTACGCAAGCGGTGTTCCCTCGTGGGTTCCCACGGCTGCCGCCTGCCAGTAATTCGCGTCATACGTGCCGAGAAGTTTGCCGGACATTGTTCCTAAATTTACTGACGTTATGTATGAGCCGGTAACATCGGCGGACAGGTTGTCATCGCTCCACATGCTGCCGGTGATGCCCGCCAGCCAGTACCCGGAATCTGGCGCGAAGCCCCCTCCATCGAAATAAGGCCCGAAGACCCCCTGACCTCCGACTCTGGCCGTCCAGGGGGTTTCTATTGTGCCGCGGTAGGATCCACCTAAGTCCGCCTGCCAGATTCCGCCGTTCATGATCCAGTTTGTTCCGCCGTTTTTGTCATACAATGTGGCGCCGTAGTTGAAGCCCACGGCCCCGCTCAGGCTGCCGCCTTCTGAAGATATGTTGCCCGTGAGGCCGCCCCACCAGAGATTATCCTGCAGATTTTCTGCGAGAATACCCGTTGTGTCTTTTTCTTCCTTGTAAATGCTGCCAGAAGCTTCCCATACACCGATCTGGGAAAATACATCACCGTCTAAGTTGCCTCTGAGGAAGCCAGCCTTACCGTCGTAGATGTATAAACCGGCTATATTTGCCTCAAGCGTTTCACTTCTTTCGCGCCCGCCATAGAACAGATAATAGGCGCCGCCGTCATACGTGGTGTTGACCTGAGCTATGTCCTTGTAATTGTGGCTGGCGGTTGAAGCGCTGAAAATGTTTCCGTTACTGTTGGGCGTACCGTACAGATACAGGGACCCCAGCGCACTGATGCTGACAGGGGCCGAAACGGAAGAGTCCCACAAGGAGTCCGTACCGCCCAGAAGTCCGGAGATGGACAAAGAGGCGTATTGCCAGGCTGAACCGTCCCAGTAGCGCAAAGATGGATAGATATCGCTCACGAAGGCCAGGTTTTTACCTTCGTAATTTCCGATGCTCTGGCCGACCCAGGTGCCGGAATCAGGTGTTTCTCCCTCTGTGTAAAGGCCGTAAAACGGCCCGGAAAGGATTCCCATCTGTGTGGGTGTCAGATAGGTTCCGTTGGAAACATTTCCGGTGATCTCACCTGCGGCGTTCCACTGGCCGCCGACATCAGCGAGCCAGTAGCCATACTCGTAAGCAGCTTCGTAGTTGAACGCTCCTCCGATTTTGGCCGTCCATGAGGTTGCCCCGGTCGGTTTTCCGGAGAAGATTCCGCCGGGATCACCGCTCCCTAATTTCAGATCATAGACGCCGAAAGGCAGAGGTATTGCGCCATTCATGAAAAAGGTGAAGTCGCCCCAGGCAGCGTCGTTGGTCAAAGCGCCTGCACCGCCGAATGTGCCGGAAAGCTTCGCGTTCATGGAACCGCCCGCTAAAGTCACGGCTTCAGGATCCAGACCGGTCGCGACGGGAGTGGAGGCTGTCAGAGTGTTTGTCCCGGTGGATTCCCAGAGGCCGACGGTGTAAGTTTCAACATATCCATCATACTCCTGTCTGTCCTGCACAAGGTTATAGATTGTGCCGGCGATACTATCCCCGGTCAGGAA